>NZ_CP085344.1:705000-1028441 GCF_020618415.1 Cupriavidus sp. MP-37 | reverse complement strand
CGGTGGCGATGACCTGCTTGCGGCCATGCAGCTGGAAGCGCGGGTTGCGTTCCAGCCAGGCCAGCATCTGGCGGCGGAACAGCAGCGACAGCACCGTCAGCAGCACCGACACGCCGATGGTCACGCGGATCGCATGCAGCCACCGGCCGTCGAGCTCGCCGGCGCTCTTCAGCACCAGGATGGCGGCGACGGCTGCCGGCAGGCTGCCGATGCACAGGCGCCGCACCACCTGCCACTGCACGTGGCCGTGGGCGCGATGCGCGATGGTGCCAAACCCCTTGGTGATGGCCGCGAAGGCCAGGTCGGTGCCGACCGCGGTGGCTGGCGAGAAGCCGAACAGCAGCGTCAGCAGCGGCGTCATCAGCGAGCCCCCTCCCACGCCGGTCAGGCCGACGAGGACGCCTACGAACAGACCAGATACGGTATAGGCCAGGGACATGGGGGACTCGGTGTGGCGTGGCCCGCGGATCTCGCCGTCCAGCAGGTTGCGGCGAGAAGGCGCACCGAGGGCAGGCCGTTCATTAACAAAGTTCGAGAATCGTAATAAACTGGCCTCATACCTCAAACTAATAAGAAGTTGTTTGTTTATACGAACGCAGATATATGAACTTGCACCAGTTTCGCTTCGTGCGGGAAGCCGTCCGGCAGAACTACAACCTGACCGAGGCCGCTAAAGCGCTCTATACGTCACAACCAGGCGTATCCAAGGCCATCATCGAGCTGGAAGAAGAATTGGGCGTGGATATCTTCACGCGCCACGGCAAGCGCATCCGCAGCCTGACCGAGCCCGGCCGCCGCATTCTCAGTTCCGTGGAGAAGATCCTGCAGGAGGTGGAAAGCCTGAAGCGCGTCGGTATGGATTACGCGGCACAGGACCAGGGCAACTTCACCATCGCCACCACGCACACGCAGGCGCGCTATGCGCTGCCGCGCGTGATCAGCGAGTTCACCAAGCGCTATCCCAAGGTGCGGCTGTCGATCCAGCAGGGCAACCCGGCCCAGATCGCCGATATGCTGCTGCACGACCAGGCCGACATCGGCATCGCCACCGAAGGCATCTCCAGCGACAAGAACCTGGTGTCGCTGCCGGGCTACCAGTGGACCCATATGGTGATTACGCCGCCCGAGCACCCGCTGCTGGACAAGAAGCACCTGGCGCTGGAAGACCTGATGGGTTACCCGCTGATCACCTACGACGCCAACTTTGCCGGGCGCACCAAGATCGACAAGGCCTTCGCGCTGCGCCACCTGGCGCCGGACATCGTGCTCGAGGCCATCGACGCGGACGTGATCAAGACCTATGTGGAAATCGGGCTGGGCGTGGGCATCGTCGCCGGCGTCGCCTATGATGCCGAGCGCGACCGCAACCTGCGCGGCATTGCCGCCGGGCACCTGTTCGGCAGCAATGTGACCCACCTGGCCGTCAAGCAGGGGGCCTACCTGCGCAGCTTTGTCTACACCTTCATCGAACTGTTCTCGCCGACGCTCAACCGCAAGCTGGTCGAGCAGGCCATGTCCGGCGAACACGAAGCCTACGAACTGTGAGGCGGCACCGCTGCCGCCCCGCTCTATATAAGAATCAAGCCACGATGCCTGCCCTGCACATCCCCACCTGCCGTCCGGAGGTCCTGTGAGCGACCTGCCCCGCATCCACTGGACCGAAAACGGCGTCGAGCACAGCGCCGCCTGGCGCTCCGAGGCCGGCCTGCCGCCGCCGCGGCGCGTGGTCGTCGCCGACGACACCACCAGCGCCGACAGCGCCTACCGACTTGCCTGCGAAGGCACCGCGCTGCTGTGGCGGGGCGATTTCCAGAACGCGCGCCAGCTGCTGAACGCGCTGGCCCGCCGCACCGAGCGCAAGCCCAAGAAGGCCAGCCGCCCCGGCCACAAGATCCGGGACAAGAGCCAGGCCGCGTCGCCCACCGAGGCCTTCCACCTGCACCGGCTGGCGCAGTCGCAGCGCGCGCGCACGCTGGGCATGCTGCTGCTGCCGTTCGAGGCCGGCCACCAGATCCCGCTGCGCCGCGCGCCCGATGTGCAGGAGGCGTGCGAGCAGGTCTACGGCCCGGCCGGCGAGCCCTACGTGGCCTCGCTGCGCGAGCTGCTGGGGATGATCGGCGCGTTCGAGTGGCGCAGGAAGGGCGTCGAGATCCCGGCGCTGGAAGACCGCATCCACCCGTGGTACGGCGTGTTCTCGCCGGTGCGCGGCGAGTACGTCGACCTGGTCGCGGCCGAGCCGCTGCCGGCGAAGACGCTGGCCTTCGACATCGGCACCGGCACCGGCGTGCTGGCCGCAGTGCTGGCGCGCCGCGGCGTGCAGCGCGTGGTCGCCACCGACCAGGACCCGCGCGCGCTGGCCTGCGCGCGCGAGAACATCGCCCGGCTCGGCTACGCCGCGCAGGTCGAGGTGATCGAGGCCGACCTGTTCCCGCCGGGCCGCGCGCCGCTGGTGGTGTGCAACCCGCCGTGGGTGCCGGCACGGCCCAGTTCGCCGGTGGAGCGCGCGGTCTATGACCCGGACAGCGCCATGCTGCGCGGCTTCCTGCAAGGGCTGGCCGGGCACCTGGAACCCGGCGGCGAGGGCTGGCTGCTGCTGTCCGACCTGGCCGAGCACCTGGGCCTGCGCCAGCGCGACGAACTGACGGGCTGGATCGAGGCGGCGGGGCTGAAGGTGCTGGGCCGCTCCGACATCCGCCCGCGCCACCCGCGCGCAACCGACGCGGCCGACCCGCTGCATGCGGCGCGCTCGGCGGAAGTGACCTCACTCTGGCGCCTGGGCGTGCGCTGACATTGCCGCGGCGGGGCCACGGTGCCCCGCCGGCCGAGTTCGGCTATCCTTTCCGTCACATATAAGAACGGAGGAGACCATGCTGAAGCTGCCCCTGCGCCCCTTGCTGCTTGCCGCCGCGCTGTGCCTTGCCGGCGCCGCCCATGCCGATATCCGCGTCGGCATCGATGTGTCCACCACCGGGCCGGCCGCCTCGATCGGCATCCCGTCCAAGAACACCGTGCTGATGTGGCCGCAGACGCTGGGCGGCCAGAAGGCGCACTACATCATCCTCGACGACGGCACCGACCCGGCCGCCGCGGTGCGCAACGTGCGCAAGCTGATTTCCGAGGAAAAGGTCGACGTGATCGTCGGCCCCAACATCACGCCCACCGCCATCGCCGCGCTCGACGCCGTGGCCGAGGGCGAGACCCCGATGGTGGCGCTGGCCGCCTCGGCCGCCATCGTCGAGCCGCAGAGCGACGCCAAGCGCCGCTGGGCCTTCAAGATGCCGCAGAACGACTCGCACATGGCCACCGTGCTGACCGAGTACATGAGCAACCACGGCGTCAGGACGGTCGGCTTTATCGGCTTTGCCGACGCCTACGGCGAAAGCTGGTGGCGCGAGTTCTCCAGGCTGGCCGAAGTCCGCAAGCTCAAGGTCGTCGCCAACGAGCGCTTCTCGCGCAACGACACCTCGGTCACCGGCCAGGTGCTCAAGCTGATGGCGGCCAACCCCGACGCGATCCTGATCGCCGGCGCCGGCACGCCGTCGGTGCTGCCGCAGAAGACGCTGGGCGAGCGCGGCTACAAGGGCAAGGTCTACCAGACCCACGGCATTGCCACCTGGGATTTCCTGCGCATGGGCGGCAAGGACGTGGAAGGCACGCTGTTCCCGACCGGGCCGGTGGTGGTCGCGCGCCAGCTGCCCGAGAGCCATCCGGTGCGCAAGGTCGCGCTGGACTTCGTCAATCGTTACGAAGCCAAGTACGGCGCCGACAGCGTGACGCAGTTCGCCGGCGATGCCTGGGGCGCTTGGATGCTGCTCGATGACGCCGCCCGCCGCGCGCTGAAGAGCGGGGCCCAGCCCGGCACGCGCGAGTTCCGCGCGGCCATGCGCGACGCGCTGGAAACCACCACCAATCTCACCATCCCCAATGGCGTGATGAACCTGAACCCGAAGGACCACCAGGGCTTCGACCAGCGTTCGCGCGTGATGGGGGTGATCCGCAACGGCAAGTTTGCCTATGCGGGCGACAAGTAGCCCGCCGCATCAACGCATCAACAAAGGAAGCATGGCATGAGCACGACTCCCACCCCCGTCACCGTCGCCTTTATCGGCCTGGGCGCCATGGGCTCGCACATGGTGCGCCACCTGCTGGCCGCCGGCCACACCGTGCGCGCCTTCGTGCGCCGCCCGGAGGCGGCCGAGGCCGCGCGCGCGCTGGGGGCCGAACCGTTCTTCACCCCGGCCGAGGCGGCGCGCGGCGCCAGCGTGGTCTTCACCAACGTGACCTCGTCCGAAGATGTGCGGGAAGTCTTGCTGGGCGCGCAGGGCGTGATCCACGGTGCCGCGCCCGGCACCATCTGCGTCGACCACAGCACGATCTCCCCCATCGTCACGCGCGAGATCGCCACGGCGCTGGCCGCGCGCGGCATCGAGGCGCTCGACTGCCCGGTGTCGGGCGGCACCATGGGCGCCGAGGCCGGCACGCTGACCATCATGGTCGGCGGCAAGGCCGAGATACTGGAGCGCGTGCGCCCGCTGCTCGAGCGGCTGGGCCGGACCATCACCCATATCGGCGACCACGGCGCCGGCCAGGTCGCCAAGCTGTGCAACCAGATCGCCCAGGTGGTCAATATCGAGGGCATTGCCGAAGCGATGCGCTTTGCCGCCGCGCAGGAGGTCGACACCGGCCGCGTGTTCGAGGCCATGGCGACCGGCATGGCCGGCAGCCGCATGCTCGACCTGATGGGCCCCAAGATGGTGGCGCGCAACTTCGCCGCCGGCATCGAGGCGCGGCTGCACGACAAGGACTTCGGCCTGGCGCGCGATATCGCCGAGGAAATCGGCCTGGACCTGCCCGCGATGCAGGCCACCTCGGCGCAACTGCGCACGCTGATGGAAAAGGGCTGGGGCAAGGACGATACCTCGTCGCTGCTGCGCGTGCTGGAGGGCTGAAGCCCGGCGCGCGGTGGCGGCTCAGCGCCCTACCAGGCGCAGCACCGCTTGCGTCAGCGCGCCGTCCGCGCTGGCCAGGCTGTCCAGCACATTGAAGTGATGGCAGTCCGGCAGCACCAGGTCGCTCGCCGCCGGATGCGCCACCTTGGCCGGCCACGCCGCGCGGATCAGCGCATGCTGGCGGTGATATTCGTCCGCCTCCAGCTCGCCCACCGCGATCGCCAGCGGCGCATCGCCGGCGGGCGCCATGTACGCGGGCGAGAGCCGCGCGACATCGGCTTCCGACAGCTGCAGGTCGCACTGCAGGAAGGCCGCGCGCCGCAGCGGCTCCAGGTCGTACAGTCCGCTGACCGAAAGGCCGCCCCGCACCAGTCCCTCAGGCAGATCCGCCCCCAGTTGCGGCCAGCGCGCGGCCATCAGCATCGCCACCAGGTGGCCGCCCACCGAATGCCCTGCCACGAACAGCCGGTCCGGATCGTGGCCGAGACGGTCCGCCTGCCGGTACAGCCAGGCCACGCTGCGCAGCACCTGCCGCACGATCTCCGGCACCGTCGCCGCCGGCACCAGCGTGTAGTTGACCACCGCCACCGACACCCCCAGCGCCGGCAGCGCGCTGGCGACGAAGCTGTGGTCGTGCTTGTCCAGCGCGCGGTAATAGCCGCCGTGCACGAACACCAGCAGCGGCGGCAAGGCCCCGTTGGCGCGCTGCGCGGGGAAGTAGTCCAGGGTCTCGCCGGACGCATGGCGCGAGTCCGCGCCGGCATAGCTCAGGTCCGCCAGGAAATGGCCGCGTGCGCGCACCTGCGCCGACCATTGCGCCCAGCGCGCCAGGTGCGCCGGGTTGTCCGGCACATTGGCGCGGTTGTTGTACTCGCGGTCATAGAAGGCGGGGTCCTGCGAAGGCAGGCTGGCAAGGCGCGCAAGCAAGTCTGGGTCGGTCATGGCGGTCGGGGTCGGCGCAATCGGTACGGTTGGCGGGCGCAGGACTGGACGCCATGCTACCGGATTTGCGTGACCCCGGACCGGCCCGGCGCCGGTTGTCCGGCAGCGGGATTTCCGGCATAATCCCCGGCTCAGCCCGGCATCGGTTCCGATGCCGTCACACCTGCCCGGGTGGTGAAACAGGTAGACGCAGGGGACTCAAAATCCCCCGCCGCAAGGCGTGTCGGTTCGAGTCCGACCCCGGGCACCAGATTTCCTTCCAAAGCAATCAGCCAATAAGCCGTCCACATAAGGCCGGCTCCTGCTCAGACCTCGATTTCGTCGAGCTTGTGCGTCTTCAGCCAGTCGCGAACCAGGACATTGAGCCGCGTTTGCCAGCGCGGTCCGCTTGCCTTCAACGCCTCGAGGACATCGTCATCCAGGCGTACAGTCGTGGCGGTCTTGGTGGTACCGCGTGGACGGCCGCGCCCTCGTTTGACGAGCTTGTCCCCATGCAGCAAGTCGGCCTGCTTGAAAAACTCGTCAGTCAACTCCGGCGCGTCATCGGGATCAACCCAGGTGGTGGAAGTAGCGCGCTTGTTCCCGTTCATTGGCTTTCCTCATGCTGATGATGCGGCGTGCCTCGCCGCGTGTTCGCCCAGGGTCTTGTCTCGCTTAGCGGGATCGAATTCGATGGTCACACGATTAATTGTACTTACAAATATTAATGGCCGGCAGCCCTGAATCTCCAGCCGGTTCCGTCACATCGCTTATACCTGCGATGCCTTCCGGCCGACGTTTCAAGGTGTGTCGGACAGCGCCCACTGGTACCTGCGGGCGTGGCTGCCTATCCTAGGGCATTGCCATCCCGTTTATCCCCGCTATCCCGGAGCGACCATGAGCCGACTGACCCTGCCCGTCCTCGCCTGCGCCACTCTGCTGGCCGGCTGTGCCGGCGCCAACATGGAAAGCCTGACCCAGGCCGGCGGCAGCCTGTTTACCGCCGCGACGCTGTCGGACAGCAACGTCAAGACGCTGTCGGACCAGTCCTGCGCCGAGATGGACAAGAAGAACACCATCGCGCCGGCCGGCAGCACCTATGCCCGGCGCCTGGCCACCGTGATGAGCGGCCTGGGCAATACCGGGCTGCCGCTCGACGCCAAGGTCTACATGACCAAGGACATCAACGCCTGGGCCATGGCCAACGGCTGCGTGCGGGTCTACAGCGGGCTGATGGACCTGCTCAGCGACGACGAGGTGCGCGGCGTGGTCGGCCACGAGATCGGCCATGTGGCGCTGGGCCACACCAAGGCGGCGATGCAGGTAGCCTACACCGCGGCCGCGGCGCGCGGCTTGCTGGGGTCGACCGGCATTGCTTCGCTGACGGCGCTGTCGTCGTCGCAGATCGGCGCGCTGGCCGAGCAGTTCGTCAATGCGCAGTTCTCGCAGCGCCAGGAAACCGCGGCCGACGATTATTCCTTTGACCTGCTGACGAAGAACGGCGCCAACCGCCAGGCGCTGGCGTCGGCGTTCCGCAAGATGTCGACGCTCGATGGCGGGCAATCGAGCATGCTGAGTTCGCACCCGGGCTCGCTGGAGCGCGCCAAGCATATCGAAGCGCGCCTGGCCGGCGGGCGCTGAGCCCGGCGCATTCGTCCCTGCCGCCGCACCGGTCCGGGTGAGGCGGCGGCGCCCTCCCTTCGGCGGGTACGCGCCGCGCCTTTGCGCCGCGCCATCCAGCCCGCTCCGCGCAGCCGCGCCATCCGCGCGCGCAATGTTGACTGCGTTTAATTCACCGACAAAAGCTTTCACTACGCCGCCCCCGGAGCGGCAGAGATAATCGTTTCGCTGCCTCGACACGGCCATGCCGTCGCACGTGTTGCCTGCGTGCCGACAGCGCAAACGGACCGCGTCGCCATGATCGCCCTCGCGCCCAGGGACGGTATGCCGCGTCACGCACCGCGGCACCTGCACGCGCGCCGCCCGCGAGGCCGAGTCCCAGCGCCCCCACGCCCGGATGCCACAACTCGCCCAACCTGCCTCACTCTTTCCAGGAGCCTTAGATGGATTGGTTGCATGAGATTTTCCAGAAGTCGCCCGAATCCGCGCTGTTCCTTGCGCTGGCGGTCGGCTATGCGATCGGCAAGATCACCTTCGGGCGCTTCCAGCTGGGCGGCGTGGCCGGCTCGCTGCTCGCCGCGGTGGTGATCAGCCAGGTCGGCGTCGAGATCGACAACGGCGTCAAGGCGGTGATGTTCGCGGTCTTTATCTACGCGGTGGGCTACGAAAGCGGCCCGCAGTTCTTCAACTCGCTGAACCGCAGCTCGCTGCGCGAGATCGCCATGGCGGTGTTCATGGCGGTGTGCGGACTGGTCACGGTGGTGGTGCTGGCCAAGCTGTTCCATCTCGACAAGGGCCTCGCGGCGGGCCTGGCCGCCGGCGGCATGACGCAGTCGGCCATCATCGGCACCGCGGGCGACGCCATCACCAAGCTGGGGCTGCCGCCCGACCAGGTCAAGACGATGCAGGCCAACGTCGCCATCGGCTATGCGGTGACCTATGTGTTCGGCTCGCTCGGCGCGATCATCGTCTGCGTCAACATCCTGCCGCGCTTCATGAAGTCGGACCTGAAGACCGATGCCAAGAAGGTCGAGGCCCGGCTCAACGGCGGCCTGCCGCAGTACGGCCCGGGCCAGCGCGGCGCGCTGCCGCGGCTGGTCGGCCGGCTCTATCGCATCAACGATGCGACCGGGCAGACCGTCGCACAGCTGGAGATGGGCGGCGAGGACCTGGTCACCGTTGAGAAAGTACAGCGCGGCGGCAAGCAGCTCGACGTCACGCAGGACCTGGTGCTGCAGCACGACGACCTGGTGCTGCTGGTGGGACGCCGCGATGCCATGGTGCCGACCGCCGCGCAGATCGGCGAAGAAGTGGCCGACGCCGACGGCATGGGCGCGGTGATGCAGTCGCGCAACGTGGTGTTCACTGCCAAGGGCATGAACAACAAGACCGTGGCCGAGATCGTCGACATGGTCGGGCGCGACATGCGCCACGGCGTCTATATCGAGCGCATCGAGCGCTACGACCACCCGCTGCCCCTGCTGCCCGAACTGAAGCTGCAGCACGGCGACGTCATCACTATCTACGGCACCCCGGCCGACACCAAGCGCGCGGCCGAGAACGCCGGTTATGAACTGGTGCCCAGCGAGAAGACGGACTTCGTCTACTTCGGCGCCGGCGTGCTGGTGGGCCTGCTGGTGGGCCTGCTGGTGTGGCGCGTCGGCTCGATTCCGCTGACGCTGGGCGCCGGCGGCGGCGCGCTGCTGTCCGGGCTGGTGTTCGGCTGGGCCCGCTCCAAGCACAAGATGTTCGGCGCCATGCCGACCGCCGCGTGCCAGCTGCTGAAGGACTTCGGCCTGGCCGCGTTCGTCGCCATCGTCGGCATCAATTCCGGCCTGCAGGCCGTGACCACGCTGCGCCAGAGCGGCCTGACCATCTTCATCCTGGGCGCGGTGGTAACGCTGCTGCCGCTGTTCCTGACCATGCTGTTCGGCCGCTACGTGCTCAGGTATGACAACGCCGCGCTGCTGGCCGGCGCGCTGTCGGGCTCGCGCAGCGCCAACCCCGCCTTCGGCGGCATCCTGGACAAGGCCGAAAGCCCGGTGCCGACGGTGCCGTTCGCCATCACCTATGCGCTCGCCAACGTGCTGCTGACGCTGCTGGGCCCGCTGGTGGTGGGCCTGGTCTAGCGCAATTCCCTTTGCCCCCTCCGCTACTGCGCGGGCCGTGCCGCTGGTGCCGGCCCGCCAACCCGACCGACAAGCGTCTACACAGGAGCAAGCCATGAGCAAGTTCGATATCTCCAAGCTGTCCAGCCTCTCGCCGTTCGAACTGAAGGATGAACTGATCAAGCTGGCCAGCAGCGACGCCGAGCGGCTGATGCTCAACGCCGGCCGCGGCAACCCCAATTTCCTGGCGACGGTGCCGCGCCACGGCTTCTGGCAGCTGGGCCTGTTCGCGATGCGCGAATCGGAACGCTCGTTCTCGTACATGCCCGAGGGCGTCGGCGGTTTCCCGCGCCGCGAAGGCATCGAGGAGCGCTTCGACCTGTTCGCGCGCGAATTCGCCGACACCCCGGGGGTCAGGTTCCTGGCCGGTGCGGTCTCGTACGTGCGCGACCAGCTCGGCCTGAGCGCGGGCGACTTCCTCTACGAGATGTGCGAAGGCATCCTGGCCTGCAACTATCCGGTGCCCGACCGCATGCTGAAGCTGTCGGAAACCATCGTCAGCCAGTACATCCGCAAGGAGATGATCGGCAACCATCCGTTCATCGGCGAGTTCGACCTGTTCGCGGTGGAAGGCGGCACCGCGGCCATGACCTACCTGTTCAACACCATCCGCGAGAATCACCTGCTCAAGGCCGGCGATACCATCGCGCTGGGCATGCCGATCTTCACGCCGTATATCGAGATCCCGGAACTGAACGACTACCAGCTGGTGGAGCTGTCGGTCGACGCCGATCCGGAGTCGCGCTGGCAGTATTCGAAAGCGCAGCTCGACAAGCTGCGCGATCCCAAGGTCAAGGCCTTCTTCCTGGTCAACCCGAGCAACCCGCCATCGGTGCGCATGAGCGACGAGAGCCTGGAATACCTGGCCTCGATCATCGAGGAGCGCCCGGACCTGATCATCCTGACCGACGATGTCTACGGCACCTTCGCCGACAACTTCGTCTCGCTGTTCGCCATGTGCCCGCGCAACACCATCCTGGTGTATTCCTTCTCCAAGTACTTTGGCGCGACCGGCTGGCGCCTGGGCGTGATCGCCACGCACCGCGACAACATCTTCGACCTGCAGATCGGCAAGCTGCCGGACGCGACCCGCCAGCAACTCGACAAGCGCTACAGCTCGATCACCACCGAGCCGCACAAGCTCAAGTTCATCGACCGCCTGGTTGCCGACAGCCGCACGGTGGCGCTGAACCACACCGCCGGCCTGTCGACGCCGCAGCAGGTGCAGATGGTGCTGTTCTCGCTGTTCTCGCTGATGGATACGCCGGACCACTACAAGAACGCGATGAAGCGGCTGATCCGCAGCCGCAAGGCCGCGCTGTACCGCGAGATCGGCATCGCGCCGGACAGTGACGACCCCAATGCCGTCGACTACTACACGCTGCTCGATCTGGAACAGCTCGGCGGCAAGGCGATCGGACCGGAGTTCGTCAAGTGGGTGCTGAATTCGGTCGAGCCCAACGAGCTGCTGTTCCAGCTCGCCGACGAGGCCGGCGTGGTGCTGCTGCCGGGCCGCGGCTTCGGCACCCGCCATCCGTCCGGGCGGGTCTCGCTGGCCAATCTGAACGAAGCTGACTACGCCAAGATCGGGCGCTCGATCCGCAAGCTGTTCGAGGTCTATGTGGACAAGTACAACGAGGTCACCGGCAGCAAGGCGAACAAGCACGTGGTGAAGAAGTAAGACTGCACACCCGCGTTCGCTGCAGCCCGGCATCTGAACTGACCCCAAAAAGTTGGACAGTGATTGGCTAGGCTTGAGAGGGCTGAGTCCTGTACTTCACGGGACTCAGCCCTTTTAGTTTGAGTTTGATGCGGTCGTGATTGTAGTAGTGAATGTATTGGGCCAGGCCTTGCTGTAGTTTCTCGACGCTGGCGAATTTGTTCAGGTAGAAGAATTCGGACTTCAGGGTGCCGAAGAAGCTTTCCATGGCGGCGTTGTCCAGACAATTGCCCTTGCGCGACATGCTGGGACGGACGCTGCGCTTTTTGAGCATTCGCTGATAGGCCGGCATCTGATACTGCCAGCCCTGATCGGAATGCAGTACGGGTCGATCCTTCGGGCCGAGGCGGCGGAACGCCTTCTTCAGCATATTCCTCACCATCTCAAAGGCGGGCCTGCGGGCAGTCTCGTAGGCGATGATCTCGCCGTTGTACAGGTCCAGCACCGGGGAAAGGTAGAGCTTCTCGCCGGCCACGTTGAACTCGGTCACGTCGGTTACCCACTTCCGATTCGCGCGTTTGGCGTGGAATCGCCGTTGCAGAACGTTGGGCGCGACACGACCCACCATGCCCTTGTAGGATCGGTATTTCTTCGGCCGGACCAACGACTTCAATCCCATCTCGTGCATGAGCCGCTGAACCGTCTTGTGGTTGACGACCGTACCGGTTTGCCGGATCGCCGCTGTGATGCGGCGGTAGCCATAACGACCCATGTGTCGGGCGAAGAGTTCGCGAATGCGCGTTTTCAGCTCCGCATACTTGTCCTGCGCCTGGAGCACTGCCTGCTGGTAGTAGAAGGTGCTGCGCGCCAGCCCCGCCACCCTCAGCAAACCGGACAATGGGTACTGCTGCCTCAGCTCAAGCACTATTTGCGCCTTTTGGGTTGCGCAGATGTCTTGCTCGCTTGAACCAAGGCTTCGAGCTTTTTTAGGTACGCGTTCTCCATGCGCAGGTAGTTCAACTCTTCAAGGAGTTCCTCGCGTGTGCGCGTACGGTCGTCTGAAGACCGCGATGGCTTTGTCTTGGGAGTCCGTTGTGGCATCTTGCTGGGCCGCCGCCCCTTAGGCCGAGGCGTCAGAGCTTCTAAACCCCCAGCATCATACTGGCGTTCCCACACACCAATGGCGCCGATATTGCGAATGTCGTACAGTGCCGCCACTTCCCGATGCGACAAGCCTTGGCGGCGCATCCGCTCAAGCACCGAGAGCTTGAACTCGGCGCTGTAGGTCTTGTACCTGCGCCTCAGGCTGGCTTCACCGTGCAGCCGATAGGCTGCCACCCAGCGTCGCACCGTCCCGTCGTCTATTCCATGGCGCTTGGCAAGCGCACCAGCTCCTACCTGCCCGCGCAGATATTCCTTGATGACCGACAGTCTGAACTGCTCGGTGTACCTATACATGAAAACACCCCAAAAGTTGGTGTCCAACTTTTGGGGTGCAGTTCACATCACGCCGGGCTTTTTCTTTTTTCACCCGCGCTACCTTGCGCAGCCATTTCAGCAGCCCATAACCCGCGGTGAACCAGGTATGCCATCAATTGATTAGAGGGATCGTACCCCGCTCGCTATAGTTGCCACCACGTTCCGATCCGGGGCCGCTGCAGCGCAGAAGGTGGTGCCCGCGCTGCACATCAGAACAACAACAGGAGACACGACATGCCGCTCGTTCTGCCAGCGTTAGCGCGCTGGACGCTGGCGCTCGGCCTCGCGCTTTGCGCAGGCATCCTCACCGCCGCCGTGTTGCCGGGTTGGCCCGCGCAATGGCTGGGCCAGCCGCTGTCGCGCGCGGACGCGCACCACATCCTGCCATCGGTAGCCTGGCACGGTCGTCTGATGGTGCTGAGCTGGGGAGTGCTGCTGCCGCTCGGCATGCTGGCGGCACGCTTCTGCAAGGTGTTGCCATCGCAAGCGTGGCCTGACGAGCTGGATCGCAAGACTTGGTGGCACGCCCACTTGTGGCTGCAGGGCAGCGGCATGGCTTTGATGTCGGCAGGCTTGCTGCTGATCGTCGGCCACCCTGGCATGCCGCATCCACTGGCGCTCTGGCACCACGCCTGTGGCTGGCTGCTGGCGGGTTGCGCCATGCTGCAGTTGTGCAGCGGGCTGTTGCGCGGCAGCAAGGGCGGACCCTCCAGCGCCTGCCTGCGCGGTGACCATTACGACATGAGCGCGCGCCGGGTGGTGTTCGAGTGCGTGCACAAGGGCATCGGCTGGAGTTCGCTGCCGCTGGCGCTGGCAACCATCGCCATTGGCCTGGTGCTTGCCGATGCCCCGCGCTGGATGCCGCTGCTGTTGTTCGCCTGGTGGCTCACGCTGGCGGTGCTGGCGCTGGCGCTGCAGCGGGCCGGCTGGTGCATCGACACGTACCAGGCCATCTGGGGCCCCGATCCGCAGCATCCCGGCAATCGGCGCGCACCCATCGGCTGGGGCATCGCGCGCTTTGCTTCGCAATCCCGGTCCACGTCCGGCGCGCCACCGACGCCGGCATTGCAGGTCGACACGGAGACATAGACGTGGCACTACTGATACTCGGCGGTACCACAGCGATCCTGCTGTTGCTGGCCTTGATTCTGATCGCACGGGTGCACCCCTTCCTCGCGCTGATCCTGGTGGCCACCGGCGTGGCCGTCGCGGCGGGCGTGCCCGTGACCGAGCTGGCCAATGCCATCGAGGGCGGGCTGGGCAAGACGCTGGGCCATGTCGCGGTGATCATTGCCTTGGGCGCGATGATCGGGCGCCTGATCGAACTGTCCGGCGGCGCACAGATGCTGGCCAATCGGCTGATCGAGCGCTTCGGCGACAAGCGCGTGCCGCTGGCCATGGTCTGCACCGCGTTCGGCGTGGGCATTCCGGTGTTCTTCGAGGTCGGCGTCATGATGCTGATGCCGCTGCTCTACGGCCTCGCGCGCACCCGCGGCATTGCGCTGGCGGCGATCGGCCTGCCGGTGTGCGCGGTCTTGCTGGTGGTGCATGCGCTGCTGCCGCCGCATCCCGGCATGGTGGCGGTGGCCGGTGAACTGGGCATCGACATCGGCCGCCTGCTGCTGCTCGGGCTGCCGGTCGCGCTGGTCACCGGCGTCGTGACGGTGCTGGCGGCCAGCCGCCTGAGCCGGCGCCCGTTCGCCATGGCCGCCGATATCGCCCGCGAACTGGGCCAGGCTACGCGCAGTCTCCCGCACGAGCCACAGGTCCATCACGAACCTGCGCGCCTCGGCAGTGGCGCGCCTCCCGGCGCCGGTCTCGTTGCCGGGCTGATCGCGCTGCCGATCGTGATGATCCTGGCCGGAACGGTGGCGCAGATCCTGTTGCCGCCGGGAACCGTCGGCCGTTCGCTGCTGATGTTTCTCGGCATCCCCTACGTCGCACTGCTGCTCGGCCTGCTGCTCTGCGCCTACCTGCTCGGCATCCGGCGCGGCGCGCGGCTGGCGACGGTGTCGGAGGTGGCCGGCGCGGCGATCCCGGCCGTGTCGGTGGTGATCCTGATCACCGGCGCCGGCGGCGCGTTCGCGAAGGTTCTGGTGTCGACCGGGATCGGCCCGGCGCTGGCAACGTCGCTGCAATCGTCAGGGCTGCCGCTGGCCATCCTTGCCTTCCTGCTGGCGATGCTGTTGCGCGCGGCGCAGGGGCCGACCACGGTGGCGCTGATGACCACCGCTGGCATCATCGCGCCGCTGGTCGCGCAGGCATCGCCCGGCGCCAATCACCTGGCGCTGCTCGGGCTGGCGATGGGCGCGGGGGGCATGGCGGTTTCGCACGTCAACGATGCCGGCTTCTGGATCGTGACGCGCATGCTCGGCCTGAACGTCGCCGATGGGTTGAAGAGCTGGACGGTGCTGACGACCATCGCCGGCATCGCCGCGCTGGGGTCGGTCCTGGTGCTGTGGCAGTTCGTGTGACGGCCTGCGTGATCCGGTGGCCAATGGAGATCGACATGGAAGCGGTGCAGATTTTCGATGCACGCGCACGCGCGCTGCAACTGGCCGGTGCGCGGCTTGAGCGGCTGGCCGGCGGCGCCGCCTGGAGCGAGGGACCGGTGTGGCTGCCGCAAGACGGCGCGGTGCTGTGGAGCGATATCCCCAATGACCGCATGCTGTGCTGGAGCCCCGCGCAGGGCATGTCGGTGTGGCGGACCGGCGTCGAATTTACCAACGGCCATGCGCTGGAGGCGGATGGCTCGCTGCTGCATTGCTCGCACGGACGCCGCGCCATCGTGCGCACGCGCCGGCACGGGTCGCGCTGGGGCGAGGACGAGGTGGTGGTCAGCCACTATCAGGGGCGGCGGCTGAATTCGCCGAACGATATCGTCGTCAAGCGCGATGGCACGCTGTGGTTCACCGATCCGCCTTATGGCATCGTGTCGGATCGGGAAGGCCATCGCGCCGATCCCGAACTGCGGCACAACTACGTCTTCCGCTACGATCCCGGCGCCGGCACGCTGGAAGTGGCCAGCGACTTCCTCGACGAGCCGAACGGCCTGGCCTTCTCGCCCGCGGAAGACACACTCTATGTCTCGGATACCTCGGCAGCCTTGCGCGACGGGGCCCATCACCACATCGTCGCCTTCGACGTCGTTGCCGGGCGGGTGCTGGCCCGGCCGCGCGTGTTCGCCGTCATCGAGCCCGGACTGCCGGACGGCTTGCGCGTCGACCGGCGCGGCTGGCTGTTCACCAGCAGTGCCAGCGGCGTACAGGTGTTCCACCCCGACGGCACGCGGATGGCGCAGATCCCGGTGCCGGAAAAAGTTGGCAATCTTGCCTTCGGCGGCGCCGCGGGCAATGAGTTGTTCATTGCCGCGAGCACATCGCTGTACCGCCTGCGCCTCGGGCTGGCCGTGGCCTGAGCGGGGCGCGCACAGCGCCCCTGCCGCTTCACCGCGATTCAACGAACTCCAGCACCGTCGCCAGCATGCCGCGCAGCGCCGGCTGCAGCGCGGTGGCCCGCGCCTCGTCATAGGCGAACGGATAGACCTCGCTCATGTAGGCGCACTGCGACAGCTCCAGCTGCACCGCATGCACGCCCTCGCCCGGCTTGCCGTATTGCCGCGTGATGTAGCCACCCTTGAAGCGGCCGTTGAGCACCGCGGTATGGCCCGGCACCGCGCTGGCCTGCTCCAGCAGCTGGCCGGCGAGCGCGGCGTCGCAGCTGTCGCCGTTGGCGGTGCCGAGGTTGAAGTCGGGCAGCTTGCCGTCGAAGAAGCGCGGCAGCACCGAACGGATCGAATGCGCGTCCCACAGCGCGACGGTGCCATGCGCGGCCTTGAGCCGTGCCAGCTCGTCGGCCAGCGCCTGGTGGTACGGGCGCCAGATCGCGTCGCGGCGCGCGGCGATTTCCGCGTCGTCGGGACCGTTGCCGTCGGCATAGAGCGGCGTCTTGTCGAAGGTGTCGACCGGGCACAGTCCGGTGGTGTCCTGGCCCGGATACAGGTTGGCGTTGTCGGGCGGACGGTTCAGGTCGACCACATAGCGCGAGTGCGTGGCCGCCAGCACCGACGCGCCCAGTTCGCGGGCGAAGTCGTACAGGCGTTCCAGGTGCCAGTCGGTGTCGGGCACGGTGCGGGCCTCGGCGCTCAGGCGCTGCGAGACCGATGCCGGCAGGTGCGTGCCGACATGCGGCATCGATACCAGCAGCGGGCGCGTGCCACGGTGCAGGGTGAAGGCGGGGGTATCGGTGGAAAAGGACATGATGGTTGCGATGCTGTGGGCGTGCGCCCGGTTTTCAGTCGGCCAGCAAGCTGGCGCGCGCCGCGATAAACAGGCGCCCGGCCTCCGCCTGCAGCGGATGCGCGCCATGCTGCACGCGGCTGCGGCCGGCGGTGCGGACTTCCGCTAGTGTCTCATGGCCGTGGCAGGCGAACACGTGGGTGGCCAGCGCCTGCGGCCCGTCGAGTCCCGCCAGCGTGGGGTGCGCGCCGTCGAGCACCACGAAGTCGGCCTGCTGCCCCACCGCCAGTCCGGCCAGCGCGCGGCCCGAGGCGCGCGCGCCGCCGGCCACCGCTTCCAGGTACAGGCGGTCCGCCACCTGCGCGTGGGTGTCGGACGCCAGCACGTTGCGCCGCTGCAGGCCGAGCCGCTGCCCGTATTCGAACAGCCGCAGTTCCTCCGCCACGCTGACGCTGGCATGGCTGTCCGAGCCGATGCCCCATGCGCCCTGCTGGGCCAGGTAGGGCGCGGCCTCGAACACGCCGTCGCCCAGGTTGGCCTCGGTGGTCGGGCAGATGCCGGCCACCGCGCCGCTGTGCGCCAGGCGCCGGCGTTCGTCCCAGTCCATATGCGTGGCATGCACCAGGCACCAGTGCGCATCGACCTCGACATGATCGAACAGCCACGTCACCGGGCGCGTGCCCGACCACGCGATGCAGTCATCCACTTCCTTCTGCTGCTCGGCGATATGGATATGGACCGGCGCCTGTGCGTCGATCGCGCGCAGTCCCGCCAGCGCATGCAGCAGGCTTGCCTCCGGCACCGCGCGCAGCGAATGCGGCGCCAGCCCGAGGCGCGCGCCGGACTGCGCGCACGCCGGGCGCAGCCGCTCCAGCAGCTTCAGCATCGCATCGGTGTCGTGCAGGAAGCGCCGCTGCCCTTTCAGCGGCGGCTTGCCGCCGAAACCCGCGGTCTGGTACAGCACCGGCAGCAGCGTCATGCCGATGCCGGTGCGCTGCGCCGCGCGCAGCAGCCGCAGCGACATCTCGGCGGCATCGGCATAGGGCCTGCCGCCTTCATCGTGATGCACGTAGTGGAACTCGCACACGCTGGTATAGCCCGCGCGCAGCATCTCGATATAGAGCTGGGTGGCGACCGCTTCCAGCGTGTCGGGCGAGAGCCGCTGCGCAAAGCGGTACATCAGCGTGCGCCAGCTCCAGAACGAATCGGCACCGGCCGGATCGTCGCCCTGCGGGCGGCTGCGGAATTCCGTCAGGCCGGCAAAGCCGCGCTGGAACGCATGCGAATGCAGGTTGGGCATGCCCGGCAACACCGGGCCCGCCGCATTCGGCACGCCGGCGCCGGGTGCGGCCCCGGGCTGCACGGCGGTGAAGCGCCCCGCGTCGTCCCAGGCCAGCAGCACGTCGCGGGCCCAGCCTTCCGGCAGCAGCGCATACGGTGCGAACAGTTGCGTGCCGCTCATGCCGTGGCTCCCGCACAGGCATGGACGCACCCCTGGCGCACCACCGTCGCGACCGGATTGCGGCCGAACCAGTACGCCAGCTCGGCCGGCGAATCGATGTGCCACAGCGCGAAATCGGCAACCCGCCCCGCCGCCAGCCGCCCATGGCGATCGGCGGCGCCCAGCGCGCGTGCCGCGTGCGCGGTAACGCCCGCCAGCGCCTCGGGCACCGTCAGCCGGAACAGCGTGCAGGCCATATTCATCATCAGCAGCAGCGACGTCACCGGCGAGGTGCCGGGGTTGTGGTCGGTCGAGATCGCCATCGGCACGCCGTACTGCCGCAGCAACGCGATCGGCGGCAGGTTGGTGTCGCGCAGGAAGTAGTAGGCGCCCGGCAGCAGCACCGCGACCGTGCCGGCTTCGGCCATCGCGGCCACGCCCGCTTCGTCGAGATGCTCGAGATGGTCGGCCGAGAGCGCGCGGTGCCGTGCCGCCAGCGCGGCGCCGCCGAGGTTGCTGAGCTGCTCCGCATGCAGCTTGACGCGCAGCCCGTGGCGCGCGGCGGCGTCGAACACCCGTTCCGTCTGCGCGATCGAGAAACCGATCGACTCGCAGAAGGCATCGACGGCATCGACCAGGCCTTCGCCGGCCAGCGCCGGCAGCATGGTGTTGCAGACCAGGTCGATATAGTCGTCGGCACGGCCCGCGTATTCCGGCGGCAGCGCGTGCGCGCCGAGGAAGGTGGTGTAGACCGAGATGCCGAAGTGCTCGCCCAGCCGGCGCGCCACGCGCAGCTGCTTGCGTTCGGCTTCCAGGTTCAGCCCGTAGCCGGACTTGATCTCGACGGCGGTGACGCCCTCGGCCAGCAGCGGCCGCAGGCGTGCCGCGGCCTGCGCGAACAGCGTGTCTTCGTCGGCGCTGCGCGTCGCGCGCACCGTCGAGACGATGCCGCCGCCGGCGCGCGCGATCTCTTCATAGCCGGCGCCGGCCAGGCGCATGGCGAATTCGTCGGCGCGCTGGCCGCCGTAGACCAGGTGCGTGTGGCAATCGACCAGCCCCGGCGTGATCCAGGCACCGTTGGCGTCATGGCGCGGTGCGCCGCGCCAGGCCTCGGGCAGCTCCGCCGCTGCGCCGAGCCAGGCGATGCGTCCGTGCTCGACCACCAGCGCGGCATCGCGAATCGCCTGCGCAGGATCGCCATCGGGCAGCAGGTGGCAGTGGTGCCAGACGCCATCCGCGCTGGGTGCGGACGGCAAGGAAGTCGGTGTCATTGGCCAGGCTCCATCTCGAGGGTGACGCACAGGCACAGGGCCGCGTCACCGTCAGGTTCAAACGCGTGCGTCGAGGCGGGAGCGGCCGCGCGCGACAGCGCCCCTTCGCCCGGCTGCAGCCGCAGGGCATCGCCCTGCGCCTGCCAGGTACCGCTGATGGCCAGCAGGCACAGCATGTGGCTGCCGGTGCTGACCGCAAACCCTGCGCGGAACGCTTCGACGCGCGCGCGGCAGTGTCCGCGCCGCGTCATCACGTTGAAGTCGCGCGTGGCGCCATCGAGCAGCGCCGACTGCAGGCTGGTATCGCCGGAAAACGCGAACGGCTCGCCCACGCTGGCCAGGCGCTGGCTGAAGCTGCCGTCGTCCGCGCGCAAGGTCACGCCCGCGCCGTCGAGCAGCACGATCTGGCGGTCGATGCCGGGAAACGCCGAGAACGGGCCGTCGCGTTCGATATCGGCAACGCTCAGGCGCCACACAAAGTCATCCATGCCCGCACCCGGCGGCCACACCGCGATCTCGCGCGTGTTGCCGCCTCCGTTCTTCCAGCGCGTGGGCGCGATCTCGGCCAGCGCAAACGGCTCGAATGGCGCGGCACTCATACGCCCTTCACCATCGGCAGGTCCAGGCCCTTTTCGTGCGCGCAGGCGATGGCGAGGTCATAGCCGGCGTCGGCATGGCGCATCACGCCGGTGGCCGGATCGTTCCACAGCACGCGCTCGATGCGCTTTGCCGCCGCATCGGTGCCGTCGCAGACGATCACCACGCCGGCGTGTTGCGAGAAGCCCATGCCGACCCCGCCGCCATGGTGCAGGCTGACCCAGGTGGCGCCGCCGGCGGTGTTCAGCAGGGCGTTCAGCAGCGGCCAGTCCGACACCGCGTCGGAGCCATCGCGCATCGCTTCGGTCTCGCGGTTGGGCGACGCCACCGAGCCGCAGTCCAGATGATCGCGCCCGATCACCACCGGCGCCTTCAGCTCGCCCGACTTCACCATCTCGTTGAAGGCCAGTCCGGCGCGGTGGCGCTCGTCCAGCCCCACCCAGCAGATCCGCGCCGGCAGGCCCTGGAAGGCGATGCGGTCGTGCGCCATGTCGAGCCAGCGATGCAGGTGCTTGTCCTCGGGGAACAGTTCCTTCATCTTGGCGTCGGTCTTGTAGATATCCTCGGGATCGCCGGACAGCGCCACCCAGCGGAACGGGCCCTTGCCGCGGCAGAACAGCGGGCGGATATAGGCCGGCACGAAACCGGGGAAATCGAAAGCGTTCTGCACGCCTTCGTCGAACGCGACCTGGCGGATGTTATTGCCGTAGTCGACCGTCGGCACGCCCATCTTCTGGAAGTCGAGCATGGCCTGCACGTGCCTGACGATGGACGGGCGCGCGGCGGCTTCCACCGACTTGGGGTCGTGCTGGCGCGCATGCTCCCACTGCGCGACGGTCCAGCCTTGCGGCAGGTAACCATTGACCAGGTCGTGCGCCGAGGTCTGGTCGGTGACGATATGCGGGCGCATGCCGCCGGCCTGCGCGCGCTTTGCCAGTTCCGGCACGATGTCGGCGGCGTTGCCGAGCAGGCCCACCGAGATCGCCTCCTTCCTTGCCGTGGCGTCGGCGATCATCGCCAGCGCCTCGTCGAGCGTGGTGGCCTTCTTGTCGAGATAGCGCGTGCGCAGGCGGAAGTCGATGCGCGATTCCTGGCATTCGATCGCCAGCACGCAAGCGCCCGCGAGCACGCCGGCCAGCGGCTGCGCGCCGCCCATGCCGCCCAGGCCCGCGGTCAGGATCCACTTGCCCGACAGGTCGCCGCCGTAGTGCTGGCGACCGGCCTCGACAAAGGTTTCGTAGGTGCCCTGCACGATGCCCTGCGTGCCGATGTAGATCCACGAGCCCGCGGTCATCTGGCCGTACATCATCAGGCCGGCGCGATCGAGCTCGTTGAACTTGTCCCATGTGGCCCAGTGCGGCACCAGGTTGGAGTTGGCGATCAGCACGCGCGGCGCGTCCGGGTGCGTGCGGAACACGCCCACCGGCTTGCCCGACTGCACCAGCAGCGACTCGTCTTCACCGAGGCGGCGCAGGCTGTCGAGGATGGCGTCGAAGCATTCCCAGTTGCGCGCGGCCTTGCCGATGCCGCCGTACACCACCAGGTCCTGCGGCCGCTCGGCCACGTCGGGGTCCAGGTTGTTCTGGATCATGCGGTAGGCGGCTTCGATCAGCCAGTTCTTGCAGTGCAGCTGGGTGCCGCGCGGCGCGCGGATCTCGCGCCGGCCGCGTTGCAGGGATTGGGTTTCGGGAGCGTTCATGGGTTGTTCTCCTTTTGGGATGGCGCTGGTGGCGCGATCGATTCCTGTTGCCACTTGATGCGTGATGGGGAGCGGATGCGCTGGCCCTCACCCCCGGCCCCTCTCCCGCGCGCGGGAGAGGGGAGCAAACCGCTGGCCTCTCCAACACTGTCTGGGGTCTCCCCTCTCCCGCTTGCGGGAGAGGGGCGGGGGAGAGGGCCGGCGTGTCAGGCAGCGTTGGTCGGCAAAATTGCCCGGACGGCGGCAGGCCACCCCGCCCCCGCATCCCCCTGCACCACCCACTGCTTCATCGCTTCAATATCCGGCGCCAGGTAGCGGTCGCCTTCGACAAAATCCACCCGCGCACGGATGCGGGCCAGTTCCTGCTCGACCAGCGGCGACGACTTCAGCGGCCGGTGGAATTCGATGCCCTGCGCCGCGGCCATCGCCTCGATGCCGACCACCACCGCGGTGTTGGCCGCCATCTCGCCCAGCCGGCGCGCGCCGTAGGTGGCCATCGACACATGGTCTTCCTGGTTGGCCGAGGTCGGCAGGCTGTCGACGCTGGACGGATGCGCCAGCGATTTGTTTTCCGAGGCCAGCGCGGCGGCGGTCACCTGCGCGATCATGAAACCCGAATTCAGGCCGCCGTCGCGCACCAGGAACGGCGGCAGGCCGGACAGGCCGGTATCGAGCAGCAACGCCAGCCGGCGCTCGGAGATCGCGCCGATCTCGGCGATCGCCAGCGCGATGATGTCGGCGGCGAAGGCCACCGGCTCGGCGTGGAAGTTGCCGCCGGAGACCACGTCGCCCTGCTCGGAGAACACCAGCGGGTTGTCCGAGGCCGCATTGGCTTCGATCTGCAGGATGCGCGCGGCATGCTGCAGGTTGTCCAGGCACGCGCCCATCACCTGCGGCTGGCAGCGGATCGAATACGGGTCCTGCACGCGGCCGCAGGCCTTGTGCGAGTCGACGATCTCGCTGCCGTCCAGCATCGCACGCACCGCGCCGGCGACGGCAATCTGGCCGGCCTGGCCGCGCGCGGCATGGATGCGGGCGTCGAACGGCTTGACCGAGCCCTTGATCGCCTCCAGCGACAGCGCGCCGGCGACCAGGCCCGCGGCAAACGCGTCTTCGGCGGCGAACAGCCCGGCCAGCGCCAGCGCGGTCGACACCTGGGTGCCATTGAGCAGCGCCAGCCCTTCCTTCGGGCCCAGTTCGAAGGCCTGCAGGCCGGCATGGGCCAGGCCCTCGGCGGCCGGCACGCGCTTGCCGTCGACCAGCACCTCGCCCACGCCGATCAGCGTGCACGACATATGCGCCAGCGGCGCCAGGTCGCCCGAGGCGCCGACCGAGCCCTTGGCGGGAATGCACGGCGTCACGCCATGGTTGACCAGCGCCAGCAGCGCCTCGATCAGTTCGGGACGCACGCCGGAATGGCCCCGCGCCAGGCTGACGGCCTTGGTAGTCAGGATCAGCCGCACCGTATCCTCGGCCAGGTCCGGGCCGGTGCCGACGCTGTGCGACAGCACCAGGTTGCGCTGCAGCTGCGCCAGCTTGTCGTGCGGGATGCGGCTTTGCGCCAGCTTGCCGAAGCCGGTGTTGATGCCGTAGACCACGGCGTCGGCGTCGATGATGTCCTGCACCGTGGCCTGCGCGGCGCGCACGCCGGACCAGGCGGAATCGGCCATGGCCAGGCGCACTTCGCCACGGTAGATGCGGCGCAGGTCGGCCAGGGTGACGTGGCCCGGCTGCAGGGTCAGCAGCGGGCGGGAGGCTTGGTCGTGTTGGCTCGCAGTCATTGTATGTTCCTGTCTATACAGCTTAGGATAAAAATTGGACCAAAGGCCGATCCCACCAGGGAATCAGCCGAAAGCGGGATTGCCGTCGGCGCGGAAGCGGCTGCCGAGGCGATAGCGGTTGCCCGGGTGCAGGCAACGCACAAAGGTCACCGGCACGCCGTTGGTCCAGGTGCGGCGCGTCAGCATCAGGCAGGCCTGCGTGGGCGGCATTTCCAGCTGCGCGGCCTGCTCCGGCGTGGCGGCGATGGCGTCGACCACATGCTCGACCTGATCGTAGGGCACGTGGCGCAGCAGGTATTCGCCGGGCTGGGTCTCGCTGAAATCCTGGTTGATGAAATCGGGCGCCACGCGCGGATTGACGTAGCGGTCCTCCAGCTGTACCGGCACGCCGTCCTCGCGGTGTACGCACACGGAGTGGAACACCGACTCGCCGGTGCGCAGCTCCAGCGCCGCGGCCACCTCGATCGACGCCGAGACCCGCTCCACCAGGATCACGTCGCAGGCGTAGTCATGCCCGCGCATGCGGATCTCGTCCTGCAGGTTGACCACCGACAGCAGCGTCGACTGCGGCTTGTGCTCGGCGACGAAGGTGCCAACGCCGGCCACGCGCACCACCCGGCCCTGCTCCTGCAGCTCGCGCAGCGCCCGGTTGACGGTCATGCGCGAGACGCCGAAGCGGTTCACCAGTTCCTGCTCCGACGGCACCCGGTCGCCCGGCTGCCACGCGCCGCTCTGGATCTGGCGGGCGATGTACTCCTTCACCTGCTGGTAGAGCGCGGTGGGAGAGGCAGAAGCGGAAGTCGGGGTGCCGGCGGCGTGGTTCATAAGGTCTTAGTGCTCGGCCGCGGCCATGGCCTCGGCGCGGATTTCCTCGGTCAGCCGCGCCTTGAGCGCGGAGAACTCCGGCGTGGTCTTGATCGTGTAATGGCGCGGATGCGGGAAATCGACCGCGATCTCGCTCTTGATCCGACCCGGCCTGGCGGAAAACACCGCCACCCGGTTGGCCATGAAGATGGCCTCGTCGATATCGTGGGTCACGAATAATACCGTCTTGCGCGACGCCTCCCAGATGCCCAGCAGCAGCTCCTGCATCAGCACGCGGGTCTGGTTGTCGAGCGCGCCGAAGGGCTCGTCGAGCAGCAGGATCTTGGGGTCGTTGGCCAGCGCGCGCGCGATCGCGGTGCGCTGCTGCATGCCGCCGGACAGCTGCTTGGGGAAATGATGCTCGAAGCCGCGCAGCCCGACGCGCTGGATGAAGAAATCGCTGCGCTCTTTCTGCTCGGCCGCGCTCATGCCGCGCTCGCGCAGGCCGAAGCGCACGTTCTGCTCGATCGTCAGCCACGGGAACAGCGTGTACGACTGGAACACCATGCCGCGGTCCGCGCCGGGCGCGAACACCGGCTGGCCGTCGAGCAGCACGCGCCCGCTGGTCGGCGTATCCAGGCCCGCGACGATGCGCAGCAGCGTCGACTTGCCGCAGCCCGACGGACCGAGGATGGTGACGAAGTCGTTGTCGCGCACTTCGAAATCGACCGGCTGCAGCGCCAGCGTCTGGCCGCCGCGCGGGTTGGAGAAGGTCCGCGAGACCTGCTGGATGGACAGTGCGCTCATTGGATCGAACTCCACGGGAACAGGCGCTGGTTGGCGCGCTTGAAGACAAGGTCCGAGACCAGGCCGATGCAGCCGATCACGATAATGCCGAAGATGATCTGCCCGGTATTGAGCAGCGCCTGGCTGTCGGTGATCATGTGCCCGATGCCCGACGACGAGCCGATCAGCTCGGCCACGATCACGTAGGTCCAGGCCCAGCCCAGCACCAGCCGCAGGATCTCGGCGATTTCCGGCGCCGCGCCCGGGATCAGCACGCGCCGCACGATGCCGGCGCTGTTGGCGCCCAGCGTGTACGCGGCCTCGACCAGGTCCTTGCGCGCGCCGCCGACCGCCACCGCCACCATCAGCACGATCTGGAAGAACGAGCCGATGAAGATCACCAGCAGCTTCTGGGTCTCGCCGATGCCGGCCCACAGGATCAGCAGCGGGATGAAGGCCGACGCCGGCAGGTAGCGGCAGAACGAGACAAAGGGCTCGAAGAAGGCCTCGGCCGCCTTGTACGCGCCCATGAAGATGCCCAGCGGCACCGCGATCACCGCCGCCAGCACGAAGCCGCCGACCACGCGCCACACCGTCATGCCGATGTCGCCGATGAAGTTGTACTCGGTGAACAGGGTCAGGCCTTCCCTGGCCATGGTCATCGGATCGGCCAGGAACGTGCGGGGCACGAAGCCGCCCAGCGTCACCACGGCCCACACGCCGAAGAACAGCACGAAGAAGGACAGGCCCAGCATCCAGCGGGTGTTGGGCGCCACCGGCACCAGCGGCGCCAGCCACGGATGGCGCCGGCGCACCGGCGCTTCCCCGGCGGCGGGGGCCGCCACGGCGGCGGCCGGGGCGGGTGAACCAATACGGGCTTGCGTCATGACGTCACGCCTCCTGAGAGCTGCCGGGTTACTTGAGGAAACGCGCGTCGTACAGCTTGGTCACGTCCGGCACCTGGCGGATCACGCCGATGTCCAGCAGCACCGCGGCCGCTTCCTTGCTGAAGCTGGCCAGCTCGCCGTCGAAGAACTTCTTGTTGGCCTCGCGGTCCTGCCAGCGCAGGTAGGCCGACGACTTGGCGAACTGCTCGCCGGTCTGCTTGACCGCCGCGCCCATGATGTCGTTGGCCTTGGCCGGCTCCTTGCGGATCATCTCGAGCGCCTCGAAGTAGCTGTCGACCAGCGCCTGCGCGGCCTTGGGATTGTCCTTGAGCCACTTGGGCGCGCAGCCGAGCGTGTCGGTCACCATCGGATAGTCGAGCGTGGTCGCCAGGATCTTGCCCTTGTCCGGGTTCTGGCGCACCGTCGACAGGTACGGCTCATAGGTCATCGCGCCGTCGTTCTGCCCTGCCACGAAAGCCTGCGCCGCGGCCTGCGGCGACAGCGTGGTGGTCTTCACGTCCTTGAGCGACATGCCGTTCTTCTTCAGCATCCAGGCCAGCCCGAAGTACGGCGCGGTGCCCGGCGCATCGACGCCGATGGTCTTGCCCTTCAGGTCGGCAAAGCTCTTCACGTCGGCGCGCACGGCGAGGCCGTCGGCGCCGTAGGACTTGTCGAGCTGCACGATCTGGGTAATGGGCACGCCATTGGCATTCCAGGCCACATGGGTTTCCACGGTGGTCGCCGCGCACTGGATCGCGCCGGAGGCCAGCGCCAGGTGGCGGTCCTTCTGCGGAATCATCTTGATCTCGACGTCGACGCCGTGCTTCTTGAAGATGCCCGCCTTGTCGGCCAGCGTCAGCGGCGCAAAGCCGGTCCAGCCGCTCATGCCCAGCGTCACCGGCGTGTTCTGCGCCTGCGCCGCGCCGGCCGCCAGGGCCGCGGCCAGCACCGTCGCCAGCATTGCCACCCGCCCTGCCACCCGACCGCGAAACCTGCTTGGATTCCTCATCTGTACGCTCCTTTGGTGTGTCCGTCGACGGCAGGCCATGCGTGTGGCCGTGCTCGTTTTCGGGCATTAAACAATGCCTGTATATACAAGTCAACGTAGGGCTTCCACCAAGCAACCAGACGGATAATCGCCTTAAAAAGCGCATTCCATTGCGGAACCCGCGTTCAGGCGATGCACCGTCCTGGGCCCAGGCGGGAACCGCCGGCACCAGTCAGGCGCGTGAAAAGTGTTGCTGTATAGACAGGAACCAGAAGACGCCGTGGGGCAGCAAGCCCCGTGCCAGCGGCACGGGGACGAAGCCGGAGCAATCAGCCGAAGAAGTCGGCGACGGTGGGATAGCGCAGCCGCAGGCGCAGCTCGCGCTTGAGCCGGCGGTTGTCGAGCCGGCGCGACTCGCTCATGAAGCTCAGCAGGGTCTTGTCGATCACCTGGAGCGCCTCGCCGCGCGTGATGCGCGGCGGACGCGGCAGCCCGCGGCGCTCGGCGACGAGGTCGAAGTAGTCCGCCATGCGCAGCTCGGTATCGTCGCTGGCATGGACCACGCGCTGCGGGCGGCCGCGGAACAGCGCGGCCACCATGATGCGGGCGAGGTCGTCGGCATGGATGTGGCTGGTGTAGACGTCGTCCTGCGGCACCAGCGCCGGCGTGCCGCGCTTGAGCCGCGCCAGCGGCAGCCGGTCCTCGGCGTAGATGCCGGGGATGCGCACCACGCTGGCGCGCCAGCCGGCGTCGCGGCCGAAGGCGCGCACCGCCTGCTCGGCGGCAACGCGGCGGCGCGCGCGCGCGGTCTGCGGCCGCACTGCATGGAACTCGGCCACGCGCGCGCCCTGGCGGTCGCCGTAGACGCCGGTGGTGCTGGCGTAGACAAACGCAGCGCGGGGCCGGGAACGGTCGGGTAGAATGGCGGGCTCGCCGGGCAGCGTGCCGGCAGCCGTCCCGGCACGGCGCCACGCGGCCCGGCGCCATGTGGTCCGGCGCAATATGGCGAGCAGTGCACGCGTGCGCGGATCGCCTTCGCCCTGCCCGGGTGGCGGCGCCAGGTCCAGCACGCGCGTGGCCAGCCCGCGCAGCCGTGCCAGCGTGGCCGGCCGGTCCAGGTCCGCCACCAGCGGCACCGCGCCGGCGGCACGCAGTTCGGCGCGGCGTGCCGGCTGCGACGTCACGGCGAAGACACGCATGCGCGACGACAGGATACGCAGGCAGCGCGTCCCCACATCCCCGCAGCCGACGATCAGCAGGCGCGGGCGGCCCAGCCGGCGCGATGGCGCCGGCAGCCGAGGCGCTTGCGTTGGTTGCGCCGGTTGCGGGAATCGCGCGGGCTGCAGCTTCGACAGAATTTGGCTCATAGACCGATTATGGCTTATCAAGTAACCGTCATGCCCAGCGGCCACAAGTTTGAAGTGGCCGCGGACGAAACCATCCTCGGCGCGGCCCTGCGCCACAGCATCGGGCTGCCGTACGGCTGCAAGAACGGCGCCTGCGGGTCGTGCAAGGGCCGCGTGCTCGAAGGCAGCATCGTGCAGGGCGACCATGCCCCGGCGGCGCTGACCGCGCAGGAGAAGACCGAGGGCCGCGCGCTGTTCTGCTGCGCCAATGCCGCCTCGGACATCACCATCGAATGCCGCGAAGTCCACGGCGCCGGCGACATCCCGATCAAGAAGGTGCCGTGCCGCGTGACCTCGCTCGAGCGCCTGGCCGACGACGTGATCGCGATCAAGCTGCAGCTGCCGGCGACCGAGCGCATGCAGTACCTGGCCGGCCAGTACGTCGAATTCCTGCTGCGCGACGGCAAGCGCCGCAGCTATTCGATCGCCACGCCGCCGCACGAGGACGGCCCGATCGAACTGCACATCCGCCATATGCCGGGCGGCGCCTTCACCGACTACGTGTTCGGCGCGAAGGAAGGCCAGCCGGCCATGAAAGAGCGCGACATCCTGCGCTTCGAAGGCCCGCTGGGCAGCTTCTTCCTGCGCGAGGAATCGGAAGCGCCGATCATCCTGCTGGCTTCCGGCACCGGCTTCGCCCCGATCAAGGCCATCGTCGAGCATGCCGCCTATACCGGCATCAAGCGTCCGATGACGCTGTACTGGGGCGGCCGCCGGCCCAAGGACCTGTACATGCATGCGCTGGCCGAGCAGTGGGCGCGCGAGCTGCCCAACTTCCAGTACGTGCCGGTGGTGTCCGACGCGCAGCCGGAAGACAACTGGCAGGGCCGCACCGGCTTCGTCCACCAGGCGGTGATCGCCGACTTCCCCGACCTGTCGGGCCACGAGGTCTACGCCTGCGGCGCGCCGGTGATGATCAACGCCGCGCGCACCGACTTTACCCGCCAGTGCCAGCTGCACGAAGACGCGTTCTTCGCCGACTCGTTCACCTCCGAGGCCGACATGCACGCGGCCACGCCGGCGGCCTGAGGGCCGCCCGCGAGCCGTTCCGCCAGCGCAACAATGCCCGGGCCCGCCAAAATTGGTTTTGACACCCGGGCCCGTGCGCCTTATATTTGCCCGCATGCACACGACCTTCAACCGACGCCGCAGCTTCCGTACGTCGCTCCCCGCTGGGGTGCCGCGCGGCTGACCGTCGACTGCGTCTGTTCATGTCAACGAGCCACGGGCAACCCCCGTGGCTTTTTGTTTTTGTTTTTGTTTTCGTTCCTGTTGCGTCTTTCGCGCCCGTCCGTCCATCGTTACACGCCGACCCCTGGAGTCCGCCATGGCATTTGCTGAGTATCCCGTCCAATCCCTGATGTACATCACCAACCGCCCCGAGCTCGTGTTTACCGAAGGCAAGGGCTCCTGGCTGACGGATCACAACGGCAAGCGCTACCTGGACTTCGTGCAGGGCTGGGCGGTGAACTGCCTGGGCCATTCCAACCAGGGCATGATCGACGCCCTGGTGGCCCAGTCGCACAAGCTGATCAACCCCAGCCCGGCCTTCTACAACGAGCCGATGCTGAAGCTGGCCAAGCAGCTGACCGACCACAGCTGCTTCGACAAGGTCTTCTTCGCCAACAGCGGCGCCGAGGCCAACGAAGGCGCGATCAAGCTGGCGCGCAAATGGGGCCGCAAGCACAAGGACGGCGCCTTCGAGATCATCACCATGGACCACAGCTTCCATGGCCGCACGCTCGCCACCATGAGCGCGTCGGGCAAGGCCGGCTGGGACACCATCTTCGCGCCGCAGGTGCCGGGCTTCCCGCGCGCCGAGCTGAACGACCTGGCCTCGGTCGAGCAGCTGATCACCGACAAGACCGTCGGCATCATGCTGGAGCCGGTGCAGGGCGAAGGCGGCGTGATCCCGGCCACGCGCGAGTTCATGCAAGGGCTGCGCGCGCTCGCCGACAAGCACAAGCTGCTGCTGATCGTCGATGAAGTGCAGGCCGGCTGCGGCCGCTGCGGCACGCTGTTCGCCTACGAGCTGGCGGGCGTCGAGCCGGACATCATGACGCTGGGCAAGGGCATCGGCGGCGGCGTGCCGCTGTCGGCGCTGCTGTGCAAGGCCGAGGTGGCCAGCTTCGAGGCCGGCGACCAGGGCGGCACCTACAACGGCAACCCGCTGATGACCGCGGTCGGCAGCGCCGTGATCGAGCAGCTGACCGCGCCCGGCTTCCTCGACGACGTCAAGGCCAAGGGTGAGTACCTGAGGGAACAGCTGCTGGCGCTGTCGGCCGAGTTCGGCCTCGGCGGCGAACGCGGCGAAGGCCTGCTGCGCGCGCTGCTGCTGGGCAAGGACATCGGCCCGCAGCTGGTGGAAGAAGCGCGCGACATGGCCCCGCAGGGCCTGCTGCTGAACGCGCCGCGCGCCAACCTGCTGCGCTTCATGCCGGCGCTGAACGTCACGCGCGAAGAGATCGACCAGATGATCGGCATGCTGCGCACGCTGCTGAAGAAGCTGGCCTGAGCAAAAAAGGCCTCGCGCGCGGCGAGGCCTGAGGGCTGCGGCAAACCTTGCATGCTGCCGGTTTGCTCCCCTCTCCCGCGTGCGGGAGAGGGGTGGGGGTGAGGGCCGGTGCTTGCCAGCGCTACGAGCTTTTAAAAACCGTTGGGCCTGCTTGATGTGGTTCCCAGCCAGACCACCCCTCACCCCAACCCTCTCCCCATGAGGGGAGAGGGAGAACACCTTGCTTAGGCCAGTTCGAGCGGCTTTGGAGCACCCAAATCCGCTCGATCCTGCTGGCCTTTACTCACCCAGATACGCCGCCCGCACCTTGGGATCGTCCAGCATCTGGCTGGCCTCTCCGCTCATGGTGATCAGGCCGGACTCCATCACGTAGCCGCGGTGCGCCGCCTGCAGCGCCAGGCGCGCATTCTGCTCGACCAGCAGCACGGTCACGCCCTGCGCCGAGATGTCGCGCACGACCTCGAAGATCTTCTCCACCATGATCGGCGACAGACCCATCGACGGTTCGTCCAGCAGCAGCACCTTGGGCTGGCTCATCAGCGCGCGCGCCATCGCCAGCATCTGCTGCTCGCCGCCGGACATGGTGCCCGCGAGCTGGTTGGCGCGCTCCTTCAGGCGCGGGAAGATGCCGAACATGCGCTCGACGTCGGCCTTGATGCCGGCCTCGTCGTTGCGCGTGTAGGCGCCCATCTGCAGGTTCTCGGTGATGGTCATGCGCGCGAACACGCCGCGGCCTTCCGGCACCATCGCCAGGCCCTGCTTGAGCAGCGCGTAGCTGGGCACGCCCTTGATCGACTTGCCCATGTATTCCACGTCGCCGCCGACCCAGCCCTGCAGGCCGGTGATGGCCTTCATGGTGGTGGTCTTGCCGGCGCCGTTGGCGCCGATCAGCGTGACCAGCTCGCCGTCGCGGATTTCCAGGTCGATGCCCTTGACGGCCTGGATGCCGCCGTAGGCAACCTTCAGGCCGGAGATCTTCAGTACTGTCTGTTTCATTGCAGGCTGATTCATTACGTCCGCTCCCGCCATCAGTGCGCCGAGGTGCCGAGGTAGGCCTCGATCACCGCGGGGTTGTTCTGCACCTCGTGCGGCAGGCCCTGGGCAATCACCTTGCCGTAGTCCAGCACCGTCAGGCGGTTGCACAGCCCCATCACCAGCTTTACGTCGTGCTCGATCAGCAGGATGGTCTTGCCATCGTTCTTGATCTTGTCGAGCAGGCCGCGCAGCTCGACCTTCTCGGTCGCGTTCATGCCGGCGGCGGGTTCGTCCAGCGCCAGCAGCTTGGGCTCGGTCGCCAGCGCGCGCGCGATCTCGAGCCGGCGCTGGTGGCCGTACGACAGGTTGCGCGCGGTGAAGTTGGCGTACTTGCCGATGCCGACGTAGTCGAGCAGGTCATGCGCCATGTCTTCGATGCCCTCTTCCTCGCGCCGCACCGAGGGCGGGCGGAAGATCGCGCCGAACACGCCGGCCTTGGAGCGCACGTGGCGGCCGACCATCACGTTCTCGAGCGCGGTCATGTCGCCGAACAGGCGGATGTTCTGGAACGTGCGCGCAATGCCGGCCTTGGCCACTTCATGCACGGCGGTCGGCTGGTAGGGCTTGCCGCCCAGCACGAACTCGCCCGAATCCGGCGTGTACAGGCCGGTGATCACGTTGAAGAACGTGGTCTTGCCGGCGCCGTTGGGGCCGATCAGCCCGTAGATCTCGCCCGGCTTGATCTGCAGGCCCACATCGGACAGCGCCTGCAGGCCGCCGAAACGCTTGTTGACCCCCTGTACCGACAGGAGGAAATCGTTGTTGCTCATGTCTTCCTCCGGGTTACAGACGGCCGAGGCTGCCCGCGCGGCGCACCACCGGGCGGTCTTCCTTGCGCGGCGACGGCCAGATGCCGGCCGGGCGGTACAGCATCACGCCGACCAGGGCCAGGCCGAACAGCAGCTGGCGCAGCACCTCGGCATCGACGATCACATGGCCGAACAGGCCGGTCTGCATCGGCTCGGCGACCACGCGCAGCAGTTCCTGGAAGCCCACCAGCAGCACGCCGCCCAGGATCACGCCCGGGATATGGCCCATGCCGCCCAGCACCACGATCGCCAGCACGTAGATCGATTCCCACAGCGTGAACGACTCCGGCGAGACGAAGCCCTGGAACGCGCCGAACACCGCGCCCGAGGCGCCGCCGAATGACGCGCCCATGGCAAAGGCCAGCAGCTTGATGTTGCGGGTGTTGATGCCCATCGCCTTGGCGGCGATCTCGTCCTCGCGGATGGCAACCCAGGCGCGGCCGATGCGCGAGGTCTGCAGGCGCAGGCACACGAACACGATCACGATGACCAGGAACACCAGCAGGTAGTAGTACATGAACACCGGCGAGAACTTGAGCCCGAAGATCTCGTGCGACTTCGAGAAATCGAAACCGAAGATATGCACGGGGTCGACCGCGGTGATGCCCTTGGGACCGTTGGTGATGTTCACCGGGCGGTCCAGGTTGTTCATGAAGATGCGGATGATCTCGCCGAAGCCCAGCGTGACGATGGCCAGGTAGTCGCCGCGCAGCTTGAGCGTCGGCGCGCCCAGCAGCACGCCGAAGGTGGCGGCCACCAGGATCGCCAGCGGCAGCACGAACCACATCGACAGGTGGACGCCGGTCGGGAACAGCTGCTGGATCCACTCGAACTGGTTAGCCAGGTGCGGCGAGCCGAGCAGCGCCATCATGTAGGCGCCGACCGCGTAGAACGCGATATAGCCCAGGTCAAGCAGGCCGGCAAAGCCGACCACGATGTTCAGGCCCAGCGCCAGCATGATGTACAGCAGCGCGAAGTCCAGCACGCGGACCCAGTAGTTGCCGCCCAGGGTCTGGACGATGAACGGTGCGCACAGGGCGACCACCAAAAAGCCGATCAGTGCGGCCAGGGTCTTGGCCGGCACCTTGGTCGGCGCCGCGACGGCGGCCGTGGATGGAATCGGAGTATTCATGGCTTCGCTCTCCTCAGGCGCGATCCGCCACGCGTTCGCCCATGATGCCGGACGGACGGAAGACGAGCACGGTGATCAGTACGATGAAGGCAAAGACATCCTGGTAGTTCGAGCCGAACACGCCGTTGGTCAGGTCGCCGATATAGCCGGCGCCGAGCGCCTCGATCAGGCCCAGCAGCATGCCGCCGACCATGGCGCCCGCCAGGTTGCCGATGCCGCCCAGCACCGCGGCGGTAAACGCCTTCAGGCCGGGGATGAAGCCCATGTAGAAGTGGGCGTTGCCGTAGTTGGTGGCCATCATCACCCCAGCCAGCGCGGCCAGCGTGGCGCCGATCATGAAGGTGGCCGAAATGACGAAATTGGGGTTCACGCCCATCAGGCCGGCCACCTTCTGGTTCTCGGCGGTGGCGCGCATGGCGCGGCCGAGCTTGGTGCGGTTGACCAGGGCCAGCAGGCCGGACATCACCATCACGGCCATGCCGATGATGACCATCTCCTTGCCGGTGATGGTGGCGCCGGTGGCGCCGATGTCGATGGGTTCGGACGGCAGCAGCTGCGGGAACGTCAGCGGGTTGCGCGACCAGATCAGCATGCCCATCGTCTGCAGGATGATGGAGACCCCGATCGCGGTGATCAGCGGTGCCAGCCGTGGCGCATTGCGCAAGGGCCGGTAGGCGACCCGCTCGATGGAATAGGACAGGACCGCGCAGACCGGCATGGCGATCAGCGTGGCGATCACCAGCGTCAGCCATTCAGGCAGGCCGGGGGCGAACTTCTGCAATCCGAGGATGGCTGACAGGGCGGTCAGCGCGCCGATCATCAGCACGTCGCCGTGGGCGAAGTTGATGATCCCGAGAATACCGTAGACCATGGTGTAGCCCAGTGCGATCAGCGCATAAATGCTGCCGAGCACCAGACCGTTCACGATCTGCTGGATAAAGATATCCATGAAAACTCCTGCTTCAGTCCCTGACCTTACGGCATGGTGTGGATGCCGGGGGGACCCTGGTGTGTGATGGGTAACGTTGCGGTGGTTGGTTTGCTGGTGAGCGGCCTGCCCTGCTCCATCCATGGTAAGGATGCTTCTACATTAGGCGAGGCTAAAAAGAACGGCACCGCAAAATACTCACGGTGCCGTTCGGATGGGCCGGTAAGCCCAGATTACATCTTCACGACGTCGAGGACGGACTTCTTCTTGTCCTTGTACTCGTACAGCGTGATGGTGCCTTCCTTCATGTCGCCCTTCTCGTCGAAGGCGATGTTGCCGATCACGCCCTTGTAGTTGGTCTTGGGCATTTCGGCGAGGATGGCAGCCGGTTCGGTCGAGTTGGCGCGCTTCATGGCGTCGACGATGACCATCACCGCGTCATACGTGAACGGCGCGTAGATCTGCACCGGCGCGTTGAAGCGGGCCTGGTAGCGCTTGTCGAAGTCAGCGCCCTGCTCCATGCGCGACAGGGCCAGGCCTGCCTCGGAGCAGATGATGTTGGTCACGGCATCGCCGGCCAGCTCGGCCACCTTGTCGGTGCAGACGCCGTCGCCGCCGACGATCTTGGCGCCGATGCCCAGTTCCTTGGCCTGCTTGGCGAACGGGCCGCCGGTGGCATCCATGCCGCCGTACATGATCACGTCCGGCTTCTTGCCCTTGATCTTGGTCAGGATGGCCTTGAAGTCGGTGGCCTTGTCGTTGGTGGCCTCACGCGCGACCACGTTCACGCCGGCGGCCTTGGCGGTCTTCTCGAACTCGTCGGCCAGGCCCTTGCCGTAGGCGGTGGCATCGTCGACGATCGCCACGCTCTTGGCGTTCAGGGTCTTGGCGGCGTAGTTGGCCAGCGCCGGGCCCTGCTGGGCATCGGTGGCGACCACGCGGTAGGTGGTCTTGAAGCCCTGCTTGGTGTAGTCGGGGTTGGTCGACGACGGCGAGATCTGCACGATGCCGGCATCGCTGTAGATCTTCGAGGCCGGGATCGACACGCCCGAGTTCAGGTGGCCGACCACGGCCACGACCTTGGCGTCTACCAGCTTCTGCGCCACGGCGGTGCCGGTCTTCGGGTCGGCGGCGTCGTCTTCGCCGACCAGTTCCAGCTTGACCTTCTTGCCACCGACTTCCAGGCCGGACTTGTTGACTTCTTCCACGGCCAGGCGGGCGCCGTTTTCGTTGTCCTTGCCAAGGTGCGCAATGCCGCCGGTCAGCGGGGCCGCGTGGCCGATCTTGACGACGGTCTCGCCGCCACCGGCCGCAGGCGCTGCGGGAGCCGCTGCCGCCGGCGCCGAAGAGGCCGGATCCGCCGGCTTGTCTTCCTTCTTGCCGCAAGCTGCGACCAGCGCCACTGCGGCCGCGATCGGCAGAATCTTGGCAAACGTGATTTGCATGAGTGATCTCCTAGGATTCACAAAAACAGGGATTTGCAACGCCTCCCGGACGTTTCCCTGGACCGCCGTTGTTTAGTTTCAATTTGAAACGCGCGCATTGTATCCCCTTTCTTAGTCGATGCAATACGCGACGCAACATCCTTGACGATTTACCGCGCATTTGAGCTAGGGAATTTCCCCAATGCACAGATTGCGGCAATTCCCGCTCACATGACGCGGCCGCCCCTCCTTCTTACAAGAACCGTGCCTGCGGCGCCCGAGGCGGCAAGGAAGCATCGCCGGCACCACCTATATTGCACCATTATTAATTAGGCGTTTCATTTAAATAGAATGGTGCTTCGCTCTAATGTGCAGAATGTAGCGCCGCACCATAATAGGGAAAACCCCAGCCTCGGGGATTACCCTGATTAGTGCCCGGCACGAATCGCGGGCGCGCCGGGCACCGGCAGCGGGCATTATTCCCGGGCCGGCGGACAGCAGAAACAAAAAGGGGCGCCGCAATCGCGGCGCCCCTTTATCGGGCCAGGCACTCAAGCGGCGGGCAAGCCCGCGCAGCGCTCAGGCGGCTGCGCTGGTGGGCAGCAGCCCGCGCGGCAGCGGGAACGCCATGTTTTCTTCGATGCCGTCGAGCGGACGCACCTGGCGCGCACCGAGTTCACGCAGGCGTTCGACGATCGACTGGGCCAGCGCCTCGGGCGCCGAGGCCCCGGCGGTCAGGCCGATGCGGCGCTTGCCGGCGACCCACTCGGGCCGCACCTGCTCGGGCGCGTCCACCATGTAGGCCGGCACGCCCAGGCGCTCGGCCAACTCGCGCAGGCGGTTCGAGTTGGAACTGTTGGGACTGCCCACCACGATCACCACCTCCACCTGCGGCGCCATGAACTTCACCGCGTCCTGGCGGTTTTGCGTGGCATAGCAGATGTCCTGCTTCTTGGGCTCGCGGATCTCGGGGAAGCGCGCCTTGAGCGCGGCCACGATCTCGCGGGTCTCGTCCACCGACAGCGTGGTCTGGGTAACGTAGGCCAGCCGCGACGGATCGGCGATCTGCAGCGTCTGGACATCGCCGACCGACTCCACCAGCACCATGCCGCCGTTGGCCTGCCCCATGGTGCCTTCGACCTCCGGGTGGCCGCGATGGCCGATCATCACGATCTCGCAGCCCTGCGCGCGCAGCTTGCTGACTTCGACATGCACCTTGGTCACCAGCGGGCAGGTCGCATCGAACACGTGCAGGCCGCGCCGGGCGGCGTCTTCGCGCACTTCGCGCGACACGCCATGGGCGCTGAAGATGACGGTGGCACCGGCGGGCACCTCGTCGAGCTCGCGCACGAACACCGCGCCCTTGCGGCGCAGGTCGGCCACCACATAGGCGTTGTGGACGATTTCGTGGCGGACGTAGATGGGGGCGCCGAAGCGCTCGAGCGCGCGCTCGACGATCTCGATGGCGCGGTCCACGCCGGCGCAGAAGCCGCGCGGCTGGGCCATCAGGATTTCTGCGTCGGGGGCGGGGGTCAGGTCGGGCATGCTGCGGTATCCGGACAGGTTCGACGTGGCGACGGTTCAGAGGATGCCAATCAGCTGCACGTCGAACAGGATGGTCTGCCCAGCCAGCGGATGGTTGAAGTCGAACAACGCGGCGGTCTCGCCGATCTCCTTGAGCACGCCGGCGTACTTGCCGCCGCCGGGCGCGTTGAACTCGACCAGGTCACCCGGGCTGTAGTCCTCTTCGAACGAACTGTTCTCGCGCAGCGTGGCCAGCGACACCCACTGCAGCAGTTCGGCGTTGCGCGGGCCGAAGGCGTGCTCCGGCGCCAGCCGGTAGGTCATGCGCTCGCCTTCGGGCATGCCCAGCAGCGCCTGCTCGAGCGTCGGCGCGAACTGGCCCTGGCCCAGCAGCAGCGTGGCGGGCTTCTCTTCGAAGGTGCTGACGACCTCGGTGCCGTTCTCGAGCGCGATGCTGTAGTGCAGGGTCAGGAAGGAGTCGGCCTGGACAGTCTTGCGGCCAGCCGTGCCGCCGTCGGCTTCCGACGCGAAAGTTTGCAAATTCATGGGTGATCAACCAGGGAACAACCCGTATTGTATTCGACTGGCCCATAGCCCGCCGCCCCAGGGCCGCCGGCCCCTGTTCCCGACGCCACTACCCTGGATGCCCATGACCATTGCCAAATGGCCCGCCTGCGAGCGGCCCCGCGAAAAACTGCTGGAAAGCGGCGCTGCCGCCCTGTCTGATGCCGAACTGCTGGCCGTGCTGCTGCGCGTCGGCGCCGCCGGCAAAAGTGCCGTGGACCTGGCACGCGAGCTGCTGCACCGCTTCGGCTCGCTGACCGCCCTGTTCGCGGCCGAGGGCAATGCCCTGTCCGGCGTGCGCGGCATGGGCGCAGCGAAATTCGCCCAGCTGCAGGCCATCCCCGAACTGGCGCGGCGCGCGCTGGCCGAGTCGCTGCGGCTGCCCGCCGGCTTCAACTCCCCGGAGTCGGTACGCGGCTACCTGCGCCTGACCCTGGCACCGCTGCAGCATGAGGTCTTCATGTGCCTGTTCCTGGATCCCGGCAACCGCATGCTCGCCAGCGAGGAGCTGTTCCGCGGCACGCTGACCCGGACCTCGGTGTATCCGCGCGAGGTGGCGCGCCAGGCGCTGGCGCATAATGCGGCCGGCATCATCGTCGCCCACAATCATCCGCGCGGCACCACCGAACCCAGCCAGAGCGACATCCACCTGACGCGCGAACTCGCGCGCACGCTCGACCTGATCGATGTACGGCTGCTCGACCACTTCATCGTCGCGGGACACGAAATCCGCTCGCTGGCGGAATCCTGCGAGCGCCTGCCCGGGCTGTGACGCCTACGCCACGACATGCCCGGAGCGCAACACCCGGCTGCGGCGGAGCACAGAAAGCATTGATCCGCCGGGGGAATCCGGTCTATAATGCCCGTTTTGCTGAAGTCTCAACCGCTGCAGTCCGGGCCCGCGCGCCTTTTGTTGATCTGTTGCGAACATTGTCCACGAATAGAAGATTTAGGAGTGCTTCATGGCACGCGTCTGTCAAGTGACCGGGAAAGCGCCGATGGTCGGCAACAACGTTTCCCACGCAAACAACAAGACCAAGCGCCGTTTTCTGCCCAACCTGCAGAATCGTCGTTTCTTCGTTGAATCCGAAAACCGCTGGGTGAGCCTGCGCGTCTCGAACGCCGGCCTGCGCCTGATCGACAAGAAAGGCATCGACTCCGTGCTCGCCGACCTGCGCGCACGCGGCGAAGTCTAATTAGGAGTACATCATGGCAAGCAAGGGCGGCCGCGACAAGATCAAGCTGGAATCGACCGCAGGTACCGGTCACTTCTACACCACCACCAAGAACAAGCGCACCATGCCGGAAAAGATGGAGATCATGAAGTTCGATCCCGTCGCCCGCAAGCACGTCGCTTACAAGGAAACCAAGATCAAGTAATTGATCCGGTATCCCGCCAGAAAGCCCCGCCATGCAGCGGGGCTTTTTGTTGCCCGTCGCTTTTTGTTGCGCTCGATTGCACCGGGCCGGCGCATTGATGCACGGGACGGCGCGCCGGGTGTAGACTTTGCCGTTTCCCCCAATCTGCCAAGCGCCCTGCCGGCGCTCTCCTTGCACCATGAATTACGACGTCGCCATCGTCGGCAGCGGCCTGGCCGGCCTTACGGTCGCATTGCAACTGGCCGACACCCACCGGGTGGCCATCCTCAGCAAGCGCGCCATGACGCAGGGCGCCAGTGATTGGGCGCAAGGCGGCATCGCCGCGGTGCTTGACTCCGGCGACAGCCACGACGAGCACACCCAGGACACGCTCGTTGCCGGTGCGGGGCTGTGCGATGAAGAGGCCACGCGCTTTATCGTGGAGCATGGGCGCGAGGCCATCCAGTGGCTGATCGACCGCGGCGTGCCGTTCACCCGCGACGCGCAGGCCGAGCTGGGCTTCCACCTGACGCGCGAAGGCGGCCACAGCCGCCGGCGCATCATCCACGCCGCCGACGCCACCGGCCATGCGGTGGTCAGCACGCTGCTGCAGCAGGCCACCCGGCACCCGAACATCACCATCCTGGAAGACCACTTCGCGATCGACCTGATCACGTCGCGCAAGATGGGGCTGCCGGGCAACCGCTGCTACGGCCTGTACGTGCTGGACGATCGCACCGGGGCCGTGCACACCCTCACCGCCACGCACACCGTGCTGGCCGCCGGCGGTGCAGGCAAGGTCTACCTCTACACCACCAACCCCGACACGGCCACCGGCGACGGCATCGCCATGGCGTGGCGCGCGGGCTGCCGGGTGTCGAACATGGAATTCATCCAGTTCCACCCGACCTGCCTGTACCACCCGTATGCCAAATCCTTCCTGATCTCCGAAGCGGTGCGCGGCGAAGGCGGCCTGCTCAAGCTGCCCGACGGCACCCGCTTCATGCCCGAGCACGATGCGCGCGCCGAACTGGCACCGCGCGACGTGGTCGCGCGCGCGATCGACTTCGAAATGAAGAAGCGCGGGCTGGACTGCGTCTATCTCGATATCACGCACCAGCCCGAGGCCTTCCTGAAGGAGCATTTCCCGACCATCCACGCGCGCTGCCTGGAACTGGGCATCGATATCACGCGCGAGCCGATCCCGGTGGTGCCGGCCGCGCACTACACCTGCGGCGGCGTGGTCACCGACACCTCGGGACGCACCGACATCGGCAATCTCTACGCCGTCGGCGAGACCGCCTGCACCGGCCTGCACGGCGCCAACCGGCTGGCTTCGAACTCGCTGCTCGAATGCATGGTGATCGGCCGCGCCGCCGCTGAAGACATTGCCTCGCAGGACAAGGCCGGCGCGCCGAATATCACGCTGCCGGCATGGGACGAGAGCCGCGTGTCCGATGCCGATGAGGAAGTCGTGGTGTCGCACAACTGGGACGAACTGCGCCGCATGATGTGGAACTACGTCGGCATCGTGCGCACCAGCAAGCGCCTGGAGCGGGCGCAGCACCGCATCGTGCTGCTGCGCGAGGAGATTGCCGAGTATTACGCCAACTTCCGCGTCACGCGCGATCTGCTGGAACTGCGCAACCTGGTCGAGGTGGCTTCGCTGATCGTCGACAGCGCCTACTCGCGGCATGAAAGCCGCGGGCTGCATTTCAGCCGCGACTATCCGGATTCGTTGCCGAAGGCGCTGCCGACGGTGATGCAGCCGCCTGCGGTTCGCAAGCGTTGAAGCACAACAATCAAGTGACTGTGTGCTCCCTCTCCCGCACGCGGGAGAGGGGAGCACCCCCTCAGCCGATGATCCGCAGCGAGTAATCCGTCGCCCGCACGTCCTTGGTCAGTGCGCCCACCGAGATCCGGTCGACGCCGGTCTCGGCGAAGGTGCGGATGGTCTCGGCATTGACGCCGCCCGACACTTCCAGCAGCGCCCTGCCCTGGTTGATCTTCACGGCGTCCTGCATCATCGGCACCGTGAAGTTGTCGATCAGCACCGACTTCGCCCCCGCGGCCAGGGCTTCTTCCAGCTCGGCCAGGGACTCGACCTCGATCTGCACCGAAGCCTGCGTATCGAGCGCCAGCGCCACCCGCATCGCCGCGCCGATGCTGCCGGCCGCGGCGATATGGTTCTCCTTGATCAGGATGCCGTCATACAGCGCCAGGCGCTGGTTCTCGCCGCCGCCGATACGGACCGCGTACTTCTGCGCCAGGCGCAGGCCGGGCAGCGTCTTGCGGGTATCGAGCACGCGCGCACGGGTGCCGGCGATCAGGTCGGCATAGCGGCGCGTGACGGTGGCCACGCCGGACAGCAGCTGCAGGAAATTCAGCGACGGGCGCTCGGCGGTCAGCAGAGAGCGGGCCGGGCCGGTGATCTCGCAGACCACCGCGTCCGGCGCCATGCGCTCGCCTTCCTGCTGCAGCCAGCGCACCGCCAGGGCCGGGTCGACCGCGCGCATGCACGCGTCGAACCACGGCTGGCCGCACAGCACCGCCGACTCGCGCACGATCACGCGCGCGTGCGCGGCCTTGTCCGCAGGCACCAGCAGGCCGGTCAGGTCGCCGCTGCCGACATCCTCGGCGAGCGCGGCCTGCACGTTGGCCTGCAGCGCTGCCTGCAGCGCCGGGCCGTAGCTATCGAAAATCGGATTCACGCTCATGCCGGGCCGATCCCCTGGAACAGCGCCTGCTCCTTGGCCAGGTCGGCCGAGGGGCGCACATTGCGCTTCTGCGCGGCAGCGAAATCCAGCATGCGGTTGATGCAGGTTACCGCCTGGCGGCCGATCACCGGATCGACATGGATCTCGTTGCGGCCGGTCTCCAGCACCTCGGCCAGGTTGGTCAGCGCATTCATCGCCATCCACGGGCAGTGCGCGCAGCTCTTGCACGTCGCGCTGTTGCCGGCGGTCGGCGCTTCGATGAAATGCTTGCCGGGCGCGGCCATGCGCATCTTGTGCAGGATGCCGTTGTCGGTGGCAACGATGAATTCGGTCGCGTCCAGCTTCTGCGCGGCCTCGATCAGCTGCGAGGTAGAGCCGACCACATCGGCCTGCGCCACCACGTTCTCCGGCGATTCCGGATGCACCAGGATCTTGGCGTTGGGGAATTCGCGGCGCAGCAGGTCCAGCTCGATGCCCTTGAACTCGTCGTGCACCAGGCACGAGCCCTGCCACAGCAGCATGTCGGCGCCGGTCTGCTTCTGGATATAGCTGCCCAGGTGCTTGTCGGGTGCCCACAGGATTTTCTTGCCCTGCGCGTGCAGGTGCTCGACGATCTTCAGGCCGATGCTGGAGGTCACCATCCAGTCCGCGCGCGCCTTCACCGCGGCGCTGGTGTTGGCATAGACCACCACGGTGCGATCCGGGTGCGCGTCGCAGAAGGCAGCGAACTCGTCGGCCGGGCAGCCCAGGTCGAGCGAGCAGGTCGCGTCCAGGTCCGGCATCAGCACGGTCTTTTCGGGGCTGAGGATCTTGGCGGTCTCGCCCATGAAGCGCACGCCGGCCACCACCAGGGTTTTGGCCTCGTGGTCGCGGCCGAAGCGGGCCATTTCGAGGGAGTCGGAGACACAGCCGCCGGTTTCCTCGGCGAGGTCCTGCAGGTCGGCGTCGACATAGTAGTGCGCCACCAGCACCGCATTGCGCTCCTTCAGCAAGCGGCGGATACGCGCCTTCAGCGACTGCCGCTCATCGGGCGACAGCACCGGCGGCACCTTGGCCCAGGCATGGGCCACACAGCTGGCGCCAGCGGCGTTTTGGGCACCCGCCAGGTTCGGCTTCTCGAACTCGACGGTCTTGATCGATTGTGGGGTCATCTCCGGGTACTCCTCTAGACCTCCGCCAACAGGGTGCGGCCGGCCAGAACATGGGGGAGTTTATCTAAAACAAAAGCCCCGCCATGGGCGGGGCTTTGTCAAACCATACGGCGCGGCCGAATTGTATCAGGCGTAGCGGCGCAGGCGCAGCGAGAAATCGTGCAGCGCCTGGATACCGCTGGCCTCGGCACGGTGGCACCAGGCCTGCAGCTGCTGCAGCAGCTGCTCGCGCGTCAGGTTGGAACGGCCCCAGATGGCGGCCAGTTCACGGCGCATTTCGACGAAGGTCTGCAGCGCCTTGTTCTGCTCGACGATGCTCGCCAGCTGCTCGCGCTGCTGCGCGGCCAGCTTGGTTTCCTCGCGGTGGAACCACTTGCTGGCGGGCTTGAAGCTGCGGTACTCGGCCACGCGGCCTTCCTTGAGCTTTTCCAGCTCCTGGCGGAACGCGCCCTTGACGGCCTTGGCGTAGCGCGCCATCACGTCGTAGCGGTTGGCGATGATGGCTTCCAGCGTGTTGTGGTCGACCGGACGGGCTTCCACCAGGCGCGCCTTGGGCGGGGTCTTCTTGACCTTGGCCAGGCCGACCGCCTGCATCGCGCGGATATAGCCCCAACCCACGTCGAACTCATACCACTTGATCGAGAACTTGGCCGAGGTCGGGTAGGTGTGGTGGTTGTTGTGCAGCTCTTCGCCGCCGATGATCAGGCCCCACGGCGACACGTTGGTCGAGGCGTCCTCGCAATCGTAGTTGCGGTAGCCCCACCAGTGGCCCAGGCCGTTGATGATGCCGGCGGCGTGGATCGGGATCCACAGCATCTGCACCGCCCACACGGTCATGCCGATCACGCCGAACAGCGCCAGGTCGATGATCAGCATCAGGCCGACGCCCTGCCAGGTGAAGCGCGAGTACAGGTTGCGCTCGATCCAGTCATTGGGGCAGCCGTGGCTGAACTTGGCGATGGTTTCCTTGTTCTTGGCCTCGGCACGGTACAGCTCGGCGCCTTCCAACAGCACCTTGCGGATGCCGCGCGTCTGCGGGCTGTGCGGATCGTCTTCGGTCTCGCACTTGGCGTGGTGCTTGCGGTGGATGGCGGTCCACTCGCGCGTGACCATGCCGGTGGTCAGCCACAGCCAGAAGCGGAAGAAGTGTTGCGCGATGGGGTGCAGATCCAGCGACCGGTGCGCCATGCAGCGGTGCAGGAAGATGGTGACGCCGGCGATCGTGATATGCGTCATCACCAGCGTGTAGATGACGATCTCCCACCAGGTCCAGTTGGCAAGGCCGTTGGCGGCCCAGTCAAGAATAGTGTCGAACAAACTGTTCTCCGTCGGTTAAACAGGGATTTTCCCGTGCAAGCCGGCTGGGCCGGTACACACAACGCGCAGAAAAAATAGCTGCGAATCTGTTGATTGCGATAGCTGTCTGGCGCTTGCCACGGGACCCGAAGTCGCTCCGGGCTCCCCCAGGGCAGGCGCATCCGGCGCCGGCCGTGGCAGCGGCTCATGCATGCGAGCCAGGTACGAGCCGCTGCAATCTGGCGGCTGTCTGATGTGGGAGCGGGATGTCTCAACCCGCGACAACCCGGCATTCTACCGGATCGCCAAGGGCGCAAGCATACGCTATTTCCCGGATTTGGACGGGGCGCAACGGTTTTCGTTCCTTGCGTGCCGGATCCGTCGCTCGCCCGGCGCTATGCCTCGCCGGCCACTCTCAGGAGGCGTTGGCAGCCTCGGCCAACGGGTTCGCCTTCGGTGCGCCGGGGCCAGGCAGCGTCTCATGCATCACCCGCAGCTCGCGTTGCGGGTATGGGATGGAGATGCCGTGCTCGCGCAAGGTGCGCCAGATGGCGCGGTTCATTGCCGACTGCACCCCCAGCTTGCCGTTTTGCGGATCGGCCACGAACACCGCGACTTCGTACTCGATGCCGCTGTCGGCGAACAGCACCAGGAACGCCGCCGGCTCCGGATCCGGCAGCACGCGCGGCAGTTGGCGCACGCATTCGGTCAGCAGCGCGATCACGGTCTCGGGATCGGCGCTGTAGTCGACCTGCACGCGTGTCGCCACGCGCACGTTGGTATTCGAGAACGAATGGTTCTGCACCGACTGCGCCACCAGCTGCTCGTTCGGCACCAGCGTCTCGCCGTCGCCGTTGCGCACCACGGTGTAGCGGGTACGGATCTGCGACACGATGCCGGTGTACTTGTCCACCGTGATCTGGTCGCCGAGCTTGACCGAGCGGTCCAGCAGGATAATGAAGCCCGAGATGTAATTGCTGGCGATCTTCTGCAGACCCAGCCCCAGGCCCACGCCGAGTGCGCCGCCGAAGACCGACAGCACGGTCAGGTCGATGCCCACCAGCGACAGGCTCAGCAGCAGCGACACCAGCAGCAGCAAGGCCTTGGAAATCCGCGTCAGCACCACCTTCAGGTTGCCGTCGAGGTTGGCCGAACGCATCAGCCGCTCTTCCAGCCACGAGCCGAACCACAGCGCCACCAGCACCGTCAGCAGGATCCAGACCACCGCCATCAGGGTCTCGGCCACGCTGATCTTCTGCTTGCCGCCGATGGAGAAGCGCACGCTCTCCATCCAGCCCACCACGTCGCCGAGCACGCCCAGCACGTACAGGGCCATGCCGATCCACACCAGCGTGGTCAGCACCTTTTCCACCAGCAGCAGCATGCCGTGCAACTGGCCGCTGCCGGACATCACGCGGCGCAGCACGTAGAAGGTGAAGTTCAGCGCGGTGATGCCGAACAGCGGCACCAACGCCAGCCGCAGCACGCTGACCGGGATCAGCGGCGCGAGCGCGAAGCGGGCCACCAGCACCAGCGCCCAGCCGGCGAGCGGAAACATCGCGCGCTCGAGGCTGGCGGCGGCAAAGCGCACCGAGAAGCTCGAATCTTCGTAGCGTGCCTCCAGCCGCCGCACCACCAGGCGTGCCAGCGGCCAGGCCACCAGCAGGCAGCCGGCCAGCACCAGCCATTGCCAGAAAAAGCCGGGGCCGCCGGCATCGCGGATCAGGTCGTCCAGCATCTTGCCGAACATCGAATGCGAGGCTTTCAGGTCCTTCAGGCCGCCGAGGTCGGACAGGGTTTCACCGTTCATGGTGCAGAGTCAGTGTGGGCCGCCCGCGCGCGCGGCGGGCGGCGCGGCTGGGAACCGCGATCAGCTGGTGCGCTCCAGCACCGCGGCAAAGAAGCCATCGGTCTGGTGCAGGTGCGGGTACAAGGCGAACATGCCGTTGTCCGGCAGGCCCGGCACTTCGATCTTCTGCTCGGCCAGCACTTCGGCGGCCGGCACCAGGCGGAAGTTGGGGTGCGCCGCAAGGAAGTCGCGCACGATCTGCTCGTTTTCGGCTTCCAGCACGCTGCAGGTGGCGTAGACCACGCGGCCGCCGCCTTTGACCAGGCGCGCCGCGGAATCGAGGATCGCAGTCTGCTTGGCGGTCAGTTCCAGCACCGACTCCGGCGATTGCCGCCACTTCAGGTCGGGATTGCGGCGCAGCGTGCCCAGGCCACTGCACGGCGCGTCCACCAGCACGCGGTCGGCCTTGCCGGCCAGGCGCTTGATCTTGGCGTCGCGTTCCGAGTCGATCAGCACCGGATGGACGTTCGACAGGCCGCTGCGCGCCAGCCGCGGCTTCAGGTTGGCCAGGCGTTTTTCCGATACGTCGAAGGCGTAGAGCCGGCCGGTCGAGCGCATCGCCGCGCCCAGCGCCAGGGTCTTGCCGCCCGCGCCGGCGCAGAAGTCGACCACCATCTCGCCGCGCCGCGGCGCAACCAGGCTGCACAGCAGCTGGCTGCCTTCGTCCTGCACCTCGACCAGGCCATTGACGAAGATCGGCAGCTGGTTCAGCGCCGGCTTGCCGGTCATGCGGATGCCGGCCGGCGCCATCGGCGTGGGCTCGGCGCCGAGGCCGGCGGCCTGCAGCTCGGCCAGCGCGGCCTCGCGGCTGGTCTTGCCCAGGTTGACGCGCAGGTCCAGCGGCGCCGGGCGCAGCCAGGCGTCGCCCAGGGCCGCCGCAAAGGCTTCGCCATGCTGGCGCACCAGTTCGTCGTACAGCCACTCGGGCAGGTTGGCGCGCACGCGCGGCGCCAGGCTGGAGCGCTCGATGGTGGTCAGGCGGTCCAGCCACTCGGCTTCGTCGGGATACAGGAACGGCGACAGCGCATCGCGGCCCAGCGTTGCCGCCAGCCCCAGCAGCGCCAGGCGGCGCGAGGCCGCGCCGGTGCCGCTCTCGGCAAACTGGGCAAACTCGACGCGCCGGCGCAGCACCGCGTAGATCGCTTCGGCAATGATGCCGCGCTCGCGGTGGCCCAGCTTGGCGTTCTCGCGGAAGTAATAGCTGACCACCGCATCGGCGGGACGCGCGAACAGCATGACCTTGCCCAGCAGGCGATCGATATGCTGGATGTGGGTGGCATGCAGGCCGCCATGCGTGCGCGTGGGTGCGCCGTTGGCACCGCTGGCATGGGGCGACTTGCGGATCGGGCTGCTCTTGCCCTTGCTGCGCGCGGGGGCGCGGCCCTCGCCGCGCGGGGAACGGTTGCCTGCCTGGGTACGGCTCATGCCTGGACTCCTGCCGCCGGGGTCGCGGCGGAGATGGCCATCAGCAATTGCGGTTCGGCCGGGTTGATAACGTTGACAACGCCGTTGTGGAGCTGCAGCCGGTCCTCGACGAACCACTGCACGGCGCGGGGGTAAATCACGTGCTCGCACGCAAGCAGGCGCTCGGCCAGGGTCGCGGGCGTGTCCGCCGGCAGCACGTCGAGCGCGGCCTGGATCACGATCGGGCCATGATCCAGCTCCGGTGTCACGAAATGCACGGTGGCGCCATGCAGCTTGACACCGGCATCCAGCGCCTGCTGGTGGGTATTCAGGCCGGGGAAGCATGGCAGCAGCGACGGATGGATATTCAGCAGCCGCCCCGCGTAGCGGTCGACAAAGCCGGGCGTGAGTATACGCATGAAACCCGCCAGCACCACCAGGTCGGGCGCATGGGCGTCGATGGCCTCGGCCAGCGCGGCGTCGAAGGCGGCGCGGTCGGGGTGCTGGCGATGGTCCACCACGCCGGTTTCGATGCCTTGCTGGCGCGCAAACTGCAAGCCCGCGGCGTCCGGCCGGTTCGACAGCACCGCCGCCACGCGGGCGGGCCAGCCGCCGCTCGCGCAGGCACGGACGATGGCTTCCATATTGGAGCCTCGCCCGGAAATCAAGATAACAATTTTTTTCATCGCGCAATTCTACCAAGGCGGGCGCTAAACTCCGGTAAAGCCAAACCAGTACGTGCTTAATTCACGTAATCCGGACAGGCGGCAATTCGCTCGCTTGTGGTAGCGAAGCCCTATCACCCGATTGACGGATTGTGACGCTTCGCCCCCTCTGATAGAGTGGGCCCTACGTCCACGCGCCATTCCTGTGCATGACACAGGTCCTCCGGAGAGGTGACAACAAGGACGAAACGGGATATTTGAACGGGAATTCGCATGTCGAACGCTGCACCGACGTTGTTGGTGGTCGATGATCATCCTATGGCCTTGTCAGGGACCACCGCCTTTCTGGCCGAAGTCATGCCGGATGTGGCAGTCCATGCCGCCGGCAGCGCCCGCGAGGCCCTGGCCAGCCTGCAGCAGGGCTTGCGCCCCGATATCGTGCTGCTCGATATCTGGCTGAACGACGGTACCGGCTTCGATGCCATGCAGACGTTCAAGACCGTCATCCCGGGTGCGCGCTTTATCTTCATGTCGGCCGAGGCCACGCCTGAAATCGTCGGCCGCGCCCGCGCGCTGTCGGCGTGCGGCTTCGTCGGCAAGCACCTGGATGCCAATGCCTTCACCGCCGCGGTGCGCAAGGTGCTGGCCGGCGACACCGCCTTCCCCACCGATGAAGCCCTCAACGGGCGCGCGCAATCGTTCGGCCCGGCCCACGGCATCCCGGTCACGCCCGCGGAACTGGGCCTGACGCCGCGCCAGGGTTCGGTGCTGGCGCTGGTGCTGGAAGGCCTGCCCAACAAGGTGATCGCGCGGCGGCTGGGGCTGACCGAAAACACCGTCAAGGAACACGTGTCCGCCATCCTGCAGCGCCTGGGCGTGCGCACCCGCATGCAGGTGATGTCACGCATGGAACGGTTCCGGCTGCGCCAGTAAGGCGAGCCCTTTTCCTACCCAGCCAGCCTGGAGCGCCCGCCGCTCGCCCTAGGCGGGCCGCAGCCAGCGCCGCAGCAGCATCCGCAGCGAGGCCGGATCCACCGGCTTGGGCAGCACGAAATATCCCGCCTCTTCCGCCGCGGCCAGCGCGGCGGATTTCAAATCCCCCGTCAGCAATGCGCTGCGCGCCTGCGGCTGCGTGTTCTGCCAGCGCTCGAGCAGGTCCAGGCCGTTCTCGCTGCCGGGCAGGCGCAGGTCGCAGAAGATGATGTCCGGGCGCAGGCCCTGGGCAAACAGCTTGTCGGCCTCGGCACCATGCGCGGCGCAGGCCACGCGGATGCCCCAGGCCTCCATCAGCGCAATCCAGGCCTTGCGGATCTGGCTGTCGTCGTCGACCACCAGCACCGTGCCCTGCAGCCGGTCGGGCTTGGCCTCCTCGGCCTGCGCCATGGCGCGCATCTCGCGCACGCTGGCGACGGTCTCGGCCGGCACCGGCGCCAGCGCGAACCAGAACACCGAGCCCTTGCCCGGCACCGAGCGCACGCCATAGGTGCCCCGCATCAGCCGCACGCATTCCTTGAAGATCGCCAGCCCCAGGCCCAGCCCCTGCGACGGATCGCGCTGCGGGTTATGGACCTGGTAGTACGGCGAGAAGATGTCCGGCAGATGCTCGGGCGTGACCCCGGCGCCGGTGTCCCACACCTCCAGCCGCACGTTCTTGCGGCGCTGGCGCGCGGTCACCAGCACGCCGCCGCGCTGGGTATATCGCAGCGCGTTCTGCACCAGGTTGAACAGTGCCCGGCGCAGCAGCACCGGTTCGGCCATCGCGTACAGCTCATCCGGTACGCGCGGGGTCAGGGTCAGCCCGCTTTCGCGCGCATCGGCGGCAAACTGGCTCATCACGTCGCGGATCAGCGCGCCCAGCTCGCACGGTTCCAGCGTCGGCAGCACCTTGCGCCCTTCGAGCTTGGACAGGTCCAGCAGCGAGCGGAACAGCAGGTCGATGGTCTGGGTGCCCGCCGCCACCTGCTCCACCAGCGGATGCAGCGCGCTCGACTGGTTGCGCGCGCGCAGCGCCTCGACCAGCATCACCAGCGCATGCACCGGCTGGCGCAGGTCATGGCTGGCCGCGGCCAGGAAGCGCGATTTCTCTTCGCTGGCATGCAGCGCGCGCTCCTTTTCGTCCTGGAACTGCTTGGCCAGGCGCCGGCTGTCGCCCTCCAGCTGGATCGCGCGCACCAGCGTGACCTGCAGGTTGAAGGCGTGGCGCGACAGCATTAGCGCGTAGATCGCCAGCAGGCCCTGCACATAGACGCCATGGCCGGGGAAGGCAAATTCCGCCATCAGCAGGTTCGGCACCAGGATCGGCACGCCGGCGTAGACCAGGTTTGACGGCACCGGCGCCTGCGATACCGCGCCGCCGGCCAGCACCCCGAGCGTCAGCAGGTACAGCACGCTCGAGAATACCGGCGAGCCTGTATACAAATGCAGCAGCGCCGAACTGCCCCAGGTGACGCCAGTCAGGAAAGCGACCGCGCGCATGTTGTTCCACCACTTGCGTGTGTGCGCGGAACGGCTCATCAGGGCGTGGTCGCGCTGGTAGCCGATGTAGAACCACAGCCCGCCGGTGGTGAGCAGCAGCATCACCGCGCACCAGCCCAGCAGCGCGGCGCGGCTGACGTCGTTCCAGAAGCCGATGGTGGTCAGCGCGGGCAGCAGCACCGAGGCGACGATGGCGGTAGGCGCATTCTTGTGCACGATCGCCATCAGCTTGGCGCGCGTTTCGACGTCGAGCTGGGCGCTCGACTGAGGCAGGCCCCGGGGCAGGAGCCGGGAAAAAAACCGATAGGTCAGCGCTTTCAACTGGGAATCAGGAATGGGCCAGGATCGGGCACGCCGCGGGGCGACGCCTGCGGCTGGCCCGTGAGCCATCGCAGTGAGCCACCGACTGAGCCACCGTAGTGAGCCAAAGTGGCGCCTATCATGCCGCCTTTTGCGGCATCGCGCCATGGCGGGAGGGCCGGTTGCGGCACAAAAGCCGCAGCGCGGGGACCGGCCCGGGCCGCAGCAGCGGCAAGCCGATCCATTCGCCTTATAATGCTCGCTTTACCCGAATCGTTTCCCGCCGTCCCCGTGAAAGTCTTCCGCGGCCTGCCCAACGCCGAGAGCCGGGCGCCCTGCGCGCTCACCATCGGCAATTTCGACGGTGTGCATCGCGGCCACCAGTCGCTGCTCGCGCGTGCGCGCGCGGCGGCGGACGCGCGCGGCCTGCCGCTGTGCGTGATGACCTTCGAGCCGCATCCGCGCGAGTTCTTCACGCCGGACAAGGCCCCCACCCGGATCGCGCTGCTGCGCGACAAGCTCGAAAGCCTGCGCCGCAACGGCGTGGACCGCGTGGTGGTGGAACACTTCAACGCCCACTTTGCCGGCCAGTCGCCGCAGGAATTCGTCGAGAACGTGCTCTGGCATGGCCTGCATACCCGCTGGCTGCTGGTCGGCGACGATTTCCGCTTCGGCGCCAAACGCGCCGGAGATTTTGCCTATCTGCAGGAGGCCGGACGCCGCTACGGCTTCGATGTCGAGCAGATGGGCTCGGTGTCCGAAGGCGGCATCCGCATCTCGAGTTCGGCGGTGCGCCAGGCGCTGGCCGAGGGCGACCTGGAACATGCTCGGCGCCTGCTCGGCCATGGCTACGCCATCAGCGGCCACGTGATCCACGGGCGCAAGCTGGGCCGCGACCTCGGCTTCCCGACGCTGAACCTGCGCATTTCGCACAAGCGGCCCGCGGTCAGCGGCATCTTCGTGGTGCAGGTGCACGGCATCGCCGGGCATCCGCTGCCCGGCGTGGCCAGCATCGGTGTGCGCCCCACCATCGAGGACGCCGGCCGGGTGCTGCTCGAAGTCCACCTGTTCGATTTCAATGAAAGCCTGTACGGCAAGCTGGTGCGGGTCGAGTTCATGAAGAAGCTGCGCGACGAAGCGCGCTTCGACTCCCTGGACGAACTCACCGCCGCGATCGCCAAGGACAGCGCCGACGCACGCGCCTTCTTCGGCCTGACGGCGCCAGGCGCCGCGGCGGCGGCGGAAGGCAGCGGCAGCCGCGATTTCGCCACCTCGGCCACCGACCGAATTAGATAGCGGCCGGCGCCCCGCATCCCGCTGCGCGGGCCCGGTTCGCACGCCGCCTGCCCCAGTCTTCACGCGCGCCCGCCGGCCCAGCGCCGGCCGCGCGCCAACCGAATTGCCCTGAGAATCGAAATGTCTGACGACAAACGCGCCAAGCCCGAGAAGAACAAGTATCCCGTCAACCTGCTCGACACGCCTTTCCCGATGCGTGGCGACCTGCCCAAGCGCGAGCCGCAATGGGTCAAGCAATGGCAGGACAAGCAGCTCTACAAGAAGATCCGCGCGGCGCGCAAGGGCGCGAAGAAGTTCGTGCTGCACGACGGCCCCCCGTATGCCAACGGCGATATCCATATCGGCCACGCCGTCAACAAGGTGCTCAAGGACATGATCATCAAGGCGCGCGGCCTGACCGGCCTCGACGCCGTCTACGTGCCGGGCTGGGACTGCCATGGCATGCCGATCGAGATCCAGATCGAGAAGAAGTTCGGCAAGGGCCTGCCGGTGCAGGAAGTCCAGGCCAAGGCTCGTGCCTACGCCGCCGAGCAGATCCAGCGGCAGAGGGTGGACTTCGAGCGCCTGGGCGTGCTCGGCGACTGGGACAATCCTTACCTGACCATGAACTTCCGCAACGAGGCGGACGAGCTGCGCGCGCTCGGCAAGATCATGGAAAAGGGCTATGTGTTCCGCGGCCTGAAGCCGGTTAACTGGTGCTTCGACTGCGGCTCGGCGCTGGCCGAGGCGGAAGTCGAGTACAAGGACAAGGTCGACCTGTCGATCGACGTGGGCTTTCCGTTCGCCGAGGCCGACAAGCTGGCGCACGCGTTCAAGCTGCCGGTCGACCAGATCAACGCCAAACCGGGCTGGATCGTGATCTGGACCACCACGCCGTGGACCATCCCGAGCAACCAGGCGCTGAACGTGCATCCCGAGGTGGAGTACGCGCTGGTCGATACGCCGCGCGGCTACCTGATCCTGGCGACCGAGCGCGTCGAGGAACAACTGAAGGTCTACGCGCTGGAGGGCAAGGTGATCGCCACGGCCACCGGCGCCGCGCTGTCGGAAATCCGCTTCCACCACCCGCTGGCCAAGATGGACGCGGGCTATGACCGCCTGTCGCCGGTCTACCTCGGCGACTACGTCACCACCGATACCGGCTCGGGCATCGTGCACTCCGCGCCGGCGTACGGCGTGGAAGACTTCCAGTCGTGCAAGGCGCACGGCATGCCCGACAGCGACATCATCAGCCCGGTGATGGGCAACGGCGTCTACGCCGGCACGCTGCCGCTGTTCGGCGGCCTGTCGATCTGGGATGCCAACCCCAGGATCGTCGAGGCGCTGCAGGAATCGGGCAACCTGTTCAACTCGCACAAGTACACCCACAGCTACATGCACTGCTGGCGCCACAAGACGCCTATCATCTACCGCGCCACCTCGCAGTGGTTCGCGGGCATGGACGTGGACCCGGCCGAGGCAAACGGCAAGCCCGTGCCGACGCTGCGCGAGACCGCGCTGGCCGGCATCGAGGCGACCGAGTTCTATCCGTCGTGGGGCAAGCAGCGCCTGCACAACATGATCGCCCACCGCCCGGACTGGACCCTGTCGCGCCAGCGCCAGTGGGGCGTGCCGATGGCGTTCTTCGTGCACAAGGAAACCGGCGCGCTGCACCCGCGCACGCCTGAACTGCTGGAAGCGATCGCCCAGCGCGTCGAGCAGCACGGCATCGAAGCGTGGCAGACGCTGGACCCGGCCGAACTACTGGGGGACGAAGCCAGCCAGTATGAGAAGAACCGCGACACGCTCGACGTCTGGTTCGATTCCGGTACCACGCACTGGACCGTGATCCGCGGCTCGCACCGCGACGACCTGTACGACGCGGCCGCCGACGACGCCGACGGCCGCCTGGCCGACCTGTACCTGGAAGGCTCGGACCAGCACCGCGGCTGGTTCCACTCGTCGCTGCTGACCGCGTCGATGCTGTATGGCAAGCCGCCCTACAAGGCGCTGCTGACGCACGGCTTCACCGTCGACGGCGAAGGCCGCAAGATGTCCAAGTCGATCGGCAATACCGTCTCGCCGCAGGACATCGCCAACAAGATGGGCGCCGAGATCATCCGCCTGTGGGTGGCATCGACCGATTACTCCGGCGAGCTGTCGATCTCCGACGAGATCCTCAAGCGCGTGGTGGAAGGCTATCGCCGCATCCGCAATACGCTGCGCTTCCTGCTGTCGAACCTGTCCGACTATGACCACGGCAAGCACGCGCTGCCGGCCGCCGAGTGGCTGGAGATCGACCGCTACGCCGTGGCGCTGACCGCGCAGCTGCAGAAGGAAGTGCTGTCGCACTACGAAGCGTACGAATTCCACCCGGTGGTGGCCAAGCTGCAGACCTTCTGCTCCGAAGACCTGGGCGGCTTCTACCTCGACGTGCTGAAGGACCGCCTGTACACCACCGCGCCGGATTCGAAGGCGCGCCGCGCGGCGCAGAACGCGCTGTATCACATCACCCAGGCGATGCTGCACTGGATGGCGCCGTTCCTGTCGTTCACCGCCGAGGAAGCGTGGCAGGTGTTCGCCCACGGCACCGCGCACACCGACACCATCTTCACCAGCACCTACTACGCCGTGCCGGAAGTCGACGACGCCGACGACCTGCTGCAGAAATGGCATACGCTGCGCGAGGTGCGCGCCGAGGTCACGCGTCAGCTGGAAGCGGTGCGCGTGGAAGGCGAGATCGGCTCGTCGCTGCAGGCCGAGCTGACCATCCAGGCCGGCGGTCCGGTGCTGGAGGCGCTGCAAAGCCTGGGCGACGACCTGCGCTTCGTGCTGCTGACCTCGTCGGCCAAGGTCGCGCCCGCGCCCGAGGCCGGCGACCTGCTGGTGACGGTAACGCCGTCGGCGCATGCCAAGTGCGAGCGCTGCTGGCACTACCGCGCCGACGTCGGCCACAACCCCGACCATCCCACCCTCTGCGGCCGCTGCGACAGCAACCTGTTCGGCGCCGGCGAACACAGGAGCCATGCCTGATGGCATCGACCACGTCCCGTTCGGCGCGCCCGGCGCGCCGCAACAACAAGGCTGCCAGCGGCACCACCCCGCTGCTGTGGATGGCCTTTGCGCTGCTGGTGGTGCTGCTCGACCAGTTCTTCAAGATCGTGATCGTGCGCAGCTTCAGCTACGGCGAGTCGCGCCCGGTGACCGGCTTCTTCAACCTGGTGCTGGTCTACAACAAGGGCGCGGCGTTCAGCTTCCTGGCGGATGCCGGCGGCTGGCAGCGCTGGTTCTTCACCGGACTGGGCGTGGTGGTCGGCGCGTTTATCGTCTGGCTGCTGTACCGCCATACCGGCCAGCGGCTGTTCTGCTTCGCGGTGTCGCTGATCCTGGGCGGCGCGGTCGGCAACGTGATCGACCGCGTGGTCTACGGCCACGTGATCGATTTCCTGGACTTCTACGTGGGCCGCTATCACTGGCCGGCTTTCAATGTCGCGGACTGCGCGATCACGGTCGGCGCGGTGCTGCTGATCGTCGATGAGCTGCGGCGGGTGCGCAAGCACTGAGCGGCGCCGCTACCATTCCCCTTCCCTCCCCAGCCAGGTTCCTCACCATGGATTTGCGCGGCAAGCACATCGTTCTCGGCCTGACCGGCGGCATCGCCTGCTACAAGTCGGCCGAACTGGTCCGGCTGCTGACCAAGGCCGGCGCCACCGTGCAGGTGGCCATGACCGAGGCGGCGACGCATTTCATCACGCCGGTGACGATGCAGGCGCTGTCCGGCCGGCCGGTGTTCCTGTCGCAATGGGATGCGCGCATCGACAACAACATGGCGCATATCGACCTCTCGCGCGAGGCCGACGCCATCGTCGTCGCCCCTGCCTCCACCGACTTCATGGCGCGGCTGGCCAACGGCCTGTGCGACGACCTGCTGAGCACGCTGTGCATCGCGCGCGACTGCCCGCTGCTGGTGGCGCCGGCGATGAACCGCCAGATGTGGGCCGCCCCCGCCACCCAGCGCAACGCCGCCCAGCTGCGCGCCGACGGCGTGGTGATCCTGGGGCCGGGCAGCGGCGACCAGGCTTGCGGCGAAGTCGGCGACGGCCGCATGCTCGAGCCCGAAGAGCTGCTCGACGACATCATCGCCTTCTTCCAGCCCAAGCCGCTGCAAGGCAAGCGCATGCTGATCACCGCCGGGCCCACCTTCGAGGCGATCGACCCGGTGCGCGGCATCACCAACCTGTCCTCCGGCAAAATGGGCTTCTCGATCGCGCGCGCGGCGCGCGAGGCCGGCGCCGAAGTGCTACTGGTGGCCGGCCCCACCGGCCTGCCCACGCCGCGCGGCGTGGTGCGCACCGACGTGCGCAGCGCGCAGCAGATGCATGACGCGGTGATGGCGCAGCTGCCCGGCGTCGATGTCTTTGTCGCGGTGGCCGCGGTGGCGGACTGGCGCCCGGCCGAGGTCGCTCAGCAGAAGCTGAAGAAGGCCAGCGACACCGATACGCCAACGCTGCAGTTCGTGCAGAACCCCGACATCCTGGCCGCGGTCGCGGCCCGTGCCGACGCGCCCTACTGCGTCGGCTTTGCCGCCGAAAGCGAGAACCTGGAGCAGTACGGCGAGCAGAAGCGCCAGCGCAAGGGCGTGCCGCTGCTGGTGGGCAATATCGGCCACCACACCTTCGGCCTGGACGACAACGAGATCGTGCTGTTCGACGCCGCCGGCATGACGCGGCTGCCGCGCGCCGACAAGCTGTCGCTGGCACGCCAGCTAGTCGCGGCGATCGGCCAGCGCCTGCCCGGGCGCGCGCGGCCCTGACTTTTGCAACGCATTCCCCGAGATCCTTTATGACCCAGCCTCTGAACCCGACCGTCGAAATCAAGGTGCTCGATGCGCGCCTGAACGAATGGGGCCTGCCCGCCTACCAGAGCGAGATGGCGGCCGCCATCGACCTGCATGCCTGCGTCGACGCGCCCGTCGCGATCGCAGCGGGCACGCCCGCGCAGCTGGTGCCGGCCGGCATCGCGGTGCACATGGGCAACCCGTACATGGCGGCGACCATCGTGCCGCGCTCGGGACTGGGCCACAAGAAGGGGCTGGTGCTGGGCAATTCGATCGGCGTGATCGATGCCGACTACCAGGGCCAGATCATGGTCAGCGTCTGGAACCGCAACGCGCCGGGCACGGAACCGATCGTGATCCAGCCGGGCGAGCGCATTGCACAGATGATGTTCGTGCCGGTGCTGCGGCCGGTGTTCTCGACGGTGGAGGCATTCAGCCAGGACAGCGAACGCGGCGCGGGCGGCTTTGGCTCGACCGGCGTGCATCACGCCAAGGCTGGTGCCTGACGATCTCTCTGCTTCGGCATCAAGCACTGGCGCCCCGCGGGGCGCCAGTTTGCATTTCAGCCTTGCTGCTCGAACAGCAAGGCCACGCCGCTGGCGGCATGCGCCGGCACCAGCGTCTCGCGCGGGCCCAGGTCGTGGGTCGGCACGCCGTGCTCGCGCCAGCCGGCACGGGCCGCGGCCAGGTCTACGGTGCGCAGGCGGATCGCCGCATAGCCCGGCCCGTCGCGCCGGATATGCGCGGTGCCGGTGGCTGACGCCAGCGCTTGCGGTGTGCTCAGCACCAGCGTGGCATTGTCGACCGCCAGGCTGCTGACATGTTCGCTCAGCTGCGTCAGCTCGCCGCCGGTCAGTTCCGCATAGGCGCGCGCGGCGGCGTCCACCAGCGCAGGGGCCACCACCAGGAACATGGTCGCGATGCCGTGCGCGCCGTTGGCATGGCGCATCCATTCGGGCCGCCACAGCAGCTCGGGCGTGCGGTGCTCGCAGACGAAATAGCGCGCGCCCGGGGCGTCGTCTAGCGCGGTCACGCGAAACGTGGCCGGATGTTCGCTGCCATCGTCGAGCCGCACCGGACGCGAGAATTCGATCGGTTCCGAGATATGCCAGCCGTCCGCGCGCAGTCGCGCCGCGGTGGCAAAGGCATCGGCGCTCTTGCACGACATCGCCGCACAGCCGCCGCCGCGCTGCTGGGCGTCCCAATAATACTGACGGCTGGGACTGGGCGCGGTCACGTGCAGCAGCTCCAGGTAGTCCCGCTGCAGCATGATGCAGTGGTTCTGCGAGCCCAGCGTGTGGTAGCCGCGCGGCGTCAGCGTAAAACCCAGCCGCTGCCAAGCCTGAGCGCCGGCATCGAGGTCTGGGCACACCACCACGGCGTGGTCGAACAGTTCTGCTTGCGTTGCCATCGGCATCCCCCCGGACGCATGGCGCACGGCGGCGCCGGACTGGTTTACTCGAACTGGATATTGGCCTTGCGCGCCACCGCCTGCCATTTGTCATGCTCGCGGCGTACCAGCTGGCCCAGCTCGGCCGGGCTGCCGCCGACGATCTCGAAACCTTGCGCGGCCAGCGCATCGACCACGCGCGGCTGCCGCAGCGATGCGACCAGCGCGTCATGCAGGCGCGCAACCGTCGCCGCCGGCAGGTCGGCCGGACCGAACACGCCGATCCACGAATACGCCTCGAAGCCCTTGAGGCCCTGTTCGGCCACCGTAGGCACCTGCGGCAACTGGCGCAGCCGGCTGGTGCCGGTCACGCCCAGCACCTTGATCGTGCGCGCGGCCACATGCGCCTGCACGGCGGCGTAGCTGCTGAAGAAGATGTCGACCTCATTCGACAGCACCGCCTGCACCGCCGGCCCGCCGCCCTTGTAGGGCACGTGCAGCATATGGACGCCGGCCTCGGTGGCCAGCGCCTCGGCCGCGAGCTGGTTGAGGCTGCCGATGCCCGACGATGCATAGCGCACGCCGTCGTGCCTGGCTCTCGCCAGCGCCACCAGTTCGCGCACATTCGACGCCGGCAGCGCCGGATTGGCGGCGATCACCAGCGGAAAGCGCACCAGCTGCGAGATCGGCGAGAAATCGCGGAAGGTGTCGTAGGGCAGCTGCTTGTAGGCAAACGGATTGATCGCATGCGTGTCGAATGCCATCAGCAGCGTATTGCCGTCGGGCCGGGCCCGCGCCACGGTGCTCGACGCGATCAGCCCGCCCGCGCCGGGCTTGTTGTCCACCACCACGGTCTGTCCCAGCGCCGCCTTCAGTCCCGGCTGCAGCTGGCGCGCGACGATGTCGACACTGCCGCCCGGCGGGAAGGGCAGCACCAGTGCGAGCGGACGGTTGCTGGCGGCGCTATCGGCGGCGCTGGCGACGGTGGCATGGAGCATCGGGCCCGGCAAGGCGCCCAGCGGCAGGATCTTGAGCAGCAGGCGGCGGCGCCGCGTGCGATCGGCGGAGGGCATCGGGTCGTTCGGTTTCGGGGCGCTGGAGGCGTGGGGCGACAGGGAAAAAGAAACAGGGCGGCCGGTCGGCCGCCCTGCTATTTTGCCCGATGATCGACCCCGTTGCTGGCAACGCGGCCGAATATCGCTCAGGCTTCTGCGCGCTGTTCTTCGGGCGCCTCGGGAGGTTCGGGCTCGATCTCGGAGAAATCGAGCTTGATCTGGTCTTGTTCGTCCAGATCGACCACCACCTTGCCGCCGGAGACCAGGCGGCCGAACAGCAGCTCGTCGGCCAGCGCCTTGCGGATCATGTCCTGGATCAGGCGCTGCATCGGACGCGCACCCATCAGCGGATCGAAGCCCTTGTGCGCCAGGAACTTGCGCAGCTTCTCGCTGAAGCTGGCTTCCACCTTCTTCTCGTGCAGCTGCTCTTCCAGCTGCATCAGGAACTTGTCGACCACGCGCAGGATGATTTCCTCATCGAGCGAGCGGAAGCTGATGGTGGCATCCAGCCGGTTGCGGAACTCCGGCGTGAACATGCGCTTGATGTCGGCCATCTCGTCGCCCTGCTCGCGCGAGCTGGTGAAGCCGATGGTGGCGCGGTTCATGGTCTCCGCTCCCGCATTGGTGGTCATGATGATGATCACGTTGCGGAAGTCGGCGCGCCGGCCGTTGTTGTCGGTCAGCGAACCATGGTCCATCACCTGCAGCAGGATATTGAAGATATCCGGATGCGCCTTCTCGATTTCGTCCAGCAGCAGCACGCAGTGCGGCTTCTTGGTGACGGCCTCGGTCAGCAGGCCGCCCTGGTCAAAGCCGACGTATCCCGGCGGCGCGCCGATCAGGCGGCTCACCGCATGGCGTTCCATGTATTCGGACATGTCGAAGCGCAGCAGCTCGATGCCCATGATGAAGGCCAGCTGCTTGGCGACCTCGGTCTTGCCCACGCCGGTGGGGCCCGAGAACAGGAACGAGCCGATCGGCTTGTCGGTCTTGCCCAGGCCCGCGCGCGACATCTTGATCGCCGAGGCCAGCGCCTCGATCGCCGGGTCCTGGCCGAACACCACCGACTTCAGGTCGCGTTCCAGCGTCTGCAGCTTGCTGCGGTCGTCCTGGTTCACGCTCTGCGGCGGGATGCGCGCGATGCGCGAGACGATGTCCTCGATCTCGCCCTTGCCGATGGTCTTCTTCTGCTTGGACTTCGGCAGGATGCGCTGCGCCGCGCCGGCTTCGTCGATCACGTCGATCGCCTTGTCGGGCAGGTGGCGGTCGGTGATGAAGCGCGCCGACAGCTCGGCCGCGGCGGTCAGCGCCGACGACGCGTACTTGACGCCGTGGTGTTCCTCGAAGCGCGACTTCAGCCCGCGCAGGATCTGCACGGTCTGGTCCACCGACGGCTCGACCACGTCGATCTTCTGGAAGCGCCGCGACAGCGCCGCGTCTTTCTCGAAGATGCCGCGGTATTCAGTGAAGGTGGTGGCGCCGATGCACTTGAGCTGGCCCGACGACAGCGCCGGCTTGAGCAGGTTGCTGGCGTCCAGCGTCCCGCCCGAGGCGGCGCCCGCGCCGATCAGCGTGTGGATCTCGTCGATGAACAGGATCGCGTTCGGATTATCCTTGAGCGACTTCAGCACGCCCTTCAGGCGCTGCTCGAAATCGCCGCGGTACTTGGTGCCGGCCAGCAGCGCGCCCATGTCGAGCGAGTAGACCGTCGCCTTTTCCAGGATGTCGGGCACCTCGTTCTTGGTGATGCGCCAGGCCAGGCCTTCCGCAATCGCGGTCTTGCCGACGCCGGCCTCGCCCACCAGCAGCGGGTTGTTCTTGCGGCGGCGGCACAGCACCTGGACCACGCGCTCGACTTCGCTTTCGCGGCCGATCAGCGGGTCGATCTTGCCGGCCTTGGCCAGCGCGTTCAGGTTCTGGGTGTATTGCTCGAGCGGACTTTCCTTGCCATCGCCGCCCTCGCCCTCGCCGGCCGCGTCGCCGTGCTTGGCCGGCTCGGACTGGTCCTTGCGGATGCCGTGGCTGATGAAATTGACCACGTCCAGGCGCGTCACGCCCTGCTGCTGCAGGTAATAGACGGCGTGCGAATCCTTCTCGCCGAAAATCGCGACCAGCACGTTGGCACCGGTGACTTCCTTCTTGCCGTTGGAAGTCGACTGGACGTGCATGATGGCGCGCTGGATCACGCGCTGGAAACCCAGCGTGGGCTGGGTATCGACCTCGTCGGTACCCGGCACCACCGGCGTGTTGTCCGCGATGAAGTTCTTAAGGCTGGTGCGCAGGTCCTCGATATTGGCCGCGCAGGCGCGCAAGACTTCAGCTGCCGTGGGATTGTCGAGCAATGCCAGCAGCAGGTGCTCCACGGTAATGAACTCGTGGCGTGCCTGCCTGGCTTCGACAAAAGCCATATGCAGGCTCACTTCCAATTCTTGCGCAATCATGCTTCCTCCATCACGCACTGCAGGGGGTGCCCCGCCTGCCGCGCGTGCGTTGACACCAGCTCGACCTTAGTCGCCGCGATATCCCTGGTGTAGATACCGCAGACGCCCTTTCCTTCCCGGTGCACGGTCAGCATGATCTGCGTCGCCGTTTCCCGGTCCCTGCTGAAATACTGCTGCAGGATCATCACGACAAACTCCATCGGAGTGTAGTCGTCGTTCAGCAGCACCACCTTGAACATGGCAGGCGGTTTCAGCGCCTGCTCTTTGCGCTCCAGGATGGTGCCCGCTTCGCGTTGTGGGACATTCGCAAGCCGTGTAGCCATGGCTTTATTCTAACCCTTACTCGCAACTCTGCAATTTGGGGAAAAGGCGGTGGATTCAAGAGTCCGGCCACCGGTTTTCCGTGGTAAATGGGAGCGGCTGGTTGCGCGGTAGGCCTTGCAAGGCACGTCGCCGCACCGGCCGAAAATCCGCGCCGCCGGCCGCCAATTCATGGCAACGGTAACACCGGGCGCCGTCCTGTTCCTGCCACACCCTGCTGGCAGTGGGGAATCCGCCAGCTTGACAGTCTCCGGCTTTGCCAGAAAAATCGGTCGCACACCCACCGAAGGCCGGCGAGCCAAAGCAAACAGCCAAGGCGGGTGATCCGTGAGCAGGGAGGCCCACGGCCCGCGGCGGCGAGTCAGCAATCCGACTGGCCGTCTCGCGATAGCACCTCGCCGCGCGTCATCGCCGGCCGCACCTCAGCACGCGGCCAGCCATGGCGCCGCAGTCCGTGCCGTCCGGCTGGCAAGCTTCCCCGCTTGAAAATCTGCTATTTCGTTGGGGGAGTATATGGCAAGCGGTATCGTCAAATGGTTCAATGACGCCAAGGGATTCGGGTTCATCAAGCCGGACGAGGGCGAAGAAGAACTGTTTGCGCACTTTTCGGCTATCCAGATGGCGGGCTTCAAGACGCTGAAGGAAGGCCAGCGCGTCTCGTTCGAGGTGGTCCAGGGCCCCAAGGGCAAGCAAGCCACCAATATCCAGGACGCCAGCTAAGGCGCGCCGCGACCGCATCCCCGGCCACAGAGCCACCGGAGCGGTCAACCAGGGTGTGGGGGACTCGAACCCCCGGAACGGGACCGATGCCAGCGCCCCCGCTGGCCGCCAGGGGCGGCACGGCGGGCACCGGCTCGCATCAGCGGCACGCACACCCGATCGAAAGCCCGGCCTGGCGCCGGGCTTTCTGGTTTTTGGCGCCGGCCTTGCGGCCATCCCGCGCCCGCTTCGATGCCGGTTCAGGCCCAGCCGTCGATGCTCAGGCCGCTGGCCTGTTCTGCCTCGTCTTTGGTGACCTTGCGCACAGTCTGGCCGAAGGTCCAGACATGGCCCTCGGCATCGCGGGCGGTGTAGGTGCGGTCGCCATAGAACTCGTCCTGCGGCTCGCGCAGGATCGCGGCGCCGGCGGCCCGGGCCCGCGCGCAATGCTGGTCGAGCCCGTCCGGCAGATGCACGTGCACGGTCTGGGTGTTCTTGCCCCCGATCGATGCCGGGCTGGCGGTGAAGTCGGCCCACTCGCTGCCCACCATCAGGTAGCTGTCGCCGAAACGCATTTCGGAATGCACCAGCTGTCCTTGCTGGTCGCGGATCACCATGACCCGCTCGAAGCCGAATGCCCGCTCCAGCCAGTCCAGCGCCGCCAGCGGATCCTTGTAGAACAGGGCCGCGCCGAAAGCGGTGCGGCGGAAGGGATCGTCCATGCCAGTCTCCCCGGGCCGGGATGCCCGTCAGTCCCTGAAGTTCTAGCCAACGCCGCGGCGCCCGGCAAGAAAAAACCCCGGTACTGGCTATCCAGCACCGGGGTTTTGTAGACAGCCCGCCCGCGTTGGCGGGAGTCTGTGCTTACATATTGTCGATCATCACCTGGCCGAAGCCGGAGCACGACACCTGGGTCGCGCCTTCCAGCAGGCGGGCGAAATCGTAGGTGACCTTTTTGGACAGGATCGATTTCTCCATCGACGCGATGATCAGGTCGGCGGCCTCGGTCCAGCCCATGTGGCGCAGCATCATTTCAGCCGACAGGATTTCCGAGCCCGGATTGACGTAATCCTTGCCGGCGTACTTCGGCGCGGTGCCGTGGGTGGCTTCGAACATCGCCACCGAGTCCGACATGTTGGCGCCCGGCGCGATGCCGATGCCGCCAACCTGCGCCGCCAGCGCGTCAGAGATGTAGTCGCCGTTCAGGTTCAGCGTGGCGATCACCGAGTATTCCGCCGGGCGCAGCAGGATCTGCTGCAGGAAGGCGTCGGCGATGGCATCCTTGACCACGATGTCCTTGCCGGTCTTCGGGTTCTTGAACTTGCACCACGGGCCGCCGTCGACCAGCTCGGCGCCGAATTCCTTCTGCGCCAGCTCGTAGCCCCAGTCGCGGAAGCCACCTTCGGTGAACTTCATGATGTTGCCCTTGTGCACCAGCGTCACCGACGGCTTGTCGTTGTCGATCGCGTACTGGATCGCCTTGCGCACCAGCCGCTCGGTGCCCTCGCGCGAGACCGGCTTGACGCCGATGCCCGAGGTCGCCGGGAAGCGGATCTTCTTCACGCCCATCTCGTTCTGCAGGAAGGCGATCAGCTTCTTGGCCTGGTCGCTCTCGGCCGCCCACTCGATGCCGGCGTAGATGTCTTCCGAGTTCTCGCGGAAGATCACCATATCGGTCTTTTCCGGCTCGCGCACCGGCGAGGGCACGCCCTTGAAGTAGCGTACCGGGCGCAGGCAGACATAGAGGTCCAGCTGCTGGCGCAGCGCCACGTTGAGCGAGCGGATGCCGCCGCCGACCGGCGTGGTCAGCGGACCCTTGATCGACACCACGTATTCCTTCAGCACGTCCAGGGTTTCATCCGGCAGCCACACGTCCGGGCCGTAGACCTTGGTCGATTTCTCGCCGGCGTAGATCTCCATCCAGGCAATCTTGCGCTTGCCGCCGTAGGCCTTGGCCACGGCCGCGTCGACCACCTTGATCATCACCGGGGTGATATCGAGGCCCGTACCGTCGCCTTCGATATAAGGAATGATCGGGTTGTCCGGGACATTGAGCGAAAAGTCCTGGTTGACCGTGATCTTTTCGCCTGCCGGAACCTTGATGTGTTGGTACATGACGTCTCCAGTTACGGAACGGTTGTGACTGCCGCCGGTTCGTGGCCGGGCGGCGAGATTCGGGAGATGGCGCTGTGCATTGTAGCGGGCTGGATGCCGCGCCAATACTGCCGTGCATCATGCCGGCGCCGCGCCTGGTCGGCTTCAGTCTTATATAAGACACAAGACCAATTTTATATTATGCAGCAATTTTTCATCATCCGCCAATCGGGCCGGACCCCGAGCCAGCCGGTCTGACCGACCAGCACGCGCCACGCTGCGGCATACTTGCGCCCCATGACCCTGATTGCCCTGAACAAGCCGTTTGGCACCATGAGCCAGTTCTCGGAACACCCGACGCGGCCGACGCTGGCATCCTGCGTCTCCGTGCGGGGCGTCTATCCCGCCGGGCGGCTCGATGCCGACAGCGAGGGCTTGCTGCTGCTGACCGACGATGGCGCGCTGCAGGCGCGCATCGCGGACCCGCGCCACAAGTTGGAAAAAACCTACCTGGCGCAGGTCGAAGGCATTCCCGATGCCGAGGCCCTGGCCCGCTTGCGCGCCGGCGTCGATCTCGGCGATTTCGTGACGCAGCCGGCGACGGTACGGGCCATCGAAGCGCCAGACTGGCTGTGGCCGCGCCACCCGCCGGTGCGCTTTCGCGCAGCCATCCCGACCGCGTGGCTGGAACTGAAGATCCGGGAAGGCAAGAACCGGCAGGTGCGGCGCATGACGGCGGCGGTGGGGTTTCCGACGCTGCGGCTGATCCGGGTGGCAATCGGCGCGCTCGACCTGCGCGCGCTCGGCCTTGCGCCAGGCGAAAGCTGCGAGGTGCCGCTCGCCGAGTCGGGCCTGCCGCTGGCAACGTCCCCAGGACGCCCGGCACCGGCACCGCGCACTCATGTCTCCAAAACCAGACAGGCGAACGTCGCCAAGCGGCGCTTACGTTACAAAAGCTAACAAATCGACCGTCAACGCTGCCAGCAGCGGCCTCGTTCTTGTCGGTGACGCCATCCACGCGTCACCACTTTCCCGACTGCTTTTATCCTTCGAGGTAATACGCCATGAAAAAACTGATCGCTGCACTGGTTGTCGGCCTGTTCGCCACCGGCGCCTTCGCCCAGGCCGCTGTGCCGGCCGATCCGGCCACGCCCGCGGCCGCGGCCACCAAGGAAGCCCCGAAGAAGACCGCAAAAAAGAAGGCCACCCACAAGAAGCACAGCAAGAAGAAGGAAACCGCTGCTGCCGCAGCTCCGGCCGCGTAACCGGGCTGGCGCCACTGCCGGGCGGTGCGCCCGCAGTAGAAAGCAAGGCAGGCCGCCACCAGGGCGCCTGCCTTTTTGTTTGATGGCGGTTGCACCGCACGCGGCCGCCCGCGCATGCAACGTGCGTTATGCTTGCGGCTGCCCGACGCCGTGCCTTCCCCGGACTGACCATCATGCCCCTGTTGCCGAAGACCCTGACCTCGCGTTGCTGCTTCCTGCTTGCCGCACTGGCGGCCGGTGTTGCCAACGCACAAGCCGCGTTGCCGGTGGCGCCGCTGACCGCGGGCATGTACGCGATCCAGGCCGAGGTCGCGGCAACGCCCGCCGCGCGCGAGCAAGGGCTGATGTACCGGAAATCGATGGCGCCCAATGCCGGCATGCTGTTCGTATTCGAGCAGAAGGCGGGCCACTGCTTCTGGATGCGCAATACCGAGCTGCCGCTGTCGATTGCGTTCCTGGCCGACGACGGCACCATCGTCAATATCGAAGACATGGCGCCGCGCACTGAAAACAACCATTGCCCGAAGGCGGCGATCCGCTATGCGCTGGAAATGAACCAGGGGTGGTTCGCGCAAAAGGGCATCAAGGCCGGCGCGAAGATCGGCGGATTGCCGCAGCCGCGCTGACCGGCGGCCGCGTGCGGCGCCGGCAAAGGAGCCGGCGCGGGTGCCGCTCAGTCGCGGAAGTTGTTGAAGTCCAGCGGTGCCTCGGACACATCCTTGCGCAGCATGGCAATCACGTTCTGCAGGTCGTCGCGCTTGGTGCCCGACACGCGCACCGTGTCGCCCTGGATGCTGGCCTGTACCTTGATCTTGCTGTCCTTGATCATGCGCACGATCTTCTTGGAGAGGTCGCCGGTCACGCCCTTCTTGATGGTGATCACCTGCTTGACCTTGTCGCCGCTGATTTTCTCGGTCTTGCCGTAATCCAGGAAGCGCACGTCGACGTTGCGCTTGGCCATCTTGCCGATCAGCACGTCCTTGACCTGGTCCAGCTTGAAATCATCGTCGGCAAAGGCGGTCAGTTCGTTTTCCTTATGCTCGATGCGGGCGTCCGAGCCCTTGAAATCGAAGCGCGTCGAGATTTCCTTGTTGGCCTGCTCGACGGCGTTCTTCACCTCGACCATGTTCGCTTCGCACACTACGTCAAACGACGGCATTGCATTCTCCTTGTGATCCGTATGCCCGGAAGCCGGCCGCGCACGGCGCCTTCCGTATAATCCAGCCTACCTCGCAGTTCCGGGTCGCGCACACCAGCGGCGGCCGCGTCACCTTTCCCTTGCATGGCAGATTTCCACGAATTCTATCCCCTGCGTCGCCACAATACATTCGGATTCGATGCGCGCGCCCGCTTTGCGGTGCACGTGCGCAGCGAGGCCGACCTGGTCTCGGCCCTTGCCGACCCGCGCGCCGAAGGCCTGCCTCTGGTGGTGCTGGGGGGCGGCAGCAATGTCGTGCTGACCGGCGATCTCGACGCGCTGGTGCTGCTGATGGAAATTCCCGGCTACCAGGTCGAGGCCAGCAGCGAGGGCGGCGATGCCTGGCTGGTCACCGTGGGCGCGGGCGAGAACTGGAACGCGCTGGTCAACCGCACCATCGTCGATGGCATGCCGGGGCTGGAAAACCTGGCGCTGATCCCTGGCACCGCCGGCGCCGCGCCGATCCAGAACATCGGCGCCTACGGCGTGGAGCTGCGCGAGCGCTTCGCCGGCGTGCGTGCGTATGACCGGCACACCGGGACCTTCGTCTGGCTGGACCTGCAAGCATGCGAGTTCGGCTACCGCGACAGCCTGTTCAAGCGCGCCGGCGCCGGGCGCTACATCATTACCGCGGTCACGCTGCGCCTGCCCAGGGGATGGCAGCCGGTGCTGTCGTACGGCGAACTGGCGCGGGAACTGGACGGCCAGGCCGCGCCGGACGCGGCCACCATCCGCGATGCCGTGGTCGCGATCCGCTCGCGCAAGCTGCCCGATCCGGCGCAGCTGGGCAATGCCGGCAGCTTCTTCAAGAATCCGCTGGTCAGCGCCGCGCAGCGCGACGCCTTGCTGCAGGCGCATCCGGACCTGGTCAGCTATGCGCAGCCCGACGGCACGTACAAGCTGGCCGCCGGCTGGCTGATCGACCGCTGCGGCTTCAAGGGCCTGAGCGACGGCCCGGTGGGGGTCTATGGCAAGCAGGCCCTGGTGCTGGTGCACCACGGCGGCGGCACCGGCGCGATGCTGCTGGCGCTGGCCAACCGTATCGCCGATACCGTGCAGGCCCGTTACGGCGTGCGCATCGAGCCCGAGCCGGTGGTGCTGTAAAGCTGACGGGCCAGCCGCGCTGGCCCGCCGCGCCTGTCACTCGGCCTGTCACTCGAAGTGGCAGACGTAGTCGAGCGTCTCCTGCACCTCGATATCGAAGCTGCTGTTGCCCGGCACGCTGAACTGCTGGCCGGCGCCGTAGGTCTGCCAGTCTTCCGAGCCGGCCAGGCGCACGCGGCAGCTGCCGGCGTTGATTTCCATGATTTCGGGCGCGCCGGTGTTGAACGTCAGCGATGCCGGGAAAATCACGCCCAGCGTCTTGCGGGTGCCGTCCGGGAACAGCACGGTGTGGCTCACGCACTTGCCGTCGAAATACAGGTTGGCTTTCTTGACGACCGATACGTTGTCGAACTGGCTCACTTCCATCTCCTTGGGTGTCTTGCGAAAGACGTAAAAAGAGGGGCCGCAACGGCCCCTCCCCTGTCCACCCCGGGCGCGCTCAGTAGCGGCCGCAGAGCAGGTATTCCATCAGCGCCTTCTGCACGTGCAGGCGGTTTTCCGCCTCGTCCCAGACCACGCTCCTGGGGCCGTCGATCACGGCGGCCTCGACTTCCTCGCCGCGGTGCGCCGGCAGGCAATGCATGAAGAGCGCGTCGGGCTCGGCGCGGTCCATCATCGCGGTGGTGACCATCCAGTCCTTGAAGGCGCGCTTGCGGGCGTCGTTCTCGGCCTCGAAGCCCATGCTGGTCCACACGTCGGTGGTGACCAGGCTGGCGCCCTGGCAGGCCGCGAGGGGATCGTCGAAGACCTTGACCAGCCCGGCGGCGGATGCCGGCACCATGGCCGGATCCAGCTGGTAGCCCGGCGGCGCTGAGAAATGGAAGGTGAAGCCCAGGCGCTCGGCGGCCTGGATCCAGGTGTACGCCATGTTGTTGGCGTCGCCGATCCACGCCACCGTCTTGCCGCGGATGCTGCCGCGCTGCTCGATATAGGTGAAGACGTCGGCCAGCACCTGGCACGGGTGGTATTCATTGGTCAGGCCGTTGATCACCGGCACGCGCGAATGCGCGGCGAAGCGGTCGATGATGTCCTGGCCGAAGGTGCGGATCATGATGATGTCAACCATGCGCGAGATCACCTGCGCCGCATCCTCGATCGGCTCGCCGCGGCCCAGCTGCGAGTCGCGCGTGTTCAGGAACACCGCGTGGCCGCCGAGCTGGTGGATGCCGGCTTCGAACGACAGGCGCGTACGCGTGGAATTCTTCTCGAAGATCATGGCCAGCGTGCGGTCATGCAGCGGGTGCCAGGTCTCGTAGTTCTTGAACTTGGCCTTCAGGATCCGCGCGCGGTCCAGCAGGTACTCGTACTCTTCGGGAGTGAAGTCGCTGAACTGGAGGTAATGCTTGATCGGGGTTGAGCTCATAAAACAAAGAAGGCGGCTCGGTGGGGACGCGCCGTCACGAACTGTGCTGAGCAACTGTTCATGATCCAAGCGCGCCGCGGAGCCGCCTTTCGCGTCGCATACGCAATTTAACTGCAAGGATCATAAGGGATTATTTCTGCTTTGGCGAGCCCGGATCAACCCGGCCGCGGCCTGCCGCACCGTTGCGCTGACAGCTTCCTGACAGGATTTCGCCCTTATGCGCAACTCTTATATAAGATATAATACTGGCTGATTCACGCGGGGCCCGGCATACCCATGCCAGTGCCCGCCGCCGGCATCAAAAGTGCCCCTGCAGGACACCGACGCCCCGCCTTCCGGCTGGAACCAGCGCGAACCAATCGCGTCCCGGCCGCGTCAAACGGGCGCCCCGTCCAGCGGGCTTACCGTCGAGTCATCCGCCTCACCCGCAGTGTCCAGCCTCATGAACCCCAACGTTCGCGAATACTTTATCCAAGGCATTACCAAGGAAGGCAAGACCTTCCGCCCGAGCGACTGGGCCGAACGACTGTGCGGCGTGATGGCGCAGTTCCGCCCCGAGGGCGACAGCGGCGACCCCCGCCTGACCTACTCGCCTTACGTGCGGCCGATCTTTGCCGGCAACGTCAAATGCGTGGTGGTGGACGTTCGGTTGCGCGACATCGAGCCCAAGGCGCTGGACTTCGTGCTGAACTTCGCCCGCGACAATAACCTGCAGCTGGTCGAAGCCTGCTCGCTCGAATAAGCCCGGCAGCGCCGGAAAGCAAAAAAGCTCGTCGGATGACGAGCTTTTTTGTTGTTGGCGGCATGCCCGGGGCACCCGCCTCTGCTGGGCCGCCTCAGCGGCCCGTGCAGCTATCAGGCAGCCATGGCCTTGATGGCGGCCGACAGGCGCGACTTGTGACGTGCAGCCTTGTTCTTGTGCACGATCTTCTTGTCGGCGATGCTGTCGATCACGGCTTGCGAGTTCTTGAAGATCTCGGCGGCAGCGGCCTTGTCGCCAGCGTCGATGGCCTTGCGAACGGCCTTGACGGCGGTGCGCAGACGCGAACGCAGGCTGGAGTTGTGAGCGTTCTGGGCAACGGCCTGGCGGGCGCGCTTGCGGGCTTGTGCGGAATTTGCCATGTAAAAAATATCCTGAATTCAGATGCGTGCCGCGGGGGACACAACAATTAAGTCATATCGAGCGACCCGGGATGCACTGACACACGAATCCGGAACGCAACTGTCCTTGTGAATCGGCAATTATACACAGATGCCTGAGCGCGTGACAAGACTGCTGGGACTTTGCCGGCGCAAGGCGGGCGTCGGGGCGTGATCCGTATAATAAGCGCCACATTGTGCCGGGCCACGTGGCGCGCCGGCAACTTTACTGCCCGGACCGCGTCTCAAGAAGCTCGCGGTGCCGACGGCACCGGCCCACCGTTCCCGCACCCGTCCGTATCTTGAACCTGCTCAAAGCGCTCGCCACCATCAGCAGCCTGACGATGCTCTCGCGCATCACCGGCCTGGTGCGCGAGATCCTGATCGCCCGCGCCTTCGGCGCGTCGGACATGACCGACGCGTTCAACGTGGCCTTCCGCATCCCCAACCTGCTGCGCCGCATCTTCGGCGAAGGCGCTTTTTCGCAGGCCTTCGTCCCGATCCTGGGCGAATACCACACCCAGCGCGGCGACGCCCCGACCAAGGCGCTGATCGATGCCGTCGCCACCGTGATGACCTGGGTGCTGGTGGCCGTGTCGGTGCTGGGCGTTATCGGTGCGCCGCTGGTGATGACAGTGGTCGCCACGGGTTTCCGCGGGCAGGCCGAAACCTATACCGCGGCGGTGTTCATGACGCGGGTGATGTTCCCGTATATCGGGCTGATCTCGCTGGTGGCGCTGGCCTCGGGCATCCTCAATACCTGGCGCAAGTTCGCGGTGCCGGCCTTTACGCCGGTGCTGCTCAACCTGTGCCTGATCGTCGCGGCGCTGTTCGTCGGCCCCCACATGGATCAGCCGATCTACGCGCAGGCGTGGGGCGTGCTGATTGGCGGCGTGCTGCAACTGGCGATCCAGGTGCCGGCGCTGCGGCGCCTGGGGGTGATGCCGCGCATCCGCTTCAACCTGCGCGCGGCGTGGTCGGACCCGGGCGTGCGCCGCATCCTGCGCCAGATGGGGCCGGCGCTGCTGGCGGTCTCGGTGGCGCAGGTGAGCCAGATCATCAATACCAATATTGCTTCGCGGCTGGCGGCGGGCAGCGTTTCGTACCTGACCTATGCCGACCGGCTGATGGAATTCCCCACCGCGCTGCTGGGCGTCGCGCTGGGGACGATCCTGCTGCCGAGCCTGTCCCGGGCCAACGCCTCGGGCGACCACGCCGAATACTCGAGCCTGCTCGACTGGGGCCTGCGCCTGACCTTCCTGCTGGCCGTGCCGTGCGCGGTCGGCCTGTTCGTGTTCGGCGCGCCGCTGACCGCGGTGCTGTTCAATTACGGCAAGTTTGACGCCCATGCGGTCGAGATGACGCGCCAGGCGCTGGTCTCGTATGGCGTGGGCCTGATCGGGCTGATTTCGATCAAGATCCTCGCGCCGGGCTTCTACGCGCGCCAGGATATCCGCACGCCGGTCAAGATCGCGCTGCTGGTGCTGGTGATCACGCAGGTGTGCAACGTGGTGTTTGTGCCTTGGATCGGCCATGCCGGGCTGGCGCTGTCGATCAGCGCGGGGGCCACGCTCAACGCGCTGCTGCTGTTCTTCGGCCTGCGCCGGCGCGGGCTGTACCGCCCGGCGCCGGGCTGGTGGCTGTTCCTGGCGCAGCTGACCGCTTCGGTGCTGCTGCTGTCCGGCATGCTGCTCTGGTTCGCGCGCAACTTCGACTGGATCGGCCTGGGCGCGACGCCGCTGCTGCGTATCGCGCTGCTGGCTTCGTGCCTGGTACTTGCAGCGGTGGTCTACTTCGGTACACTGTGGCTCATGGGACTGCGCTACTCTGCCTTCAGGCGCCGGGCCGGCTGATGGGTCAGCGGCAACTGCCATTGCCGGCTGAGCGCCTGGCATTGGCGACCCACGCTGCGCGCGGTGCCGGCGGCTGCACCGGGAAACCGACATGACATCCACCAAAGTCCTGGATTATTTCGCCAGCCTCGTGGCCGACGAAAACGGCATCCCGCTGACCGAGACCGCGCTGTCCATCGCGCAGGACGCCTATCCCGACCTGGACCTGCAGGGCGAGCTGGCGGCGCTGGACGTGCTGGCGCTGCGGCTGAAGCGCCGGATTGCGGAAGGCACGCCCGCGATCCAGCGGCTGCGGCTGCTGAACCATTTCTTCTATCGCGATCTCGGCTTCGGCGCCAACGCGAACGACTACTACGACCCCGACAACTCCTACCTGAACGTGGTGCTGCGCCAGCGCCGCGGCATCCCGATCTCGCTCGCGGTGCTGCATATGGAGCTGGGCCAGCAGATCGGCCTGCCGCTCAAGGGGGTGTCGTTCCCCAACCATTTCCTGCTGCGGATGACGATCCCGGCCGGCGAAGTGATACTGGACCCGCTCACCGGCGAGACCCTGTCGAAGGAACAGCTGCAGGAAATGCTGGATCCGTACCTGGAACGCGAGGGCATCAGCGACGCCAGCCAGGTGCCGCTGGGCCTGTTCCTGCGCGCGGCGAGCCACCGCGAGATCATCGCGCGCATGCTGCGCAACCTGAAGGCGATCTATCTGCAGGAATCGCGCTGGCAGCGGCTGCTGGCGGTGCAGAACCGGCTGGTGATCCTGCTGCCGGGATCGATCGAAGAAGTGCGCGACCGGGGCCTGGCCTATGCCAACCTGGAGTGCTTCCGCCCCGCGCTGGCCGACCTGGAAGCCTATGTCCGGGCCCGCCCCGATGCCGCCGATATCGGCCAGATCCGCGAGCGCATGCCCGCGCTGCGGATGATGAGCCGCAGCCTCAACTGAAGCGGCTCCATTGAATCGGCTCAGCGCTCCACGCGCGTGGGCCGGCGGCGGTTGCCGCGCACCAGCTTCCACAGGCCGCCCAGCACCAGCGGCACCACGGCCGCGCCGATGCCGGCCAGCACGATCAGGTTCAGGTACTGGCGGATGAACGGCAGGTTGCCGAAGAAGTAGCCGGCAAAGACCAGGCCGACCACCCACGCCACGGCGCCGATCACGTTGAACATCTGGAAGCGCGCGAAGGTCATTTGCGACACCCCGGCCACGAACGGCGCGAAGGTGCGCACGATCGGCACGAAGCGCGCCATCACCAGGGTCTTGCCGCCATGCCGCTCATAGAAGTCATGGGTGCGGCGCAATGCATCCTGGTCCAGGAAGCGCCACTGGTGGTCGAACACCTTGGGCCCGATCCAGCTGCCCACCCAGTAGTTGACGGTATTGCCCGAGATGGCCGCCACCAGCAGCAGGCCGATCAGTGCCCATTCGTTCATGGCCCCGGTCGCGCAGAAGGCGCCGGCGATAAACAGCAGCGAGTCGCCCGGCAGGAACGGCAGCACCACCAGCCCGGTCTCGGCAAAAACGATCAGAAACAGGATGGCATAGACCCAGTGGCCGTACTGGTCGATGACCGTGCCGAGGTATTTGTCGACATGCACCAGCATGTCGATGAGCTGCAAAGCGAGATCCAAGTCGTTCCCCGTGTGATGGTTTTGACGGTTTCGTTCCATGCGGCCGGTGTCCGATCCACGCCGCCATGGCCTGAATCATACAAGAGCGGCCGCGCCATTCCCTCACCTCGGCAACCCGTCTGCGTGGGGGAACGTCCACGTATAATCGCCGGATGCCAGCCGACCCTTCCAGCACCGCCTTGCGCACCACCCAGCGCCCGCGCCCGATCCGGCCGCTGCCGGATCAGCTCATCAGCCAGATCGCCGCCGGCGAAGTGGTCGAACGCCCGGCCTCCGTGGTCAAGGAACTGCTGGAAAACGCGCTCGATGCCGGCGCCACGCAGCTGGGCATCCGGCTGGAGGAAGGCGGCGTGCGGCGCATCGTCATCACCGACAACGGCTGCGGCATTCCCGCCGCCGAACTGCCGGTGGCGCTGATGCGGCACGCCACCAGCAAGATCGCCTCGCTCGACGAACTCGAGTCGGTGTTGACGCTGGGCTTCCGCGGCGAAGCGCTGGCGTCGATCGCCTCGGTGTCGCAGATGTCGCTGACCAGCCGCACCGCGGCCGATGCCCATGCCACCCAGGTCAGCGCCGACTCCGGCGCCGTGCAGCCTGCTTCCGGCGGCGTCGGCACCACGGTCGACGTGCAGCACCTCTACTTCAACACGCCGGCGCGCAGAAAGTTCCTCAAGACCGAACAAACCGAGCTGGGCCACTGCCTCGAGATGGTCCGGCGCGTGGCGCTGGCACGGCCGGACGTGACCATCTCGGTCCACCATAACGGCAAGCCGCTGGAGCACTGGAATGCCGGCGACGTCGCCACGCGCACCGCGCAAGTGCTGGGCAACGACTTCGCCCGCGCCCGGCTGTCGCTGGACGAGCACGCCGACACCCTCAGCCTGTACGGCTTTGCCGGGCTGCCCACCGCCTCGCGCGGCCGGCCGGACCAGCAGTACTTCTTTGTCAACGGCCGCTTCGTGCGCGACAAGCTGCTCAACCATGCGGTGCGCAGCGCGTACCAGGACGTGCTGCACGGCGACCGCTTCCCGTCCTACGTGCTATGCCTGGACCTGCCGCCGGAGATGGTCGACGTCAACGTGCACCCGTCCAAGATCGAAGTGCGCTTCCGCGAGTCGCGCGCCGTGCACCAGTTTGTCTACCACGCGGTGCAACGCTGCCTGGCACGCCAGGCCGGCGCCAACGGCGACAGCCTGCATACCGATGCCGACGGCGAGATCACGCTGCCGGCGGGCGCCGCGACGCCAGCGGCAGCGGCGCGGCCTGGCGCTGGCGGCGCGGGCCAATGGATCAACTATTCCGCGGCACGGCAGACCGAGCTGGGCATCGCCCAGCCGCGCCAAGCCTACCTGGGCATGGTGCGCGAAGCCACGGCGCCGGCGGCGCGGCCCTATGGCGCGCCCGCAACCGGCGCGGTCAACCGGGCGGGCGCGTCGGCGCAACCGCCGGCATGGCTGGCCGACGTCCAGGCCGCGCGCGCCGGCGACCCGCCAAGCCTGCTGGACCGGCTGCCGCCGGCGCCGGCATCCGGCGCGACCGATGCCGCCGACGAACACCCGCTCGGCTATGCCATCGCCCAGTTGCACGGCATCTACGTGCTGGCGCAGAACGCGCGCGGGCTGGTGCTGGTCGACATGCATGCGGCGCACGAGCGCATCCTGTACGAGCAGATCAAGGCCGCGCTGGACGCGCGCGAGCTGGCGGTGCAGCCGCTGCTGATCCCGGTCACGCTGCCGGCCAGCCCGGTGGAGATCGGCGTCGCCGAAGAACACCAGGAGACCCTGACGCTGCTGGGCTTCGATATCGCCCCGGTGTCGCCCACCACGCTCGCGGTGCGCGCGGTGCCGGCGCTGCTGCAGCAGGCCGATGCCGAGGCGCTGGCGCGCGACGTGCTGCGCGACCTGCACGCCTACGGCGGCTCGCGCGTGCTGGCCGAGCGCCGCAACGAACTGCTCGCCACCCTCGCCTGCCACAGCGCGGTGCGCGCCAACCGCAAGCTCACCGTCGAGGAAATGAACGCGCTGCTGCGCCAGATGGAGCAGACCGAGCGCGCCGACCAATGCAACCACGGCCGGCCCACCTGGGTGCAACTGACCGTGACCGAGCTCGACCGGCTGTTCCTGCGCGGGCAATAAGCGCGCGCACGCTCTCCTTCGATTCAAGGCTTTTCGATGTCCGCCGTCCCCCACGATTCCGCCGCGCATCCGCCCGTGGTCTGCCTGCTCGGTCCCACCGCGTCGGGCAAGACCGCCGCCGCGCTGGCGCTGGCGGCCGACGCGCCGGTCGAGATCATCAGCCTGGACTCGGCGCTGGTGTACCGCGAGATGGACATCGGCACTGCCAAGCCGACGCGCGACGAACTGGCCGTGGCGCCGCACCACCTGATCGACATCATCGACCCGGCCGACAGCTATTCGGCCGCGCAGTTCGTCGGCGACGCCGAGCGGCTGATCGCGCAGATCCGCGCGCGCGGCCACGTGCCGCTGATCGTCGGCGGCACCATGCTGTATTACAAGGCGCTGACACAGGGACTCAACGACCTGCCCCAGGCCGACGCCGCGCTGCGCGCCGAACTCGACCAGCTCGCCGCCGAGCGCGGCTGGCCGGCCCTGCATGCGATGCTGGCCGAGGTCGACCCGGTCACCGCGGCCCGGCTCGCGCCCAATGACGCGCAGCGCATCCAGCGCGCGCTCGAGATCCACCGGCTGTCCGGCCAGCCGATGTCGGCGCTGCTGGCGCGCCAGGCCGAGGGCCGCACCTTTGCCGGCGCGGCCGACCAGCGCTACCGCGTGATCGCGCTCGAGCCCTCGGACCGGCTGGCGCTGCATGCCCGCATCGCGCGGCGCTATGACGCCATGCTCGCGCACGGCTTTATCGAAGAAGTCGAGCGGCTGCGCGCGCGTGGCGACCTGCATCCGGGTCTGCCGTCGATCCGCTGCGTCGGCTACCGGCAAGTGTGGGAATACCTGGACGGCGACGCCGACTTTGCCACCATGCGCGAGCGCGGCATCGCCGCCACGCGGCAACTGTGCAAGCGCCAGCTGACCTGGCTGCGCAGCACGCCCGAACGGCTGGTGGTGGATTGCCTGGCGGCCGATTATGTCGACCAGGTGCGCAGGCTCGCGGACTTCGCACACTGATCCGGCCGCATGCACGCTGGCATGGCGAGTGACGGACAGGCGATAATTCCCGGTTCCTGTACTCGCAAGCCGACCCGCAATGTCCAAGCCGACCTTCACGCTGCGCCCCGCCACCGCGGCCGACAGCGAAACCCTGTTCAAGCTGATCCTGGCGCTGGCCGAATACGAAAAACTGACGCATCTCGTCGAAGCCACGCCGCAGAAGATCGAGGCGGCGCTGTTCGGCGCCAAGCCGCATGCCGAGGCCGTGCTGGTCGAAGTCGATGGCGAGGCGGGCGAGGGGGGCGAGGTGGCCCGCAAGGCGGTCGGCTTTGCCCTCTTCTTCCATAATTTCTCGACCTTCCTGGCCAAGCCCGGCCTCTACCTGGAAGACCTGTATGTCGATCCGGCCTGGCGTGGCCACGGGCTGGGCAAGGCCTTGCTCAAGCACCTGGCGGCACTGGCGGTGGAGCGCGGCTGCGGGCGCTTCGAATGGTCGGTGCTGGACTGGAACCAGCCGTCGATCGACTTCTACCAGGCCATGGGTGCCGACGTGCTGCCCGACTGGCGCATCTGCCGCGTGACCGGCACCGCACTGGACAAGCTCGGCGCGAAATAAGGCAGCGCCGAAGGCGGCAACCGGCCCACCCTCGGTGTTATACACTTGACGCTGAACCGCCATACAATGACAGCACCGACTGTCTTTTCTCCGGACCGCGCAACCGCCATGCCACGCACCAAAGCCGAACCGCCCGCCAAGCCTGCCGACGGACTCCCTGACACCGAGGCGGACGGCGCGCGCGGCGCATCGGTCGAGGAAATCGCCGACCGCATCCTGACCGCGATCTGGGAGCACCGCCTGCCGCCGGGTACCAAGCTGGTCGAGGAAAAGCTGGGCGGCGTATTCGGCGTCAGCCGTACCAAGGTGCGGCTGGCCTTCGCCAAGCTGGCGCACGAGGGCGTGCTGACCGTCCATCCCAACCGCGGCACCTTCGTCTCCAGCCCGAGCGTGGCCGAGGCGCGCCAGGTGCTGCATTCCCGCCACCTGCTGGAGCCCGCGCTGGTGCGCGACCTGGCCGGCGCGATCAGCGCCAGCGGCGTGCGCGCGCTGCGCGAGACCACGCGCCAGGAAGCGCAGGCGCGCGACAGCAACGACCGCCGCGCCATCATCCGGCTGTCGGGCGAGTTCCACTGCAAGCTGGCGGAAATGACGGGCAACCAGTACCTGGGCAAGTACATGCGCGAGCTGTGCTCGCTGACCTGCCTGATCATCGCGCTGTATGACGCGCCGGGCGTGCCGTCATGCCCGCACCACGAGCACGACGATATCGTCGATGCGCTGGAAGCCGGCGACGGCGAACGCGCCGCGCGGCTGATGAGCGAGCACCTCGGCCACGTCGAAAGCACGTTGCGGCTGGAGTTGCCGGCCGAGGAAAAGGTGGACCTGGAAGCGGTGTTCGCCGCGGTCTGAGCCGCGGCGTCAGCGGGACCGTCGTCCCCGCGAAAGCGGGGACCCAGTGACTTTTAACGACGCTGGGTTCCCGCTTTCGCGGGAATGACGGCAGGAGTTGAAGCCTATCCGAACGGCGTTACGCCTCGCGGTGCTCGATGCGGGCCGCCAGTGCCGCGGGCAAACCCAGCGTGGGCTTGACGTCGGGCCGGCGGAACGTGCCCGCGGTGGCCTTGCGCGGCTGCAGCGCTACCAGCGCCTCGGCCTGCTTGACGGCGGCGGCCATCTGGTCGACCACCGGCACCGGAATGCGGTCGCGCACGCGCGCGGCCAGGCCGGCCAGCGGCGCGCCGGCCAGGATCACCACGTCGGCCTCGTCCTCCACCACCGCGCGGTTGGCCAGCTCAACCAGCACGGCTTCCTTCTCTTCCTGCACGTCCGACACCGAGGCGAAGCTGCCGTCGAGCATGCGGATGCCGGCCAGCCGGCCGCGCAGGCCGTGCATGTCGACGCATTCCTCGTACCAGGGGCCCAGCGCGCGCGCAAAGGTGACGATGGCAAAGCGCCGGCCCAGCATGCAGGCCGACAGCATCGCCGCCTCGGCCATGCCCACCACGGGCAGGTCGAACAGCTCGCGCGCGCCCATCAGGCCCGGATCGCCGAAGGCGGCGATGACCGCCGCGTCGAACTGGCCGTGATGCTCGGCCAGCATTTCCAGCGCGATGGCGCCGCCGATCTGCGCCTCGGCGCGGGTGGCGATATACGGCACGCCGCGGCTGGCGGTCAGCGGCACCAGCTCGGTGCCGGGCGCGGCGGCTTCGGTGGCCGCGGCCATCAGGCGCGCGGTGATGCCTGCGCTGGTGTTGGGATTCAGAACAAGGATTCGCATGTCAGGGATCAGGCAGGATTGACGGAAGACGCCAGCAAGTTCTCGACCAGCCTGGCGGCGGCCAGCACGTTGCGGTCGGCACCGCGCGGGCCGGCGATCTGCAGCCCCACCGGCAGGCCATCGCGGCCGCTGCCGCAAGGCACCGAGATCGCCGGCGCCAGCGCATGGTTGAAGAAGGGCGTGAACACCGCGTGGGCGCGCGGCTCCACTGCCACGCCGCCGATGCGCTCCGGCCCCAGGCGGTCGTTGCGCCAGGCCACGCACGGCGTGGTCGGGCACAGCAGCAGGTCGAAGCGGGTAAAGAAGCCGGCCAGCGCCAGCGCGATCTGCCGGCTGGCCTCGCGCGCGCGCGCCACCTCGGCGCCGGTCCACGCCAGGCCGCGCTCGATCTGGCGCGCGACGTCGGCATCGAACACCTCCGGGTCGCGGCGCCAGGCATCGCCATAGAGGTTGGCCAGGCCGACATGCTGCAGCGGCATCAGCGCGGCCTCGTCGGCACCCTGCGGCCACGCCGGGTCGGCGCGCTCGATACTCAGCCCCGCGGCCTGCAGGCGGGCCACGGCCTGCTCGAAGGCCTGCGCGACATCGTCGTCGACCGGCGTGTCCAGGCCCAGGCGCGGGCTGACCGCAATCTTCAGCGTATGCAGCGGTCGCGCCGCGCTTAGCGAAAAGCCCAGGGTATCGGGATCGCGCGGATCGGCGCCGGCCAGCGCCTCGAACATCAGCTCGGCATCGGCGACGGTGCGCGTGATCGGCGCAATCACCTGGATGCCGTTGAAGGCGTGGGCGAAGCCGACCGCGTCGGGAATCGCGCCGTAGGAGGGCTTGAAGCCGACCACGCCGGCATGCGCGGGCGGACGCCGGCTGGAGCCGCCGCCATCGGTGCCCAGCGCCAGCGGCGCCATGCCGGCCGCCACCGCCACCGCGCAGCCGCCCGACGAGCCGCCCGCGGTCAGCGTGGCATCGAGCGGATGGCGCGTCAGGCCGTAGACCTTGTTGGTGGTCAGCCCCTTGCAGGCGAACTCCGAGGTGTTGCCCATGCCGAGCACGATCGCACCGGCGCGGCGCAGCCGTTCGACCGCGATCGCGTCGGCGGGCGCGATGAAGTCGCGGTACAGCTGCGAGCCCTGCGTCACGCGCCGGCCCTGGCTCCAGATCACGTCCTTGACGATCACCGGCACCCCGGCCAGCAGCGGGCGCTCGCCCTGCGCCAGGCGCGCGCGCAATTGCGCCAGGTCGGCATCTACCAGTTCCTGGCGTTGTTCGAAGACCGCGTTGAGCTGGTCGTTGCGCGCCGCGATGCGGGCCTGGAACGCCGCGGCCACCTCGGCGGGATCGAGGCGCCCGGCGGCGACGCGGGCGGCGATGGTGGCGGCATCCAGGCGGTTGGTCAGTTCCATGTCTACAGTGTCGGTCAAGGCATCAGTCACGCAAAGCACTGGTCACAGGGTGCCGCCCGAGGTGCGGTAGCGCGGCCGTGCCATTTCGGGCAGGCCGCACGGCAGGAACTCGCCGTGGCCGGCCTCGGCCATCACTTCGCCCTCGTGCGCCACCACCTTGCCGCGCACCAGCGTGGTCACCGGCCAGCCGGTCACGCGCAGGCCTTCATACGGGGTGTAGTCGACGGCATGGTGCAGGTCGGTATTGCGGATCGTCACTTCGCGCTGCGGATCCCAGATCGCCAGGTCGGCATCGGCGCCGATGGCGATGGTGCCCTTGCGCGGATGCAGGCCGTAGAGCTTGGCCGGGTTGGTCGAGGTCAGCGCGACAAACTGGTTGACCGAGATGCGGCCGCCCACCACGCCTGCCGAGAACAGCAGCGGCAGCCGCGTTTCCAGTCCGGGGATGCCGTTGGGGATGTACTGGAACGGCACTTCCTGGCCGCCGGGCTTCTTGCCCTGCGCGTCTTCGTAGCGGAACGGTGCATGGTCGGACGAGAAGATGGTGAAGAGCCCGTCGGCGAGGCCGTCCCAGATCACCTGCTGGTTGCTGCGGTCGCGCGGCGGCGGACTGCACACGCACTTGGCGCCGTGGTAGCCGGGCTGGTCGAGGTCTTCGGCGGTCAGGAACAGGTACTGCGGGCAGGTCTCGGCAAAGATCTTCATGCCGCGGTTGCGCGCCCAGCGGATCTGCTCGACCGCCTCCTTGCCCGACACATGGACGATCAGGATCGGCACGTCGACCAGCTCGGAGAAGGTAATGGCGCGGTGCGTGGCCTCGCGCTCGATCGCCATCGGCCGCGCCAGCGCGTGGAATTTCGGCGCGGTGTTGCCGGCCGCCTCCAGCTTGTCGGTCAGCCAGGCGATGCAGTCGGAGTTCTCGGCATGCACCATCACCAGCGCGCCTTCCTGGCGCGCCACCGACAGCACCTCGAGGATCTCGCGATCGTTCAGCTTGAGGTCGTCGTAGGTCATGTAGACCTTGAACGACGAATAGCCTTCGCGGATCAGGCCCGGCAGCTCGTCGTTCAGCACGGCCTCGGTGGGGTCGGCCACGATCAGGTGGAAGGCGTAGTCGACCACCGACTTGCCGCCGGCGCGGCGGTGGTAGTCGGCCACCGCCGCGCGCAGCGAATGGCCCTTCTCCTGCGCGGCGAAGGGGATCACGGTGGTGGTGCCGCCGCACGCCGCCGAGACCGAGCCGGTGCCGAAGTCATCGGCCATGCGCAAGCCGTCCGGCATCGGCTGGTCCAGGTGGCAGTGCGCATCGACGCCGCCCGGCAGCACCAGCTTGCCGCTGGCGTCGATGACCTGCGCAGCCTCGCCCAGGTCATGGCCAAGCTGCACGATGCGGCCGCCGGCGATGCCGATATCGCATTGCATGGTGTCGCTGGCGGTCACCACGGTGCCGTTGCGGATGATGAGGTCGAACTGTTTCACGGTACGGATTCGTTGTGAGGACAAGGAGAGCGGCCGCGCTTCAGCGGTCTGCGTCGGACAGGTGCATGCGCGCGGTTTCACGCGCCGCGAACGCCGCCACCGCGATCAGCGCGCACACCGCCGCCAGGTAGAGCGCCACCGGCGCAGTGCTGCCGAAGCGGTCGAGCAGGCCCACGGCAATCAGCGGGGCCAGCGCGCCGCCGAACACGCCGGCAAACTGGAAGCCCAGCGAGGCACCGGTCACGCGCACCCGGGTGGCGAACAGCTCGGGCAGGAACGACGCCAGCGGCGAGAACATGAACGACACCAGCACCATGCCGACGAACGAGGCCAGCATGATCAGCGCCGGGCTGCCGGTCTTGACCATGGCGAAGAACACGAAGGCCCAAACCGCGCCGCCGATGCCGCCGATCATCAGCACCGGACGGCGGCCGATGCGGTCGGCCAGCAGGCCGGCGATCGGGATGAACAGGATCTGCGCCACCGCGCCCAGCAGCACCGCATTGAGCGCGATGCTCTTGGGCAGGCCCAGCTTGGTCGGCACGAAGTACAGCAGGAACAGCGTGAACACGTAGAAGGCGATGTCGCCGCCCAGCCGCGCGCCGAAGGCGATCAGCAGCTGCTTCTTGTAGTGGCGCAGCACTTCCATGATGGGTGCGCGCGCTTCGGCATGCGATTCCTCCAGCTTTTCGAACATGCCGGATTCCCGCACGTTGGAGCGGATATAGAGCCCGACCCCGACCAGCAGCGCCGACAGCAGGAACGGCACGCGCCAGCCCCAGCTGAGGAAGGCTTCTTCCGAAACCTGCCACGTCACCAGCGCGAAGATGCCGTTGGCCAGCAGCAGGCCGATCGGCGCCGCCAGCTGCACCAGGCTGCCGAGGATGCCGCGCCGTTTGCCTTCGGGATCGAGCTCGTTGACCATGATCGCCGCCCCGCCCCATTCGCCGCCCAGCGCCAGGCCCTGCACCACACGCAGCAGCACCAGCAGCAGCGGCGCCAGCGCGCCGGCCGTGGCATAGGTGGGCAGCAGGCCGATGCCGAAGGTGGCCAGGCCCATCATCAGCAGCGTGATGATCAGGATCGACTTGCGGCCCATCTTGTCGCCGTAGTGGCCGAAGATCGCCGCGCCCAGCGGCCGCGCCACGAAGGCCACGCCGTAGCTGGCAAAGGACAGCAGCGTCGCGGTCAGCGGATCGCTCTGCGGGAAGAACAGCTTGGGGAAGACCAGCGCGGCGGCCGATCCATAGATGAAGTGGTCGTAGAACTCGAGCGTGGTGCCGGCCAGGCTGGCCCCGGCGACACGCGCGACTGACTGTTTGCTGGCCGACGCGCCTTTGTCCGCGGCGTCGATGCTGACTGCTTGCATGGTGGATCCTCCAATGGTCCCTGGCCCGCCTTGGTGCACCGGTGATTCCGGCGTCGGATTCAGGCGTTGTCTCCGGACGCCGCATGCTTGTGCGGCGTCTTTGCTCAGTACATTAGGCCATAAACCGCCATACAATCAAGCAAAATATTGTTTGTCAGAAATGGTGCATGTGCATGCCGGGGTTTGGTGCAATGCACTAAGGCAGCATCTGAACACGATGACAGTGCGTGGCGCGGGTAAACACCTAGATGCCCCTGTCCGCCGGCGCGCGGACAAAAAAAAACGGCGCATGCCCGAAGGCATGCGCCGTTTTTGTATGGAAGCCGGGGTCGCGTCAGGCCACGATGGTCTGGGCCTCGCCCTCGGCCCGCTCGCGGATCTCACCGATCTGCCACACGGCTTCGCCGGCGGCCTGCAGGTGGCGGATGGCGCGTTCGGCGTCTTCCTTGGCGACGATCACGACCATGCCGATGCCGCAGTTGAAGACACGGTGCATCTCGTCGTCGGCGACGCGGCCCTGCGCCTGCAGCCACTGGAACAGCGGCGGCAGGGTCCAGGCATCGCGCTGCAGCACCGCGGTGACGTCCTGCGCCAGCACGCGCGGCACGTTCTCGGTCAGGCCACCGCCGGTGATGTGGGCCATGCCCTTGACCGGCAGCGTTTCGATCAGCGACAGCAGCGGCTTCACGTAGATCCGGGTGGGCGCCATGATCGCGTCCTGCAGGCGCTGGCCGTGGAAGTCGGCGTTCAGGTCCGGTTTGGCCACCTCGATGATCTTGCGCACCAGCGAGTAGCCGTTGGAATGCGCGCCCGACGAGGCCAGGCCCAGCACCACGTCGCCCGGGGCGATGGTGCTGCCGTCGATGATCTTCTTCTTTTCGACCGCGCCGACGGCGAAGCCGGCCAGGTCGTATTCGCCGTCCGGGTACATGCTCGGCATTTCGGCGGTTTCGCCGCCGATCAGCGCGCAGCCGGCCAGTTCGCAGCCGCGGGCGATGCCCTGGATCACGGTGGCGGCGGTGTCGACGTCGAGCTTGCCGCAGGCGAAGTAGTCGAGGAAGAACAGCGGCTCGGCGCCCTGCACCAGGATGTCGTTGACGCTCATGGCGACCAGGTCCTGGCCGACGGTGTCATGGCGGTTCAGCTGGAACGCCAGCTTGAGCTTGGTGCCCACGCCATCGGTGCCCGACACCAGCACCGGCTCCTGGTATTTCTTCGACAGCTCGAACAGCGCACCGAACCCGCCGATGCCCGCCATCACGCCCTCGCGCATGGTGCGCTTGGCGAACGGCTTGATACGGTCGACCAGCGCGTCGCCGGCATCGATGTCAACACCGGCGTCGCGGTAGGAAAGGCCTGCCTGGCCGGCGGTCGGGGATGCGCTCATGGGAACCTGCTTGTCCTGGAGGAAATAAAGTGAGGAATTCGGCGCTCGGGCCACCGTCGCTTCCGGCGCGTGGCATCGGAAGGCGGGCGCGAGTCCAGTAGAATCGCAATTTTAACGGATAGAGGCCCCCCGCTTCCAGTTTCCGGCGAGATCGCGCCGCAAACCGCGCTGCCGCCCCTCCCCAACCCTTGATGAATGCCCCGCTGTTGAATCAAGAGGCCAAGCGCATCCTGCTGTGGATCGTCGTGGCCGTGGCGCTGTTCGCCGCCATCATCGCACTGGCGCCGGTGCTGACGCCGTTCCTGTTCGCATTCATCTTCGCCTATATCCTGAACCCCGGCGTCGACTGGCTGCAGCGCCGCCGCGTGCCGCGCGCGATCGGCGTGTCGCTGATGATCCTGCTGCTGACGGTGGTCTGCGTGATGCTGGTGCTGCTGCTGATCGCGGTGCTCCAGCGCGAGATCCCGCAGGTGCGCGAGCAGCTGCCGATCCTGCTGAAGAAGCTCAATTCGGTGGTGTCGCCGCGCCTGGCCGAGTTCGGCGTGCGCGTGCGCTTCGACTTCCCCGGCCTGCGCAACATGCTGTCGGACCGCTTCGCCGCCAGCCCGGAAGACCTGCTGGTGGTGCTGCTGAACTACGTCAAGATGTCGGGTTCGGCGCTGATCACGGTGGCCGGCATCGTCTTCATCGTGCCCATCGTCATGTTCTACCTGATGATGGACTGGCACATGGTGATGCGCCGCATCGAGGGCGTGGTGCCGCGCCGCTGGGTGCCCAAGGTGCGCGAGCTGAGCAACGAGACCGACGCGCTGCTGTCGCAATACCTGCGCGGCCAGATCCTGGTGATGGTGATCCTGGCGGCGATCTACTCGATCGGGCTGACCATCGCCGGCTTCGATATCGGCGTGCCGGTCGGGGTCTTCACCGGGCTGGCGGTGTTTATCCCGTATATTGGCTTCGGCGTCGGCCTGGTGATGGCGATCCTGGCCGCGCTGCTGCAGTTCGGCAACTGGTACGGGCTGGCCGCGGTGGCGGTGGTGTACGGCTTCGGCCAGTTCATCGAGAGCTTCTACCTGACGCCGAGGCTGGTCGGCGAGCGCATCGGCCTGCACCCGCTGGTGGTGATCTTCGCGCTGCTCGCCTTCGGCCAGCTGTTCGGCTTCTTCGGCGTGCTGCTGGCGCTGCCGACCTGCGCCGTGCTGCTGGTGGGGGCACGCCAGCTGCGGCGGGTTTACCTGGCCAGCGATCTCTATCGAAAATAACGGCTGCTGTCCGCTGACCGCTGCTGCCCGCTCCACGAATCTAGCCGAAGTTAGCCAACCGTCATGTCCCCGCGTCCCAAGCAACTGTCGCTCGAGCTGGGCAGCCCGCCGCCTTCGACCTTCGAGAATTTCGTGGTGGCGTCCAACCGCGAGGCGGTGCAGCGGCTGCGCGAGCTGCCGCCCGCGCTGGCGCAGGAGCACGCCAGCGACCGCCTGATCTACCTGTGGGGCGAGGTCGGCTGCGGCCGCACCCATCTGCTGCACGCGGTGTGCGAGGCCGGGCCGCAACATGGCATCCGCTGCCGCTACCTGAGCCCGCACCACCCGCTGTCCGATTTCCTGTTCGACCCCTGGTGCCAGCTCTACACCGTCGATGACGTCGAGCTGCTCGACGAGGCGCGCCAGATCGCGGTGTTCTCGCTCTACAACGAGGTGCGCGCGCACGGGCGCACCGCGCTGGTGGTGGCGGGCGGGCTGGCGCCGCGCGCGATGCCGGTGCGCGAAGACCTGCGCACTCGCCTGGGCTGGGGCCTGGTGTACCAGGTGGCGCCGTTGTCCGACGACGACAAGAAGGCCGCGGTGCTCCATGCGGCACGCGAGCGCGGCTTGCAGCTGTCGCCCGAGATCACGCACTGGCTGGTGACGCGGCATTACCGCGACATGCCCAGCCTGATGGCGCTGCTGGACGCGCTCGACACCTATTCGCTCGAGCGCAAGCGGCCGGTCACGCTGCCGCTGCTGCGCGAGATGTTCGCCGAATTCCGGGACTAGGCGACGGCCCCGGCACCGCATGCTCCCCTACCCCCATCCTGCCTTCAGGTAAAATCGCCGCCCATGAATCTGGCACTCTTTGACCTCGACCACACCCTGATCCCGACCGACAGCGACCATGAATGGGGCCGCTTCCTGGTCCGCCTGGGCGTCGTCGACGAGGTAATCTACCGGCAGAAGAACGACGAGTTCTACGGCCACTACAAGGCCGGCACGCTCGATATCCAGGCGTTCCTGCGCTTTGCGCTGGCGCCGCTGGCGGCCAACCCGCGCGACCGGCTCGATGCCATGCGGGTGCGCTTCATGCACGAGGTGATCGACCCGGTGATCACGCCGCAGGCGCGCGCGCTGGTCTACAAGCACCTCGAGGCCGGCGACCTGTGCGCCGTGGTCACCGCCACCAACAGCTTCGTCACCGCGCCGATCGCCGCGGCCTTCGGCATCAAGCACCTGATCGCGACCGAGCCGGCCACCGTCGACGGCAAGCCCGAGAGCCAGTTCACCGGCGAGGTCGAGGGCGTGCCCAGCTTCCGCGAAGGCAAGATCACCCGCGTCGAAGCCTGGCTCAAGGCCCAGGGCGCGGGCTGGGACAACTTCGAGACCACCACTTTCTACAGCGACTCGGCCAACGACCTGCCCCTGCTGGAAAAGGTTTCCGAGCCGATTGCCACCAACCCGGACGATCGCCTGCGCCACCACGCCGCCGCGGCCGGCTGGCGCATCATGGATCTGTTCTGACGTGATCAAGAAGCTCATTACCCGGCTGCTGGGCAAACCCGGCCCCAGGCAGCGCCGTACCGGCCGCGCCCACACGCCGCGCATCGTCAACGTCGACGAGCACCAGATCGACCCCACGCTGCTGTCGCGCAATGCCGTCAAGGTCACCTCGACGCTGCAGCAGGCCGGCTACCAGGCCTACATCGTCGGCGGCGCCGTGCGCGACCTGCTGCTCGGCATCAAGCCCAAGGACTTCGACGTCGCCACCAACGCCACGCCCGAGCAGGTGCAGGCGCTGTTCCGGCGCTCGCGCATCATCGGCCGGCGCTTCCAGATCGTGCACGTGACCTTCTACGGCGGGCGCGAGCAGGAAATCATCGAGGTCTCGACCTTCCGCGCGCTGGTCGACGCCATCGCCAGCGAGACCCTGCCCGAAGGCCGGCGCCTGAAGCGCGCCGAGCTCGACAGCAAGACCCATGCGATCGATGCCTCGGGCCGCGTGCTGCGCGACAACGTGTGGGGCTCGCAGGCCGAAGACGCGGAGCGCCGCGACTTCACCATCAACGCGATGTACTACGACCCGGCCGCGCAGACCGTGCATGACTACCATCACGGCATGGAAGACATCCGCGCGCGCCTGCTGCGCATGATCGGCGATCCGGCCACGCGCTACCGCGAAGATCCGGTGCGGATGCTGCGGGTGGTGCGCTTCGCCGCCAAGACCGGCTTCGACATCGACGAGGCCACGCGCCTGCCGATCGCCGGCCTGGCCGAGCTGATCCACAACGTGCCGAGCGCGCGGCTGTTCGACGAGATGCTCAAGCTGCTGATGTCCGGCCACGCCTGGGCCTCGCTGCAGGAGCTGCGCAAGGCGGGCCTGCACAAGGGCCTGCTGCCGCTGCTGGACGTGGCGCTGGAGCAGCCCATGGGCCAGCGCTTCGTGCAGCTGGCACTGGACAACACCGACCGCCGCGTGCAGGCCGGCAAGCCGGTGTCGCCGGGCTTCCTGTTCGCCGCGCTGCTGTGGCACCACGTGCTGCAGCGCTGGAACCAGCTGCGCGAAGAGGGCGAGCACGCCATCGCCGCGCTCAACGCGGCCATGGACACGGTGCTGGAAAAGCAGACCGGCCAGCTCGCGATCCAGCGCCGCTTCGTCACCGACATGCGCGATATCTGGGGCATGCAGCCGCGCTTCGAGAAGCGCGTGGGCCGCATGCCATTCCGGCTGCTGGAGTCGCCGCGCTTCCGCGCCGGCTACGATTTCCTGGTGCTGCGCTGCCAGTCGGGCGAGCTGCCGGAAGAGCTGGCCGGCTGGTGGAACGATTTCCAGAACGCCGAGCCGCATGAGCGCGAAGACCTGATCGATGCGGTGCGTGGCGCGCGTGGCCAGGCTGCCGGCCAGGGCGGAGCCCAGGGCGCGGAAGGCGAAGGCCCGGCGCGCAAGAAGCGCCGCCGGCGCGGTCCGCGGAAATCGGATAAAGTTTCTTCCCGGAGCGACTCGGACGCGGGCGAGGCAGCACATGCCGGCCCCGGCCAGCCGGAGGAAACGTAAATGACTCTCGCCTTCATCGGCATCGGCGCAAATCTTGGCGATGCGCGCCAGGCCATCAAGGACGCCATCGTGTGCCTGGCCCAGCAGGTCGGCATCACGGTGCTGGCGCGCTCCTCGCTCTATCGCACCGCGCCAGTCGATGCCGGCGGCGACGACTACTACAACGCCGTGGTCAAGGTGCAGACCTCGTTCACCGCGTCGCAGCTGCTGCGCATCTGCCACCACATCGAAGACCAGTTCGGCCGCGAGCGCCCGTTCCGCAACGCGCCGCGCACGCTCGACCTGGACCTGCTGCTGTTCGGCGACGAACAGCATGACCACGAGCACCTGACCGTGCCGCACCCGCGCCTGACCGAGCGCGCCTTCACGCTGGTGCCGCTGCTGGAGCTGGACGCCGCGCTGGCGATCCCGGGGCGCGGCCGCGCCGCCGACTACCTGGCCGGCGTGGGCGCGCAGCGCATCGAGAAGGTCTCCACCTGCAAGTGCCTGCGCATGCAGGCCGCGGCCGGCGAGCCGGACCATGGCGGCACGCCCGGCTGAACCCGCCCGGCGGCGCCCGCGGCGCTGCCATTTCCCACACTGAGCCCACACTGAGGCCCGCAGCGCCATGCTCGATCACCTGCGCCGCATTGTCGTCGAAGGCCCCGTCGGATCGGGCAAGACCTCGCTGGCGCAGCGCCTGGCGCGCACGCTGCAGGCCCAGGAGCTGCCCGACAACGCCCGCCGCAGCCCCTTCCTCGAGCCGTTCTACCGCGACCCCGCGCGCCATGCGCTGGCGCTGCAGCTGTGGTGCCTGACCCAGCGCGCGGTGCAGCTGCAGCAGTGGCAGGCGGGCGTCGCCGCCGGCCAGCGCATGGTCAGCAACTTCCTGATCGCCAAAGACCGCCTGCACGCCGCGCTGACCCTGTCCGAGGACGAACTGGCCCTCTACGACGCCATTGCCGCGCGGCTGGCGCTGCCGCCGCAACGCGCCGACCTGGTGATCGTGCTGCAGGCGACGCCGTCGCTGCTGCGCGAGCGCATCGTGCGCCGCGGCGAGCCGGGCGAGGCCGGCATCGACGAGCACTACCTGCAGCGCCTGGCCGGCGCCTATGGCGAACTGTTCCACCGCTACGACGAGGCCCCGGTGCTGGTGGTCGACACCGCCCACTTCAATCCGGTGGACAATGACGACGATTTCCGTACACTACTGTCGCGCATCGAAAACATGCGCGGCCGCAAGGCCTTTCTCAATCTCGCCGCGCCCTGACAGGCACCCCCGAAGCACCCTCGCCTGCCAGACACAACACAATAACGACGGCTGTCGTTGCCGTGCGGGCCGCCCTCCCGGCACCGGCAAGGCCGTCCTACACGGGCACTGCCATGAGCTACCTCCTCGATCCCTCCCGCAAGACCATCACGATTCCCAAACTGCAGGCGATGCGTGACGCCGGCGAGAAAATCGCCATGCTGACCGCTTACGACTCGAGCTTTGCCGCGCTGCTCGACTACTGCGGCGTCGAGATGATCCTGGTGGGCGACTCGCTGGGCAATGTGATGCAGGGCCAGCAGACCACGCTGCCGGTCACGCTGGAACAGATGGCCTACCACACCGAATGCGCGGCGCGCGGCAACCAGACCGCGCTGCTGCTGACGGACCTGCCGTTCGGCACTTATCCGACCCCGGAAGCCGCGTTTGCCAGCGCCGTCACGCTGATGAAGGCGGGCGCGCAGATGGTCAAGCTCGAAGGCGGCGACTGGCTCGCGCCGATCGTGAAATTCCTGGTCGAGCGCAGCATCCCGGTGTGCGCGCATATCGGCCTGACGCCGCAGTCGGTGCACGCGCTGGGCGGCTTCAAGGTGCAGGGCAAGACCGATGCCGGCGCGGCCCAGCTCAGGCGCGACGCGCTGGCGCTGCAGGCCGCCGGTGCCCAGGTGGTGCTGATGGAAGCGGTGCCCGCCGCGCTGGCCGGCGAGATCACGCAATCGCTGGCGGTGCCCACCATCGGCATCGGCGCCGGCGCCGACTGCTCGGGCCAGGTGCTGGTGCTGCAGGACATGCTCAACATCTACCCGGGCCGCAAGGCCAAGTTCGTGCGCAACTTCATGGACGGCCAGCCGTCGATCGAGGCCGCGGTGCGCGCCTACGTGGCCGCCGTCAAGGACGGCAGTTTCCCCGCCGTCGAGCACACCTTCTCCGCCTGACGCGGTGGAGATCGGCACCGCCACCGCCGACGCCTTCCGCCTGCTGGCCAGCGGCGACCCCGGGCTGTGGTTCATCGTCTGGACCTCGCTGGTGGTGGCGGTGCTGGGTTTGGCGATCGCCACCGTGCCGGCCATCGCCGCGGCCTGGCTGATCGCCACGCGGCAGTTCCCGGGCCGGCGCGCGGTGGTGGTGGTGGCGCAGGCCTTCCTGTCGTTCCCGACCGTGCTGGTCGGCCTGATCCTCTACCTGCTGCTGACGCGCCAGGGGCCGCTGGGCAGCCTGCATTTGCTGTTTACTCCTTCGGGCATGGTGCTGGGGCAGGCCGTGATCGGCTTCCCGGTGGTGCTGGCCTTTGCGCTGTCGACGCTGCAGGGTGCCGACGTGCGCCTGCGCGAAACCGCCTGGGTGCTGGGCGCCGGCCGCTGGCGCACCTTCCTGACCGTGATCCGCGAGCTGCGCTTCGGGCTGATGGCGGCGGTGGTCGCCGGCTTCGGCCGGGTGATTGCCGAAGTGGGCTCGGCGCTGATGATCGGCGGCAATATCGAGGGCTCGACCCGCACCATCACCACGGCGATCGCGCTGGAAACCAGCAAGGGCGAGTTCGCGCAGGGCATTGCGCTGGGCCTGGTGCTGGTGGCGCTGGCGTTGCTGGTCAATATCGGCATGGCCTGGCTGCAGGGTGCCGGAGGCTTTCGCCGATGACACCGACCGTTCCCCCCGGCCATGCCGACCATGGCCCGCTGCTGACCGTGCGCGGGCTGGCGCGCAGCATCGGGCTGCGCAAGCTGTTTGCGATCGACACGCTGGTGATCCCGCGCGCCACCGCGATCGTGATGACCGGCATGAACGGCGCCGGCAAGACCACGCTGCTGCGCATGCTGGCGGGTCTGGAGCCCGCGCCCGGCGCGGTGGCGCAATGGACCGATGCGCAGGGCCATCCCCACAGCGCACCGCTGACGCCGCTGCCGCCGGCGCTGCGCCGGCGCATCGCCTACCTGCACCAGCATCCCTACCTGTTCCGCACCTCGGTGCGCGAGAACATCGCCTACGGCCTGCGCGCACGCGGCCTGCCGCGCCATGAGATCGACCTTCGCGTGGGCGAGGCGCTGGGCTGGGCCGGGGTCTCGCACCTGCAGGACACCGCGCCCGAATACCTGTCCGGCGGCGAGATCCAGCGCGTCGCGCTGGCGCGCGCCAAGGTGCTCGAGCCCGAACTGCTGCTGCTCGACGAACCCACCTCCAGCCTCGACGGCCACGCGCGCGAGCAGGTGATCGCGCTGGTCGGCGACCTCGCCGCCGAAGGCCGCACCGTGGTGATGATCTGCCACGACCGCGAGCTGATCAACCTGCCCGGCGTGGTGCGCTGGAAACTGGGCGACGGCGTGCTCGACACCCACCACCCCTAGCCAGCGGCTCAGGCCGTCAACGTCGCCGGCATCACGCCGCGCAAGGCGTTGACCAGCACGATGGCCTCGGCACGCGCCAGCATCGCGCGCGTGATCACCGCTTCTTCGACCGGCTCGCCCGGCGCGCCCAGCGCCGCGCCGCCTGTTTCCAGCACCACCGCCCGCATCACGCCCGGCAGGATATCGGCCGACAGCGGCGGCGTCAGCCAGCGGCCACCGATGCGCACGAACACGGAGGTGCGCCCGCCCTCGAGCAGTTCGCCGCGGGTGTTGAAGAACAGCCGGTCGAAGCCGCCGGCGCGCTCGGCGGCCTGCCAGCCCGCGTCGAAGACCGCGCGCGCGCTGGTCTTGTGGCGGCGCAGCGGGTCGGCAAGCGGCAGCGGGTCCGGCGCGATGCCGACGCCGACCGGTCCCGCCGGCAACGGCGCCAGCGCGCCGCTGGCAAACGCCAGCGCGCCGGACTTGTCGACGCTGAGGCGCAGGCGCCAGGTGCCGGCACCGAGTTGTGCCGCCTGCGCGGCCACGGCGTCGCGCGCGGCATCGGCGTCGAAGGCAAAGCCGAACGCCTGTGCCGATGCCCCGATGCGCGCAAGGTGCCGGGCCAGGTGCGGGCACGCGCCGTCTTGCACGCGCACGGTCTCGAACAGCGTGAAGCCCGGATCGTGGCGGGTCAGGAAGCGTGCCTTCCAGCCGCATTCGGCGAATTCCTGCGCCGCCACGCTGTCATGGACGATGCCGCCGCCCACCCCCATCTCGCCGGCGCGCAGCGCGCTGGCCGCGGGCGGCGCCAGCACCAGCGTGCGGATCGCCACCGACAGCGCAAACGGGCCGGCCATGGCCGCGCCGGACGGCGCTTCGATCCAGCCGATCGCGCCGGTGTACAGGCCGCGCGGCGCGCGCTCGAGTTCGGCAATGATCTGCATGGTGCGTCGCTTGGGCGCGCCGGTGATCGAGCCGCACGGGAACAGCGCCGCCATCAGCGCGCCGAAGCCGGTGCCGGGCCGCGCCGTCGCCGTCACGGTCGAGGTCATCTGCAGCACCGCGCCGAACGGCTGCACCGCAAAGCGCTCCGGCACCGCCACGCTGCCCGGCTGCGCAATGCGGCCCAGGTCGTTGCGCAGCAGGTCGACGATCATCACGTTCTCGGCGCGGTTCTTGGCATCGGCGGCCAGCGCGGCGGCGGCCTGCGCGTCGCGCACGGCATCGCCGGCGCGCGGCGCGGTGCCCTTCATCGGCCGCGTCAGCAGATGGCCCTGGCCGTCGTGGCGCACGAACAGCTCGGGCGACAGCGACAGCACCATGGCGCCATCCGGCAGCCTGGCCAGCGCGCCATAAGGCACCGGCTGCGAGGCACGCAGCGCGGCGTACAGTGCCACGGGATCGCCGAAGGCTTCGCAGCGCAGGCGCTGGGTGTAGTTGACCTGGTAGGTGTCGCCGGCTTCGATCCACTGGTGGATACGCGCGATGGCGTCATCGAAGGCAGTGCGGGAAGTATCGGAAGCGATATGCATCAGGCCGGCCGGCTGCGGGTCCGCATGGGATTGCAGCCACGCCACCACCGCCGCGGCATCGAGCCGCTGCAGCTCACGGAACCACAGCAGCCGCAGCGCGCCGTCGTGGAACGGCATGTCTGTGCCGGTATGCACCGGGGCATCGACCAGCGCGCCGCCGAATTCGTAGGGGGCGAACAAGGTTGCGTGCCAGCCTCGGCGCCAGCCATCGGCGAGCATGGCGTCGAGCCGGGCGATGTCGCTGCCGGCGGGCAGGATGTCTTCGTGGAGGAAGCCGGTGTAGAGGCGGGATGCGGCTTGCGCCGCCGGGGCCGTGGCGTCGTCGAGCAGGACGAAGACGTCCCCACGCGCTGCGGGCGTGCTCCCCTCTCCCGCGAGCGGGAGAGGGGCCAGGGGTGAGGGCGGGGGCTGGATGCTTGCTACCACGAGAAATCGTCAGGGGAAAACAGCGGGACGGCCATGCATTATCGCGCGGCACGACAGGCCGGGAGGATATTTGGAACCTGGTCGCCGCTGCCAGCGCCGGCCCTCACCCCCGCCCCTCTCCCGCGAGCGGGAGAGGGGAGAAAACCAGCGGTTCGCTGACGCCAGGCGGCAGGCCCAAAACAAAACCGGCCACGCTCTCACGTGGCCGGTCTCATACCGCAGGCCGGATCAGCTGAAGAAGCTCTTCACCTTGTCCAGCCACGAGGTCTCCTGCGGGCTGTGGCGCGAGCCGCCCTCGTGCACCGAGCGGTCGAACTGGCGCAGCATTTCCTTCTGCGCCTCGGTCAGCTTGACCGGCGTCTCGACGTTCACATGCACGTAGAGGTCGCCCGGGTAGCCGGAGCGCACACCCTTGATGCCCTTGCCGCGCAGGCGGAAGGTCTTGCCGGACTGGGTCGCCTCGGGCACCGGGAAGGTGGCCTTGCCGCTCAGCGTGGGCACTTCCAGGTCGCCGCCCAGCGCCGCGGTGGCGAACGAGATCGGCATCTGGCAGTGCAGGTCGTCGCCATCGCGCTCGAACACCGCGTGCGGCTTGATGTGGACTTCCACGTACAGGTCGCCCGGCGGGCCGCCGTTGATGCCCGGCTCGCCGTTGCCGGACGAACGGATGCGCATGCCTTCGTCGATGCCGGCCGGGATCTTCACTTCCAGCGTCTTCTGCGACTTCAGCTTGCCCTGGCCGTGGCACTTGGTGCAGGGCTTGGGGATGAACTTGCCGCTGCCGTGGCACTTCGGGCAGGTCTGCTGCATGGTGAAGAAGCCCTGCGACACGCGCACCTGGCCGGCGCCGTGGCAGGTCGGGCAGGTTTCCACGCTCGAGCCGGGCTCGGCACCGTTGCCGTGGCAGTGGTCGCAGTCGTCCCAGTGCGGCACGCGGATCTGCGCCTCGTGACCGTGCGCGGCCTGCTCCAGCGAGATCTCCATGCTGTAGCGCAGGTCGGCGCCGCGGTAGGCCTGCGGGCCGCCGCCGCCGCGCCGGCCGCCGCCCTGGCCGAAGATATCGCCGAAGATATCGCCGAAGGCCTCGGCGAAGCCGCCGTAGCCCTGCGCGCCGCCGAAGCCGCCCGCCATGTTCGGGTCCACGCCGGCATGGCCGTACTGGTCATACGCGGCCTTCTTTTCCGGGTCGGAAAGCATCTCGTAGGCCTCCTTGGCCTCCTTGAATTTTTCCTCGGCGTCCTTGCTGTCCGGGTTGCGGTCCGGATGGAACTTCATCGCGAGCTTGCGATAGGCCTTCTTGATCTCGTCGTCGCTCGCGTTCTTGCCTACCCCGAGCACTTCGTAGTAGTCACGTTTTGCCATGGTGGCTCATTACCTCATTGGCCGGCGGGTGCAAGCGGCACTGGCCGGCGAATAGCAAAAAAGCCGAGCGCGGCATCCGACGGCGGTTTCCCGCGGGTCTGATGGCCGTCGCCCGGCGTCGGGGCGGGAGCGGCGCCGGCCAGTGCCTGCACCGCCGCCCGCGTGTCCCGATTACTTCTTGTCGTTGACTTCCTTGAATTCGGCGTCCACAACGTTGTCGTCCTGCGGCTGGGCCTGCTGCTGGCCACCGGCAGCACCCGCGGCACCGGCCGCGGCGCCTTCGCCGGCCTTGGCCTGCATGTCGGCGTAGACCTTCTCGCCCAGCTTCTGGCTGGCTTCCGACAGGGCGTTGACCTTGGCATCGATCTCGGCCTTGTCGCCGCCGCGGGCGGCGTCTTCCAGTTCCTTGATCGCGGCTTCGATCTTTTCCTTCTCGCCGGCCTCCAGCTTGTCGCCGTATTCGGTGACCGCCTTCTTGGTCGAGTGGATCAGCGCGTCGGCCTGGTTGCGGGCGTCAGCCAGCTCGCGGGCCTTCTTGTCTTCCTCGGCGTTGGCCTCGGCGTCCTTGACCATGCGCTGGATCTCGTCTTCCGACAGACCCGAGTTCGCCTTGATGGTGATCCGGTTTTCCTTGCCGGTGGCCTTGTCCTTGGCGCCGACGTGCAGGATGCCGTTGGCGTCGATGTCGAACGACACCTCGATCTGCGGCGTGCCGCGCGGTGCCGGCGGGATGCCTTCCAGGTTGAACTCGCCCAGCAGCTTGTTGCCGGTGGCCATTTCACGCTCGCCCTGGTACACCTTGATGGTCACGGCCGGCTGGTTGTCGTCGGCGGTCGAGAACACCTGCGCATGCTTGGTCGGGATGGTGGTGTTCTTGGTGATCATCTTGGTCATCACGCCGCCCAGGGTCTCGATACCCAGCGACAGCGGCGTCACGTCCAGCAGCAGCACGTCCTTGCGGTCGCCCGACAGCACCGAACCCTGGATCGCGGCACCGACGGCCACGGCCTCATCCGGGTTCACGTCCTTGCGCGCTTCCTTGCCGAAAAACTCCTTGACCTGCTCCTGCACCTTGGGCATGCGGGTCATGCCGCCGACCAGGATCACGTCGTCGATGTCGCTGACCTTGACGCCGGCGTCCTTGATCGCGGTGCGGCACGGCTCGATGGTGCGGGTGATCAGCTCTTCGACCAGCGATTCCAGCTTGGCGCGGGTCATCTTCAGGTTCAGGTGCTTCGGACCCGAGGCATCGGCCGTGATGTACGGCAGGTTGATCTCGGTCTGCTGCGAGCTGGACAGTTCGATCTTGGCCTTTTCCGCGGCTTCCTTCAGGCGCTGCAGCGCGAGCACGTCCTTGGACAGGTCGACGCCCTGGTCCTTCTTGAACTCGCCGATGATGTAGTCGATGATGCGCTGGTCGAAGTCTTCGCCGCCCAGGAAGGTGTCGCCGTTGGTCGACAGCACTTCGAACTGCTTCTCGCCGTCGACGTCCGCGATCTCGATGATCGAGATATCGAAGGTGCCGCCGCCGAGGTCATACACGGCGATCTTGCGGTCGCCCTTCTCGTTCTTGTCCAGGCCGAAGGCCAGCGCGGCCGCGGTCGGCTCGTTGATGATGCGCTTGACGTCGAGGCCGGCGATGCGGCCGGCGTCCTTGGTCGCCTGGCGCTGCGAGTCGTTGAAGTATGCCGGCACGGTGATCACGGCTTCGGTCACCGGCTCGCCGAGGTAGTCCTCGGCGGTCTTCTTCATCTTGCGCAGCACTTCGGCCGACACCTGCGGCGGCGCCAGCTTCTGGTCGCGCACCGACACCCATGCGTCGCCGTTGTCGGCCTTGACGATGGAGTACGGCATCAGGCCGATGTCCTTCTGGACTTCCTTTTCTTCGAACTTGCGGCCGATCAGGCGCTTGACCGCGTACAGGGTGTTGCGCGGGTTGGTGACGGCCTGGCGCTTGGCCGGCGCGCCGACCAGGATCTCGCCGTCTTCCATGTAGGCGATGATCGACGGGGTGGTGCGGGCACCCTCGGAATTCTCGATGACCTTGGGCGTGTTGCCTTCCAGGATCGCGACGCAGCTGTTGGTGGTACCGAGGTCGATACCGATGATCTTACCCATTATTCTCTCCTCTTGAGCCAGCGCTATCCGCGCGGCTGCAATTCAACCTGAGGCCGAAATGTGGCCGTCCGGGGGCTTTTCAAGGGCAGAACCGGCAAATCCGAGTAATTTTCTCGGTTTCTGCCCTCGGTCAACGGCAAGCGCTGCCCGGGCTTGAGCCGGCAGCACTGGCGGGCGCTGTTTTGTGGCGTGTAAATTACTTTGCGGAAGCGTCCCGGTCCCGCTGCCACAGCACGTCCGAGCCCCCGCCGGCCCGGTTCAGCACCCGCGCCAGCACGAACATCAGGTCCGAGAGCCGGTTCAGGTACTGGCGCGGCGCCTCGTTCAGCGCCTCGGCCGCGCCCAGCGCCACCAGCGCGCGCTCGGCACGCCGGCACACGGTGCGGCACACATGGGCCTGCGCCGCGGCGCGGCTGCCGCCGGGCAGGATGAATTCGGCCAGCCGCGGCAGGTTGGCGTTGTAGTCGGCCAGCCAGGTGTCGAGCTGCGCCACCTGCTCGGGCTTGAGCAGCGTGTAGCCCGGGATGGACAGCTCGCCGCCCAGGTCGAACAGGTCGTGCTGGATATGCAGCAGCGCGGCGCGCACGTCGGCGGGCAGGTCTTCGGTCAGCAGCACGCCGACGTGGCAGTTCAGTTCATCGACGTCGCCGATCGCGGCGATGCGCAGGCTGTCCTTGCCGGTGCGGCTGCCGTCGCCCAGGCCGGTGGTGCCGGCGTCGCCGGTGCGGGTGGCGATCTTCGACAGGCGGTTGCCCATGCCGGTCTCCTTGTCAGCGGTTTGTCGTTGGGAAATGGCGCATTATCGCGCCAGAGCCGGTGACTTAGCCATGCGCGCCGCATCCACCGGCCGCGGCTTGCGCGGCCATTCGCTTGTGCGGCTATCGACCACGGGCTGGCCGCGAGAAGGTGCACCAGCCGGCGCGCGGCGTAGAATGCAGTGATTCGTCCATTCGATAACCGGGTCGCGCCCCAGCCCCGCCGCCGGCACCCTCGGCGGCCTCGCCATCCATGAGGCCGCACCGACCCGCCGGAGACCCCGCATGAACCACCCCGCGCCATCCGCTTCCCTCGCCCGCCGTCCGCTGCCGCCCGCCATGGCCGACGCCCTCGCGGCACGCTTCGGCGAGCGCTTCACCACCTCCGCCGGCGTGCGCGAGCACCATGGCCGCGACGAGTCGCCGTTCCCGCCGGCACTGCCCGATGCGGTGGTGTTTGCCCACAGCACCGAGGAGGTGGCCGAGGTCGCGCGCCTGTGCAACCAGCATGGCGTGCCGCTGATCCCGTACGGCGCCGGCTCGTCGCTGGAAGGCCACCTGCTGGCGGTGGCCGGCGGCATCAGCCTGGACCTGTCGCAGATGAACCGGGTGCTGGCGGTGCAGCCCGAGGACCTGACCGTGACCGTGCAACCCGGCGTCACGCGCAAGCAGCTGAACCAGGAGATCAAGGACACCGGCCTGTTCTTCCCGATCGACCCGGGCGCCGACGCGTCGCTGGGCGGCATGTGCGCCACGCGCGCTTCGGGGACCAACGCGGTGCGCTACGGCACCATGCGCGAGAACGTGCTGGCGCTGACGGTGGTGACCGCCGATGGCCGCGTGATCCGCACCGGTACCCAGGCGCGCAAGTCGTCGGCGGGCTATGACCTGACCCGGCTCTTCATCGGCAGCGAAGGCACGCTGGGCATCATCACCGAGGTCACGGTGCGGCTCTACCCGCAGCCCGAGGCGATCTCCGCCGCGGTGTGCGCGTTCCCCAGCATGGGCAGCGCGGTGCAGGCCGTGATCCAGACCATCCAGCTGGGCGTGCCGGTGGCGCGCGTCGAATTCGTCGATGCGCTGGCGATCCGCGCGATCAACCGCCACGACAACCTGACCCTGCCCGAGACCCCGCACCTGTTCTTCGAATTCCACGGCACCGAGGCCGGCGTGCGCGAGCAGGCCGAGACCGTGCAGCAGATCACCGCCGAGCACGGCGGGCGGGGCTTCGAATGGGCCACGCGCCCGGAAGACCGCAGCCGGCTGTGGAACGCACGCCATACCGCTTACTTTGCGATGCTGCAACTCAAGCCCGGCTGCAAGTCGGTCACCACCGACGTGTGCGTGCCGATCTCGCGCCTGGCCGACTGCGTCACCGAGACCGAGAAGGACCTGAACGCCTCGGCCCTGCCCTGCCCCATCGTCGGCCATGTCGGCGACGGCAACTTCCACGTGGCGATCCTGGTCGACCCGGCCAAGCCTGAGGAAATGGCCGAGGCCGAGGCCATCAACCAGCGCATCGTCGAACGCGCGCTGGCGATGGGCGGCACCTGTACCGGCGAGCACGGCGTGGGCCTGCACAAGCAGCGCTTCCTGGCGGCGGAACACGGGGAAGACGCGCTGGACCTGATGCGCGCGATCAAGGCTGCGCTCGATCCCAACCACATCCTGAATCCCGGCAAGATCTTCAGCGCCGCGCGCGCCGGCACGCAGTAAGGCGCCCGCCGGGCAACGCACGGATGGCTTCCATGTTCAACCGCGTGCCGCCGCTGCACCTGCTGATCGCGTTCGAGGCCGCCGCGCGCCTGGGCAGCTTCGCGCGCGCGGCCGAGGAGCTGTCGGTCACGCCCAGCGCGGTCTCGCACCGCATCAAGAACCTCGAGGAACTGTGGGGCGAGGACCTGTTCGTGCGCGCCAACGCCGCGCTGCGGCTGACCGCCGCCGGCACGCGCTACCTGCGCAACGTGCAGGACGCGCTCAAGTCGCTCAACGAACTGGCCCGGCCCGAATACAACAAGCTGCGCACGCGCCTGCGCGTGGCGATCCCGCCCACCTTCGGGCGCCAGCACCTGGTGCCGCGGCTGCCGGAATTCGGCGCGCTCTATCCGCATATCGACCTCGAGCTGCACCTGGCGATCCCGTTCCTCGACGTCAAGGCCGAGGACACCGATGTCGAGATCCGCTACGGCACCGGCCGCTACCCTGACCTGAAGACGACCAAGCTCCTGGTGGAACCGGTGTTCCCGGCGTGCGGGCGCGAGTACTACGAGCGCGTCAACGGCCGCGCCATCACCCGGCCCGAGCACCTGCACGGCCTGGTGCTGCTGCGCAGCCCGCTGGAGCCGTGGAAGCCGTGGTTCGAGACCGCCGGACTGGACTGGCCCGAGCCCCAGACCGGCCCGCAGTTCAACGACATCGGCCTGATGTTGGAGGCGATCGCCTCCAACCAGGGCGTGGCGCTGGTGCGCCAGCGCATGGCGCGGCACTGGCTGTCGCTGGGGCAGATGGTGCGGCTGCTCGACGTGGAATCGGTATCGCCGCACGGCTACTACATCGTCGAGCGCGAACAGGCGCCGCTCAAGCCCGAGGCGCGCTATTTCGTCGACTGGCTGCTGAGCCTGGACTGGTAGGAGACTGCGCCCATGGAAATCCGCCTGCTGACCCCCGCCGATGCCGCAGCCTTCCACGCGCTGCGCCTGCAGGGACTGGCCGAGGCGCCTGAAGCCTTTGCCGCCAGCCTGGAAGAAGAACAGGACCTGGCACCCGAGGCGGTGGCGCAACGCCTTGCGCCGAGCGCGGACAAGGCCATCTTCGGCGCCTTCGAGGCCGGTCCCGACGGCATCGCGCTGGCCGGCATGGTCGGCGTGATGCGCGAGCCCCGGCGCAAGCACTGGCACAAGGCCTCGATCTTCGGCATGTACGTGGCGCCGGGCTGGCGCGAGCGCAAGCTCGGCCGCGCGCTGATGCTGCGCGCGCTGCAGCAGGCCGCCGCCATGCCGGGCGTGCGCCAGGTCACGCTGTGCGTCAATGCCGGCAGCGCGGGCGCGGTGCGCTTGTACGAATCGCTCGGGTTCGAGCGCTTCGGGCTGGAGCCCGATGCGTTGTACGTCGCGCCGCACTTCCACGACAAGCTCGACATGGTGCTGCGGCTGCCGGCCGCCCAGGCGCAGCCGCAACGCTGAGCCCGGCACCCGACTTTCCGCGGGCCTGCCGCCGGTGCTACGCTGAAAGCGGAGCCCGTGCCCGCCGGCGATGATGAGCATTTTTGATCGGGCTGGCATGCGGAATTCACGTCTGGCGTGGTGCCCGCGCCAGGTGGCCTGCGCTATAGTCACCCGTCCCCCGCGGCGGCCCTGCACCGCCGCGGCCGGCAGGCCGGCAAGCGATCGCCCCTGGATCGCCACAAGCCGTTCGCCCCGGAGACCCCACAGGAGCCGTTCATGAATGCCCCGCACGAAGCCCAAACCCTCGCTCCCGGCGCCGCCGACGCTCCGGCCACGGCCGCGGCCGACGGCCGCCGCGATGCGCTGCTGGCCGGCCTGGCGCAGATCCTGCCCGACGCCGCGGTGCTGTGGAAGCCGGAAGACACCGTCCCCTACGAGTGCGACGGCCTGGCCGCCTACCGCCAGGTGCCGATGGCGGTAGCATTGCCCGACACCGAGGAGCAGGTCTGCGCCATCCTGCGGCTGTGCCACCAGCTGGGCGTGCCGGTGGTGCCGCGCGGCGCCGGCACCAGCCTGTCGGGCGGCGCCATGCCAATCGCCGAAGGCCTGGTGCTGTCGCTGGCCAAGTTCAAGCGCATCCTGTCGGTCGATCCGTATTCGCGCACCGCGGTGGTCCAGCCGGGCGTGCGCAACCTGGCCATCTCGGACGCCGCCGCGCCGCACAACCTGTACTACGCGCCCGACCCGTCGTCGCAGATCGCCTGCACCATCGGCGGCAACGTCAGCGAGAATTCCGGCGGCGTGCACTGCCTGAAGTACGGCCTGACCGTGCACAACGTGCTGCGCGTGCGCGCGGTGACGATGTCGGGCGAGGTGGTGGTGTTCGGCTCCGAGGCCCCCGACGCGCCCGGGCTGGACCTGCTGGCCGTGCTGATCGGCTCCGAGGGCATGCTGGCGGTGGTCACCGAGGTGACCGTGCGCCTGATCCCCAAGCCGCAGCTGGCGCAGGTGATCATGGCCTGCTTCGACGATGTCGAGAAAGGCGGCAATGCGGTCGCCGACGTGATCGCCGCGGGCATCATCCCGGCCGGACTCGAGATGATGGACAAGCCCGCCACCGCCGCGGTCGAGCAGTTCGTGCATGCCGGCTATGACCTCGATGCCGCCGCGATCCTGCTGTGCGAGTCCGACGGCACCCCCGAGGAAGTTGCCGAGGAGATCGAACGCATGAGCGCGGTGCTGAAGGCGTCGGGCTGCACCCGCATCGTGGTCTCGCAGAACGAGGCCGAACGGCTGCGCTTCTGGAGCGGCCGCAAGAACGCCTTCCCCGCGGCGGGCCGGATCTCGCCGGACTATTACTGCATGGACGGCACCATCCCGCGCAAGCACATCGGCACGCTGCTCAAGCGCATCGAGGCCATGGAAGTGAAGTACGGCCTGCGCTGCATCAACGTGTTCCATGCCGGCGACGGCAACATGCATCCGCTGGTGCTGTTCGACGGCGGCGACCAGGACGAATGGCACCGCGCCGAGCTGTTCGGCGCCGACATCCTGGAAACCTGCGTCGAGCTGGGCGGCACCGTCACCGGCGAGCACGGCGTGGGCGTGGAGAAGCTCAACTCCATGTGCGTGCAGTTCTCGACCGCGGAGCGCGACGCCTTCTTCGGCGTCAAGGCCGCCTTCGACCCGGCGCGGCTGCTGAACCCCGACAAGGCCATCCCGACGCTGGCGCGCTGCGCCGAATACGGCAAGATGCACGTGAAGAAGGGCCTGCTGCCGCATCCCGAGCTGCCGCGCTTCTAAGCCACGCCATGAAAGAGAATCCCCGCCGGCGCCAGCACCAGGAAGCCGTGGTGCGCCAGCGCCTGGGCCAGCCCGAGGCCGGCTGGCGCCAGCGCTGGTACACCATCATCTTCGAGGCCGATACGCGCGAGGGCCGTCTGTTCGACGTCGCGCTGCTGCTCGCCATCGTCACCAGCGTGATGATCGTGATGCTCGACAGCCTGCCTGCGGTGAACCAGCGCCTTGGCGGGGTCTTCACGGTGCTGGAATGGATGTTCACGCTGCTGTTCACGGCCGAGTACGCCATGCGCCTGCTGGTGGTGCGGCGGCCGTGGCGCTATGCGCTGAGCTTCTACGGCATCATCGACTTCATCTCGATCATGCCGACCTGGCTGGCGTTCTTCGTGCCGGAACTGCATTTCCTCATCGACGTGCGCCTGCTGCGGCTGCTGCGCGTGTTCCGGATCCTGAAGCTGACCGTGTACTTCGAGGAAGCCGAGATCCTGTACCGCGCGCTGGTCAACAGCCGGCGCAAGATCTTCGTGTTCCTGGCCGCGGTGTTCATCATCACCGTGATCCTCGGCACCGTGATGTACGTGGTCGAGGGCCCGGAGCACGGCTTCCACAGCATCCCGGTCAGCATGTACTGGGCCGTGGTGACGCTGACCACCACCGGCTTCGGCGACATGGTGCCGAAGACGCCGCTGGGGCAGTTCATCACCTCGCTGACGATCCTGCTGGGCTACGGCATCATCGCCTTTCCCACCGGCATCGTCGGCGCCGAGCTGGCCGCCAGCATCATGAAGCGGCCGCTGACCACGCGCACCTGCACCCATTGCCTGACCGAGGGGCACGAGCCCGACGCGCAGTATTGCAAGCACTGCGGCAGCCCCCTGCCGGCCTACCAGAACGACCGGCCTGAAATTCCGGGCGGCCGCGACGGCTCGACCTGATCCAGAGCCGCGCCAGAAACTCCTCCTTACTCGCACGACTATGCAAGCCACCCTCGACGCCTTCCGCGACGCCGTCAGGCAAGCCACCGAGACCCGCACCGCGCTGCGGCTGCGCGGCGGCGGCAGCAAGGATTTCTACGGCCAGCCGCCGCAAGGCCAGCTGCTGGACACGCGCGCCTACACCGGCATCGTCGACTACGACCCGGCCGAACTCGTGATCACCGCGCGCTGCGGCACGCCGCTGGCCGAGATCGAAGCCGCGCTCGCGGAAAAGCGCCAGATCCTGGCGTTCGAGCCGCCCCACTTCACGCTGCCCGGCCAGCCCAGCGTGGCGACGCTGGGCGGCGCCGTCGCCGCCGGGCTGTCGGGCCCGCGCCGGCAGTCGGTGGGCGCGCTGCGCGACTTCGTGCTGGGCGCGCAGCTGATGGACGGCCGCGGCGAGGTGATGGACTTCGGCGGCCAAGTGATGAAGAACGTCGCCGGCTACGACGTGTCGCGGCTGCTGGCGGGCTCGCTCGGCACGCTGGGGCTGATCCTGCAGGTCTCGCTCAAGGTGCTGCCGACGCCGTTCGACGAGGCCACGCTGCGCTTCGAGATGGCGCAGGCCGAAGCCATCCGGCAGCTGAACCAGTGGGGCGGCCAGCCGCTGCCGCTGGCGTCTTCGGTGTGGCAGGCGGGCGTGCTGCACGTGCGCCTGTCCGGCGCCGGCGCCGCGGTGCGCGCGGCCTGCGCCCGGCTCGGCGGCGAGCGCCTGGACCCGGCGCCCGCTGCCGCGCTGTGGCAATCGCTGCGCGAGCAGACCCACCCGTTCTTCGCTCCGGCGCACGCCGGCCGCGCGCTGTGGCGGCTGGCGGTGCCCCCCGTGGCCGCGCCGCTGGCGCTGCCGGGCGCGCAGCTGGTCGAATGGGGCGGCGGCCAGCGCTGGTGGCTGCCCGAAGAGGGCTCGGCCAAGGCCGACGCCGAAAGCGTGCGCGCGGTGGCCCAGGCCGCCGGCGGCCATGCCACGCTGTTTCGCCATGGCGACAAGTCGATGGGCGTGTTCACGCCGCTGGCGTCGCCGCTGGCGGCGATCCACCGCCGCCTGAAAGAGACCTTCGACCCGGCCGGCATCTTCAACCCGCAGCGCATGTACCCCGGGCTCTGAGCCCGCGGGCCAAGACACTCCAGGCACTACACCCCACATCATGCAAACGACCCTGGCCGATTTTCTCCGCGACACGCCCGAAGGCGAGGAAGCCAAATCCATCGTCGGCAAGTGCGTGCATTGCGGCTTCTGCACCGCCACCTGCCCCACTTACCAGCTGCTCGGCGATGAACTGGACGGGCCGCGCGGCCGCATCTACCTGATGAAGCAGGTGCTCGAAGGCCATGCCATCACCGAAAGCACGCGCCTGCACCTGGACCGCTGCCTGACCTGCCGCAACTGCGAATCGACCTGCCCGTCCGGCGTGCGCTACGGCCGCCTGGTCGACATCGGCCGCCAGCTGGTCGACGACAAGCTGGAAGCCGAGGGCGTGCGGCGCCCGGCCAGCCAGCGCATCGCGCGCTGGGTGCTGCGCGAGGGACTGACGCGTCCGGCGCTGTTCGGCACGGCGCTGCGGCTGGGCCAGATGGTGCGCCCGCTGCTGCCGGGCACGCTGCGCGCCAAGTTGCCGCCGCTGTCGGCCAGCGCCGCGCCCGGCGTGTGGCCGCGCAACACGCATGCGCGCAAGATGTTGTTGCTCGACGGTTGCGTGCAGCCGGCAATGTCGCCCAACATCAATGCCGCCACCGCGCGCGTGTTCGACCGTGTCGGCGTACAACTGGTGGTGGCGCGCGAGGCCGGCTGCTGCGGCGCGATCCGCTTCCACACCGGCGACCACGATGGCGGCCTCGACAATATGCGCCGCAATATCGACGCCTGGTGGCCGCATGTCGAAGCCGGCGCCGAAGCCATCGTGATGACCGCGTCGGGCTGCGGCGCGATGGTCAAGGACTACGGCCACCTGCTGCGCAACGATCCCGCCTATGCCGGGCGCGCGCGCCGCATCTCGGCGCTGACGCGCGACCTGTCCGAGGTCCTGCCGGACTTTGCCGACGACCTGCACGCCGCCGCCGGCGCGGTGCCGCGCGACGGCCGGCGCGTGGCCTACCACCCGCCGTGCACGCTGCAGCACGGCCAGCAGATCCGCGGCAAGGTCGAAGCGCTCTTGACCGGCCTCGGCGTGGAAGTCAAACTCTGCGCTGACAGCCACCTGTGCTGCGGCTCGGCGGGCACTTACTCGGTGCTGCAGCCGGAACTGTCCCAGCGCCTGCGCGACGACAAGCTCGCCAAACTGCAGGCGACGCAGCCCGAAGCCATCGTCTCGGCCAATATCGGCTGCATCTCGCACCTGCAGGGCGGCACCGATACGCCGGTCATGCACTGGATCGAACTGGTCGACCGGATGCTGGGATAACACCCCGGCCGTGGTTGTCTACCCTCTCCCGCTTGCGGGAGAGGGGCGGGGGAGAGGGCAAGCGGTTCAAGATGCGATATCGCTTCGAGACACGCCCGCCCTCTCCCCCGGCCCCTCTCCCATAGGGAGAGGGGAGGAAGAGCGCAACCAACCACGCCCCCATGCTCCAGACCTTTGCCATCCTGTTGGTTTTCCAGTCCGTCGGCGAGGTGATCAGCTACGCGCTGACCCTGCCCGTGCCCGGCCCCGTGCTGGGCATGATCCTGCTGTTCGGCTGGCTCGTCTTCGACGACCGGCTGCTGCCCGTGATTCAGGGCACCACCACCGAGCTGCTCAAGCACCTGTCGCTGCTGTTCGTGCCCGCCGGCGTCGGCATCATGGTCCACGCCAACCGCATCGAGGGCGAGTGGCTGCCGATCCTGGTCGCGCTGGTGGTGTCCACCTGGCTGGCCATTGCCACCACCGCCGTGGTCACGCGCATGCTGATGCGCAAGCGTTCCGGCACCGACACGCCGCCGGCCGACCCCAAGGGAGAACAGGCATGATGACGCCGCGCCTGAACGAGATCTGGGTCTACCTTGCCGCCAGCCCGCTGGTGGGGCTGACCGCGACGCTGCTGGCCTATGTCTTTGCCTTCCGCATCTACGAGAAATCGCGCTTCTCGCCGCTGGCCAACCCGGTGATGATCGCGGTGGCGCTGCTGGTCACGGTGCTGACCGTCACCGGCACGCCCTACAAGACCTACTTCGACGGCGCGCAGTTCGTGCACTTCCTGCTGGGGCCGGCGACGGTGGCGCTGGCGGTGCCGCTGTACCTGCAGCTGCCCAAGCTGCGCACCCACGTGTTCCCGCTGCTGGCGGGACTGGTGGCGGGCTCGGTGGTGGCGGTGGTGTCGGCGGTGGGCATTGCCTGGCTGCTCGGTGCCTCGCCGGAAACGGTGCGCTCGCTCGCGCCCAAGTCGGTGACGATCCCGATCGCCATGGGCGTGGCCGAGAAGATCGGCGGGCTGCCGTCGCTGACGGCGGTGCTGGTGATGGGCACCGGCATCATCGGCGCGGTCAGCGCGACCATGCTGCTGAACCTGCTGCGCATCCGCGACTACAGCGTGCGCGGCTTCGCCACCGGCGTCGCGGCACACGGCATCGGCACCGCGCGCGCGTTCCAGGTCAACCAGGAAGCCGGCGCCTTCGCCGCGCTTGGCATGGGCCTGAACGGCGTGCTGACCGCGATCCTGGTGCCGGTGATGGCGGCGTGGATGCCGCACTGACATCCCGCCCTGACATCGCGCCCTGACATCGCGCCCTGACATCCTCCTGACAGCACGCTGTCAGCAGCCCCCGCGCATGATGCGAGCTCCTCACTCCCCTACCTATGGAACCCAGGAGCCCATCATGAGCCAACGTCTGATCAACTGGCTGGAAATCCCTGTCGTCGACATGCCCCGCGCGGTCGGCTTCTACGAGCAGGTGTTCGAGATCAAGCTGCGCCGCGAGACCATGAGCCAGGTCGACATGGCGGTGTTCCCGCATCCCGATCCCGGCGGCGCGCTGGTCGCCGGCGAAGGCTACCGGCCCAGCAACTACTACGGCACGGTGCCGTACCTGCACGCGCCGGAGCTCGATGCGCTGCTGGCGCGCGCCGCGCGCGCCGGCGGCAAGACCGTGTTCGGGCCGCTGCGCCTGCCGGGCGAGATCGGCCGCATCGCGCATATCACCGACAGCGAAGGCAACCGCATCGGCCTGCACGAACCGGTGGCCGCATGACCGCCATGGGCCACGCTGACCGATGAGCCGCCGCGCCGACCGCCTGTTCCAGATCGTGCAGGTGCTGCGCGGCCGCCGCCTGACCACGGCGGCGCTGCTGGCGCAGCGGCTCGGGGTCTCGGAACGCACCGTCTACCGTGATATCCAGGCGCTGTCGCTGTCGGGCGTGCCGGTCGAGGGCGAGGCCGGCATCGGCTACCGGCTGCGCGCCGACTTCGATGTCCCGCCGCTGATGTTCACCGCCATGGAAGTGGAAGCGCTGGTCGCCGGCCTGCGGCTGCTGAAGGCCTGGGGCGGCGGCGCGCTGGCCGCCGCGGCCGATCCCGCGCTGGAGAAGCTGATGGCGGCGCTGCCGCCGCCGCGCCGGCTGGCGGCGCAGCAAAGCCGCGTGTTCGCGCCCGAGTACGTCAACCAGGCGCACGTGCGCGAGGCCTTCGACGTGGTGCACGGCGCGCTGGGCGCGCACAAGCTGCTGCAGCTCGACTACTGCGACGTGCAGCAGCGCATCACCGAACGCGTGGTGATGCCGCTGGGGTTGTTCTTCTGGGGCAATGCCTGGCTGCTGGCAACGTGGTGCACCACGCGCGAGGACTACCGCAGCTTCCGGCTCGACCGCTGCCGCGCCATCCGCATGCTCGACGACCATTTCCACGAAACCCCGGACCGCTCGCTCAACGGCTTCCTGCGCGCGGTGCGCGCGAGCGGCAGCTGAGGCTCAGGCGGCCGGGTCGGAAAGCAGCCGCTCGATGTCGGCGCGCAGTTCTGCCGGCTTGACGGTCGGCGCATAGCGCTTGTACACAGTGCCGTCGCGGCGCAGCAGGAACTTGGTGAAGTTCCACTTGATGCCCTGGGTACCGAGCACGCCACGCTTTTCCGTGGTCAGCCACTGGTACAGCGGATGGGCGTTGGGGCCGTTGACGTCGATCTTGGCGAACATCGGGAAACGCACCGCGAAACGCGTTTCGCAGAACTGCCCGATCTGCTGCGCATCGCCCGGCTCCTGCTTGCCGAACTGGTTGCACGGGAAGCCCAGCACCTCCAGGCCCCGCTCGTGGTATTCGTCATAGAGCTTCTGCAGGCCTTCGTACTGCGGGGTGAAACCGCATTCGCTGGCGGTATTGACCACCAGCATCACCTTGCCCTGGAACTGCGACAGCGGCACCGGCTGGCCGGCGAGCGAGTTGGCTTCGAACTGGTAGACATTGCTCATGGCAGACTCCTGTAGATAGCCAAGCATACCGCCACGCGCGCCGCCGCGCAGCCCTCAGATGACGTTGAGATGCTCGGTGCCGGCGCCCAGGTCCGAGTCCTTGGCATGCGTGCTGTGCAGCTTGATCATCAGGCGCAGGTCGTTGAGCGAGTCGGCGTTGCGCAGCGCGTCCTCGTAGGTGATCTTGCCCTGCTCGTACAGGTCGAACAGCGCCTGGTCGAACGAGATCATGCCCTGCTCGCGCGACTTCTTGATGACTTCCTTGAGCTCGTGGATCTCGCCCTTGAAGATCAGGTCGGCCACCAGCGGCGTGCCGATCATGATCTCGACCGCCGGCACCCGGCCCTTGCGGCCCGCGCGCGGCAGCAGGCGCTGCGAGATCATCGCCTTCAGGTTCAGCGACAGGTCGATCAGCAGCTGCTGGCGCTTTTCCTCGGGGAAGAAGTTGACCACGCGGTCGATCGCCTGGTTGGCGTTGTTGGCGTGCAGCGTGGCCAGGCACAGGTGGCCGGTCTCGGCGTACTGCATCGCGTACTCCATGGTCTCGCGGTCGCGGATCTCGCCGATCAGGATCACGTCGGGCGCCTGGCGCAGCGTGTTCTTCAGCGCCACGTGCCACGACTCGGTATCGATGCCGACCTCGCGCTGCGTGACGATGCAGTTCTGGTGCGCGTGCACGTATTCGATCGGATCCTCGATGGTGATGATATGGCCGTAGGAATGCGCGTTGCGGTGGTCGAGCATTGCCGCCAGCGTGGTCGACTTGCCCGAGCCGGTGGCGCCGGTGACGATCACCAGCCCGCGCTTGGCCATCACCACGTCATGCAGCGTCTGCGGCAGGTCCAGGTCGGCCACCGACGGGATGCGCGTATTGATGGTGCGCACCACCATGCCGGCCTTGCCCTGCTGGATAAAGGCCGAGACGCGGAAGCGCCCGGCCTTGGGCGCGCTGATCGCGAAATTGCATTCGCGGCTGGTGTCGAAGTCCTGCACCTGGCGCTCGTTCATCACCGAGCGCACCAGGCCCAGCGCCTGGGTCGGGTTCAGCGGCTGCTGCGACACCGGCGTGATCTTGCCATCGACCTTGATCGCCGGCGGAAAGTCCGAAGTGATGAACAGGTCCGAGCCGCGGTTGCTGACCATCAGCTCGAGCAGGTCGTTGATGTACTTGGCGGCGGATTCGCGGTCGAGCATGGCGGTGTCCTGCTGGAAAAAAGCGAAGGCGGGCCTCAGCCCATGAACGCGTCCGGATTCTTGGCAATCGCGCGCGCGTCGTTGTAGCTGATGACGCTGCGCTTGATCAGGTCCGACAGGCACTGGTCCAGCGTCTGCATGCCCAGCCCGCTGCTGGTCTGCATCATCGAGTACATCTGCGCGATCTTGTTTTCGCGGATCAGGTGGCGGATCGCCGGGGTGGCGATCATGATCTCGTGCGCGGCGGTGCGGCCGTTGCCGTCGCGGGTCTTCAGCAGCGTCTGCGAGATCACCGCCTCGAGCGATTCCGACAGCATGGTGCGCACCATGTCCTTCTCTTCGGGCGGGAACACGTCGACCACGCGGTCGATGGTCTTGGCCGCCGAACTGGTGTGCAGCGTGCCGAAGACCAGGTGGCCGGTCTCGGCCGCGGTCAGCGCCAGGCGGATGGTTTCGAGGTCGCGCAGTTCACCCACCAGGATCACGTCAGGGTCTTCGCGCAGCGCCGAGCGCAGCGCGTTGGCGAACGAATGCGTATGCGGCCCCAGCTCGCGCTGGTTGATCAGGCTCTTCTTGGAGCTGTGCACGAATTCGATCGGGTCCTCCACCGTGAGGATGTGGCCCATGTCGTTTTCATTGCGATGGTCGACCATCGCCGCCAGCGTGGTGGACTTGCCCGAGCCGGTCGGGCCCGTTACCAGCACCAGCCCGCGCGGCTTCATGCACAGGTCGGCAAATACCGCCGGCGCGCGCAGCTCTTCCAGCGTCAGCACCTTGGACGGAATGGTACGGAACACCGCGGCGGCGCCGCGCTGGGTGTTATAGGCATTGACGCGGAAGCGCGACAGGCCGGCGATCTCGAACGAGAAATCGATTTCGAGGCGTTCCTCGTAGGCCTTGCGCTGGGTGTCGCTCATGATGTCGTACACCATGGCGTGGACATCCTTGTGCGTCATCGAGGCGACGTTGATGCGGCGCATGTCGCCGTGGATCCGCACCATCGGCGGCATGTCCGCGGACAGATGAAGATCGGACGCCTTGTTCTTGACGGCGAAAGCCAATAGCTGCGCGATGTCCATCTATAATGACCCCACCCTGATTTGTTATCGGTACTTGACGTACCTTATATATATGTTCGCCGGATTATGTCTGTGATTGCCGCCAACTTGCAAGCCGTGCGCCAGGGCATTGCGGCGGCAGCACAACAGGCCGGCAGGCAAGCCGCGGACATCGCCCTGCTGGCCGTTTCCAAGACCGTTTCACCCGACCGCATAAGGGCCGCATACGCCGCCGGACAGCGCGAATTCGGCGAAAACTACGTCCAGGAAGGCGTCGACAAGATCGCCGCGCTGGCCGACCTGCGCGACCGCCTGCAATGGCATTTCATCGGCCCGCTGCAAAGCAACAAGACGCGGCCGGTGGCGGAACATTTCGACTGGGTCCACACCATCGACCGGCTCAGGATCGCCGAACGGCTGTCGGCGCAACGTCCGGCCGGCATGGCGCCGCTGCAGGTCTGCATCCAGGTGAATATCAGCGGCGAGGCCAGCAAGAGCGGCGTGGCTCCGGCAGAGGTTCCGGCGCTGGCGCATGCCGTCGCCGCCCTGCCCAACCTGCGGCTGCGCGGACTGATGGCGATCCCCGAGCCCGAGCAAGACCCCGCGGCGCAACGCCGCCCGTTCGCCGCCATGCGCGCCATGCTGCAGGCGCTGCGCGCCGACGGGCTGGCGCTCGATACGCTGTCGATGGGCATGTCGGGCGACATGGAGGCCGCCATTGCCGAGGGCTCGACCCTGGTGCGGATCGGCACCGCCATCTTCGGCGCGCGCGGCTGACGTCCGCGCCCCGACCGGAATCTTTCAGACCCCAGAGACCTTCATGCTCGACACCCTCACCTTCGGTTTTCTTGGCGGCGGCAACATGGCTTCCGCATTGATCGGCGGCCTGATCGCGCGCGGCGTGCCCGCCGGCGCGATCCGCGTGGTCGACCCGTTCCCGGAAGCGCAGCAGCGCCTGGCGCGCGACCTCGGCGTGCATGCCGCCGGCGCGCCGGATGCCGCCTTCGGCGCCAGCGACGTGCTGGTGCTCGCGGTCAAGCCGCAGCAGTTCCGCGACGCCGCGGCGCAGCTGCTGCCGCACCTGCCGGGCGATGGTCCGGGCAACCTGGTGATCAGCGTGGCCGCCGGCATCCGGCTGCAGGACATGCAGCGCTGGCTCGGCGGGCGCAAGCGCGTGGTGCGCGCAATGCCGAATACGCCGGCGCTGTCGGGCATGGGCATGACGGGGCTGGCCGCAGCGGCCGGGCTATCGGCCGAAGACCGTGCCATTGCCAGCGCCGTGGCCGAGGCCGTCGGCAAATGCGTGTGGGTCGACGGCGATGACCAGATCGATGCCGTCACCGCGATCTCCGGCAGCGGTCCGGCCTATGTGTTCTATTTCATCGAGGCGATGCAGCGCGCCGCCACCGAACTGGGGCTGAGCGCCGAACAGGGACGCGAACTCGCGGTGGAAACCTTCCGCGGCGCGGCCACGCTGGCGGGGCAATCGCCCGAAGCGGTGGCGACGCTGCGCGAGCGCGTGACCTCGAAGGGCGGGACCACCTATGCGGCGCTGACGTCGATGGAAGCCTCCGGCATCGCCGATGCCTTTGTGCGCGCGATGCATGCGGCCGCGGCGCGGGGCAGGGAGATGGGGGCGGAGTTCGGGAAGGAATAAGGGAGGTCAGACCGCAGGCGCTCTGAGCTGGCCGACGCCCCTTGTGAACGCTCCCCTCGCCCGCTTGCGGGAGAGGGGTGGGGGTGAGGGCCGGAGTGTCCACGAAGTGGAGCGCGTCGGTATGCCAGCGCCTGCCCTCACCCCCTGCCCCTCTCCCGCAGGCGGGAGAGGGGAGAAAACCAGCGGGATCTAATCACCGCACCGCATACGCCAGCGCCGTCCCCGCAAACACGCAAGCCCCCAGCCAGTTGTTATGGCGGAACGCCGCGAAGCACCGCATCCGGTCGCGCTCGCGGATCAGCGTGTAGTGGTAGCCGGCACAGCCGATCCCGGCAACCAGCCCCACCCAATACGGCCATCCCAGCCCGAGCAGCACGCCCGCCCACGCCATCAGCGCAAAGAACGCGGCATAGCACAGCATAATCGCCGCCACGTCGAAGCGCCCGAAGGTGATCGCCGAGGTCTTCATGCCGATCAGCAGGTCATCATCGCGATCGACCATCGCATAGGCGGTGTCGTACGCCACCGCCCAGAACACATTGGCCAGCAGCATCAGCCACGCCACCGGCGGCACCTGGTCCTGGATCGCGGCGAATGCCATCGGGATGCCGAAGCCGAAGGCGATTCCCAGGTAGGCCTGCGGAATGGCAAAGAAGCGCTTGAAGAACGGGTATGTGCCCGCCACCACTGCCGCCACCACCGCCAGCCACTTGGTCAGCGCGTTCAGCGGCAGCACCAGCGTGAACGCCACCAGCGCCAGCACGGCGGCCACCGCCAGCGCTTCCCACGCGGCGATCTTGCCCGCGGTCAGCGGCCGCTCCTTGGTGCGCTTGACGTGCTTGTCGAAGTCGCGGTCGGCCCAGTCGTTGATGGCGCAGCCGGCCGAGCGCATCAGGAAGGTGCCGGCCACGAAGATCCAGAACAGGCCCCACCGGGGCGGGCCGTCCGCGGCCATCCACATGGCCCACAGCGTCGGCCACAGCAGCAGCAGCGTGCCGATGGGCTTGTCGATGCGCACCAGGCGCGCGTAGAGGGCAAGGCGTTCAAGCATGGGGGTGGGGGGCAACGGCGAGAGGGTCTGCACGGCGTGGATCCGGGGCGGGCGATTCAATGAAAACGCGCCGCAGCCCGGACGGCTGCGACGCGCTGGACCGGCCGCCGCGGGCGCGGCAGCCAGGCGGGCGAGCCGGGCTCAGGCCAGCATCGAGCGCAGCATCCACGCGGTTTTTTCATGCGTCTGCATGCGCTGGGTCAGCAGGTCGGCCGAGGGCTCGTCGCCGGCCGCGTCGATCACCGGGAAGATCGAGCGCGCGGTGCGCACCACGGCTTCCTGGCCTTCGACCAGCTTGCGGATCATTTCGGTGGCCTCGGGCACGCCCTCTTCCTCGGCGATCGACGACAGGCGCGCGTACTCCTTGTAGGTGCCCGGCGCCGGGTAGCCCAGCGCGCGGATACGCTCGGCGATCGAGTCCACCGCCAGCGCCAGTTCGTTGTACTGGGTCTCGAACATCAGATGCAGCGTATTGAACATCGGACCCGTCACGTTCCAGTGGAAGTTGTGGGTCTTGAGGTAGAGGGTATAGGTGTCGGCCAGCAGCTTGGACAGCCCTTCCGCGATCTTCTTGCGGTCCTTGTCGGAAATACCGATATTCACGCTCATCTCGTTCTTCTTTGCCATGGTAGATACGCTCCGTTCAGGGATAGCCACGAGGCGCGCCGCCGGGCTTGCCGATGCGGGGCCGGGCGGCGCGGTACCCCGCATTATTGCACTGGGCAACGGTCGCGGCCAAACCGGCGCCGTCGGCCGTTGCCGGGCAGGCGCTTATTGCAGGTTCAGCGCCCGCTTTACGCCCTCGCCGTAGGCCGGGTCGGCCCGCGTGAAATGCTCCAGCTGGACCCGCACGATCTCCTCGGGCACACCCTGCATCGCCGCGGCGATATTGGCGAACAGGCGCTGGCGCTGGCCTTCGTCGAACAGGCGGAACAGCGCGCCGGGCTGGCTGTAGTAGTCGGTGTCGACGCGGTGGTCCCAGCGGTCGGCGGCGCCGTCCAGCGCCAGCGGCGGCTCGATGGCGCGCTCGCTGGCGGCGTAGGCGCTTTCGCGGTTGGGCTCGTAGTTGAGCTTGCCGCCCTGGTTGCCGTCCACGCGCATCGCGCCGTCGCGGTGGAAGCTGTTGTGGAACGGGCATTTCGGCGCATTGACCGGGATCTGGGCATGGTTGATGCCCAGCCGGTAGCGCTGCGTGTCGCCATACGAGAACAGCCGCCCCTGCAGCATCTTGTCGGGCGAGAAGCCGATGCCGGGCACGATGTTGGCCGGGTTCATCGCCACCTGCTCGACCTCGGCAAAATAATTGTCCGGGTTGCGGTTGAGCTCGACCACCCCCACGTCGATCAGCGGATAGTCCTTGTGCGGCCAGACTTTGGTCAGGTCGAACGGGTTGATGTGGTACTTGGCCGCCTCGGCCTCCGGCATGACCTGCACGCGCAGGTTCCAGCGCGGGAAGTTGCCGCGCTCGATATTGTCGAACAGGTCGCGCTGGGCGCTCTCGCGGTCGTTGGCCACCACCCTGGCGGCTTCCTCGTTGGTCCAGTTCTCCACGCCCTGCTGCGACTTGAAGTGGAACTTGACGTAGAAGCGCTCGTTATTGGCATTGATGAACGAGTACGTGTGCGAGCCGAAGCCGTGCATCTGGCGGTAGTTCTGCGGCAGGCCGCGGTCGCTCATCAGGATGGTGACCTGGTGCAGCGATTCCGGATGGCGCGACCAGAAGTCCCACACCGCGATCGGGTCGCGCAGGTTGGTGCGCGGGTTGCGCTTCTGCGTGTGGATGAAGTCGGGGAACTTGAGCGGGTCGCGCACGAAGAACACCGGCGTGTTGTTGCCGACCAGGTCCCAGTTGCCTTCGTCGGTATAGAACTTGATCGAGAAGCCGCGCACATCGCGCTCGGCGTCGGCCGCGCCGCGCTCGCCCGCGACGGTGGAAAAGCGGATGAACAGCGGCGTTTCCTTGCCGATCTCGGCAAATACCGAGGCCTTGGTGTACTTGGTGATGTCGTGCGTGATGCGCAGCGTGCCGTAGGCGCCGGAGCCCTTGGCGTGGACACGGCGCTCGGGGATGACTTCGCGGTCGAAGTGTGCCAGCTTTTCGAGGAACCAGACATCCTGCAGCAGCATCGGGCCGCGCGGGCCGGCGGTCTGCGAGTTCTGGTTATCGGCGACCGGTGCGCCGGCGGCGGTGGTGAGAGTGTCCTTCTTGCTCATCTTTTCCTCTTTGTGGGTGGGCTGAAAGAGATGCCGCGTCAGAGCGCGGCGGCATAGCAGGCAAGGCAATCGAGCAGGCAGCGCCCCATGCGGAGGGAAAAACGGGGCTGAGTCGGTGTCGTTATCAGTGACTGGGCGCTGGTGCTCATCATCGGTTCCTGTCTTGCGTCGACGCCATCCGCATCGACAGGAGCAGTCTACAAATTATCTATCAAGTTGAGAATTTAATTATTTATACCTATGTATTAGGTCAAATCTATTTAGGATTAGTGAAACTTGTGCCGGCGGCGGCTGACCGCCAACAGGACAGCTGGGGAAATGACCGGTTCGGGAAGCAGAAATGACAACGGCCGCAGTGGAATCTCCGCTGCGGCCGTGGCATGACCGGTCCTTCGGCGCGACGCTCAGGCGGCTTCGGCCAGTTCCTTGGCATCGAGCTTGCGCACGCCGGGCAGGTCGCAGGCGGCTACGGCGTTGGCCAGCGCCTCCATCGCCGGCAGGCGGGTGAAGCTCTTGCGCCAGGCCAGCACCACGCGCCGGTCTGGCACCGGGTCGGCAAACGGCACGTACGACAGCATGTCGCCCTTGGCTTTCAGGTCGGGCACCGAGGTGCGCGGCAGCACGGTGATACCGACGCCGCTGGCCACCATATGGCGGATGGTCTCGAGCGACGAGCCCTCGAAGGTCTTCTGGATGCCGTCCGCGGCCTGCGAAAAGCGCGACAGCTCGGGGCACACACCCAGCACGTGGTCGCGGAAGCAATGGCCGCTGCCCAGCAGCAGCATGGTCTGCTGCTTCAGCTCCTCGGGGTCGACCGCGTGCGCCTGCGCCAGCTGATGGCCGCGCGGCACCGCGACGACAAAGGGTTCGTCATAGAGCGGGCGCACCGTCAGGCCGGAGTCGGGGAACGGCTCGGCCATCACCGCGCAATCGATCTCGCCCTGCTTGAGCAGCTCGATCAGCTTGTGGGTGTAGTTTTCCTGCAGCATCAGCGGCATCTGCGGCACGGTGTCGATCATCTGCTTGACCAGCGACGGCAGCAGGTACGGCCCGATGGTGTAGATCACGCCCACGCGCAGCGGGCCCGCCAGCGGGTCCTTGCCCTGCTTGGCGATCTCGCGGATGGCCATGGTCTGCTCCAGCACACGCTGGGCCTGCGCCACGATCTGCTCGCCGACCGACGTCACCGACACCTCGGAGGTGCCGCGCTCGAAGATCTGCACGTTGAGTTCGTCTTCCAGCTTCTTGATGGCGACCGACAGCGTCGGCTGCGACACGAAGCAGGCTTCGGCGGCCCGGCCGAAATGGCGCTCGCGCGCCACGGCGACGATGTACTTGAGTTCGGTGAGCGTCATGACTTATCAAATCCGGGTAGGCGATAGATTTTACCTTCGATTGACGGATCTGTCAGAGTGCCCGCTTCGCGCGCGCCGGTATGCGACGGCTCCGGCACAAAGCCGGCCCGCAAGACTTCAATCAGGCCTTCAGGTAGTGCTCGCGCCCGCCCAGCCAGCGCGACAGGTGCGCTTCCACCGCTTCCGGATAGTGCGCCAGCATCAGCTCGGCGGCGGCCTGGGCGTACTCCACCAGCCAGGCATCGGTCTGCAGGTCGGCAAAGCGCAACATCGCCTCGCCGGACTGGCGCGCGCCCAGGAATTCACCCGGGCCGCGGATCTCCAGGTCGCGCCGCGCGATCTCGAAGCCGTCGGTGGTCTCGCGCATGGTCGCCAGGCGCTCGCGCGCGGTGGGCGACAGCGGCGCCTGGTACATCAGCAGGCACACCGATTCGGCGCTGCCGCGCCCGACCCGGCCGCGCAGCTGGTGCAGCTGCGCCAGTCCAAAGCGCTCGGCATGCTCGATCACCATCAGCGAGGCATTGGGCACGTCCACGCCCACCTCGATCACGGTGGTGGCCACCAGCACCTGCAGGCGATTGGCGCTGAAGTCGTCCATCACCGCGGCCTTTTCCGCCGGCGGCAGGCGCCCGTGCACCAGGCCCACGCGCAGGTCGGGCAGCGCGGCCACCAGGGTCTCGTAGGTCTCGACCGCGGTCTGCAGCTGCAGCGCCTCGCTCTCCTCGATCAGCGGGCACACCCAGTAGACCTGGCGGCCTTCGGCGGCGGCATGGTGGATGCGCCCGATCACCTCGTCGCGGCGCTCGTCGTTGACCAGGCGCGTGACGATGGGCGTTCGCCCCGGCGGCAGTTCATCGATCACCGAGACGTCGAGGTCGGCGTAGTACGTCATGGCCAGCGTGCGCGGGATCGGCGTGGCCGACATCATCAGCTGGTGCGGCACGGTTTCGGCCGCGCTGATCGCAGCGGGCGCTTCGGCCGCGCCGGCCTTGCCGCGCAGCGCCAAACGCTGGGCGACGCCGAAGCGGTGCTGTTCGTCGACCACCGACAGCCCCAGCCTGGCAAAACGCACGGTGTCCTGGATCAGCGCATGGGTGCCGATCACCAGCTGCGCCTCGCCCGATTCCACGCGCGCCACCGCCGCCCGCTTGTCGCGCGCCTTCTGGCTGCCGGCCAGCCATGCCACCGGCACGCCCAGCGGCTCCAGCCACGCCGACAGCTTGCGGAAATGCTGCTCGGCCAGGATTTCGGTCGGCGCCATCAGCGCCGCCTGGAAACCGGCATCGATGGCCTGGCACGCGGCCAGCGCGGCGACGATGGTCTTGCCGCTGCCGACGTCGCCCTGCAGCAGCCGGTGCATCGGATGCGGCAGGCTCATGTCGGCGGCGATTTCCGCCACCACGCGCTGCTGCGCGCCGGTCAGCCGGAACGGCAAGGCGGCCAGGAAGCGCGTCAGCAGCCCGCCCTCGCGGCGCGGCATGGTCGGCGCGGTCTTGTCGCGGCGCGCCGCGTGCGCGCGCCGCAGCGAGATCTGCTGCGCCAGCAGCTCGTCGAACTTGACGCGCTGCCAGGCCGGATGCGAACGGTCGGCCAGCGCGGCCTCGCTTTCCTGCGGCGGCGGCGCGTGCAGCAGCCGCAGGCTGTCGGCCAGCGGGCGCAGCTGCAGGCGTGCCAGCGGCCCCTGCAGCACCGGCTGCGGCAGTGTCTCGGGCAAGGGCGTGCGCGCCAGCGCGCCACCGATGGCCTTGCGCAGGTAGGCCTGCGGGATGCCGGCGGTGGACGGGTACACCGGCGTCAGGCGGTCGGGCAGCGCCTCGCCGGCCAGCACCGGCCGCACCGTCGGATGGACCATCTCGGCGCCGAAGAAACCGCCGCGCACGTCGCCGCGCACACGCAGGCGCACGCCTTCGGCCATCTGCTTGGTCTGGCTGCCGTAGAAGTTCAGGAAGCGCAGCGTCAGCTCGCCGCTGTCGTCGGCGATCTTCACCACCAGCTGGCGGCGCGGCCGGAACGTGACTTCGTTGGAGACGACTTCGCCTTCCACTTGCGCCGGCAGCCCCAGCCCGGCACGGTGGATGGCCTCGGCGATCGGCACCACCGTGGTCTCGTCCTCGTAGCGCATCGGCAGATGCAGCACCAGGTCGACCGGACGGCGCAGGCCCAGCTTGGCCAGCCGCGCGGCGGCGGAAGACGTGCCCGAACCCGCGGCCTTGCCCTTGGCCGCGCCGGCCTTGCCGCGCGCGCTCGCCGGCGCGTCGGTGGCGTCGGCGGCCTCGGCAGGGTCCTGGATCGGTTCGGCGGCGGTTCCGGGCATCGGCGAAAAAGTTGGCAGCAGTCGCTGCGGGCTTCTGGTTGGCTGGCGCGGCGCCGGCGAATGGCCGGTATCACGCCCGGCGCGGCGGCAAGCGCGCCCGTGGCCTTACAATATCGGATTCGCCGATTGTACCCATGCCGGCTGCCAATCCGGGCAGCGGAGTGACGCGCCGTGCCCGGCGTCAGCCTCCGCCACAGCCTGCAGACCGCGCAGCCCGCCCTTCCCACGATGTTGACGCTTTCCGATTTCGACTTTCCGCTGCCGCCCGAACTGATCGCCCAGAGCGCGCTGCCCGACCGCAGCGCCAGCCGGCTGCTGGTGGTGGAGCGGCACGCCCCGGCCGACACCGCCGACGCGGTGCGCATGGTCGACCGCGCCTTCAGCGACATCGTCGACTACCTGCGTCCGGACGACCTGCTGGTGTTCAACGACACCCGCGTGATCAAGGCCCGCTTCTTCGGCCACAAGCCCAGCGGCGGCAGGATCGAGGTGCTGGTCGAGCGCGTGCTCGATACCCATACCGTGCTGGCCCAGGTGCGCGCGTCCAAGACGCCGGCCGAAGGCAGCGCGCTGCACCTGGCCGACGGCGCCTTCGCCGTGACCGTGGGCCCGCGCGTGGACCAGTTCTTTACCCTGCGTTTCCCCGAGCCGGCGCTGGACCTGATCGAGCGCTACGGCCGCCTGCCGCTGCCGCCCTATATCACGCACGACCCCGACGCCTACGACGAGACCCGCTACCAGACCGTCTACGCGCGCAGCCCCGGCGCGGTCGCCGCGCCCACCGCGGGCCTGCATTTCGACGACGCGCTGTTCGCCCGGCTCGATGCCGCGGGCGTGCGCCGCGCCTTCCTGACGCTGCATGTGGGCGCCGGCACCTTCCAGCCGGTGCGCACCGAGAACCTGGCCGAGCACAAGATGCATTCGGAGTGGTACGCGATTTCCGAAGACCTGGCGCAGGCGGTGCGCGACACCCGCGCGCGCGGCGGCCGCGTGATCGCGGTCGGCACCACCTCGCTGCGCGCGCTGGAATCGGCGGCGCAGCCCGACGGCACGCTCGCCGCCGGCAGCGGCGACACCGATATCTTCATCACGCCCGGCTACCGCTTCCGCCTGGTCGACGCGCTGATCACCAACTTCCACCTGCCCAAGTCGACGCTGCTGATGCTGGTGTCGGCGCTGGCCGGGGTGCAAGCCATCCGCGCCGCCTACCGCCATGCGGTCGAGCAGCGCTACCGCTTCTTCAGCTACGGAGACGCCATGCTGCTGACCCGGCAGCCGGACGCCGCCGCCGCGGCCTGATTTCAGACTATTCGCCATGCTCAACTTCGAACTCATCACCACCGACGGCAACGCCCGCCGCGGCCGCGTCACGCTGAACCACGGCGTGGTCGAAACGCCGATCTTCATGCCGGTGGGCACCTATGGCTCGGTCAAGGCGATGTCGCCGCTGGAACTGAACGAGATCGGCGCGCACATCATCCTGGGCAACACCTTCCACCTGTGGCTGCGCCCGGGGCTGGACGTGGTCAACGCCCACGAGGGCCTGCACCGCTTTATCGGCTGGGACAAGCCGATCCTGACCGACTCCGGCGGCTTCCAGGTGTTTTCGCTGGGCGATCTGCGCAAGATCACCGAAGATGGCGTGACCTTTGCCTCGCCGGTCAACGGCGACAAGCTCTTCCTGTCGCCCGAGATCTCGATGCAGATCCAGCGCACGCTCAATTCCGACATCGTCATGCAGTTCGACGAATGCACCCCTTACGAGATCGACGGCCGCCCCGCCACGCACGAGGAAGCCGCCAAGTCGATGCGCATGAGCCTGCGCTGGGCCAAGCGCTCGCGCGACGAGTTCGAGCGGCTGGCCAACCCGAACGCGCTGTTCGGCATCGTCCAGGGCGGCATGTACGAAGACCTGCGCGACGAGTCGCTGGCGGGGCTGTCCGAGCTGGACTTCCACGGCTTTGCCATCGGCGGGCTGTCGGTGGGCGAGCCCAAGGAAGACATGATGCGCGTGCTGGAACACGTGGCGCCGCGCCTGCCGGCCAACAAGCCGCATTACCTGATGGGTGTCGGCACGCCCGAAGACCTGGTCGCCGGCGTCGCCGCCGGGGTGGACATGTTCGACTGCGTGATGCCGACCCGCAACGCGCGCAACGGCTGGCTCTTCACCCGCTACGGCGACGTCAAGATCAAGAACGCCGCGCACCGCAACGACCCGCGCCCGCTCGACGAGAGCTGCGCCTGCTACACCTGCCGCAATTTCTCGCGCGCCTACCTGCATCACCTGCACCGCGTCGGCGAGATCCTGGGCGCGCGCCTGAACACCATCCACAACCTGCACTACTACCTGCAGCTGATGCGCGAGGTGCGCGACGCCATCGAGCAGCACCGCTTCACCGATTTCCGCCGCCAGTTCGCCGCCGACCGCGCCCGCGGCACGCAGTGACCATGCCGGGCGGCGCGAACTTTCGCGCCGCCGGCGGTCGAATAGCCGGTCGAGGCGCGGCGCCCGCCGCGCATGTTGTCCCCGGCGCACCCGAACAAACCCGTATTCCGCCCTAGAATGCCAAGGGCGGGCTGGGTGCGAATGGTAGAATGTTCGATTAATTGATTGACTTTTGTGACGGAGAATCAACGTGCTGATTTCTAACGCATTTGCCCAGACCGCCGGTGCCGGCGGCGCGGCTGGCGGCCTGATGAGCTTCCTGCCCATCATCCTGATGTTTGGTGTGCTGTGGTTCATCATGATCCGCCCGCAGATGAAGCGCCAGAAGGAAGCCAAGGCAATGCTCGAAGCGCTGGCCAAGAACGACGAAGTCGTCACCGCCGGCGGCATCCTGGGCCGCGTGACCAAGGTCACCGACCAGTACGTCAGCCTGGAAATCGCCGAAGGCACCGAGATCACGGTGCAGAAGAATGCCGTGACCACGGTGCTGCCCAAGGGCTCGCTGAAGGCGCTCTGATCCCCGGATCGCTCGCGACTCCCGCCTTTGTCTTTTCCGGCATGCCCGTTCGCGCATGCCCCGGCAGCCGCCTGATCCAGCCCGACGAAGCCCTTGCGGCTTCCATCCGCGGCTGCCAGGCGGCTGTTTGCCAAACCGGTTCGGCCCCGCCGACGTGGTGCGCCACGCCTGCGCCGGCCCCGCCAACCGCTGAATGACTGGCCCGAGATGAATCGTTATCCGCTTTGGAAATACCTCGTGATCCTGGTGGCCCTGGCCATCGGCATCATCTACACCTTGCCGAACTTCTTCGGCGAGGCGCCTGCCGTGCAGGTGTCCTCGGGCAAGGCCACGGTCAAGGTCGACCTGTCGATGCAGAAGCAGGTTGAAGAGATCCTGGCGCAGAACCAGCTGCAGCCCGACGGCGTCTTCTTCGATATTTCCGGCCAGTCAGGCTCGGTCAAGGCGCGCTTCCGCACCACCGACGAGCAGCTCAAGGCCAAGGACGTGCTGTCGCGCGCGCTCAACCCGGACGCGTCCGACCCCGCCTACGTGGTGGCGCTGAACCTGCTGTCGGGCTCGCCGCGCTGGCTGACCTCGCTGCACGCGCTGCCGATGTACCTGGGCCTGGACCTGCGCGGCGGCGTGCACTTCCTGCTGCAGGTCGACATGAAGGGCGCGGTCGACAAAAAGCTCGACAGCCTGGCCGGCGACGCGCGCACGCTGCTGCGCGACAAGAATATCCGCCACGGCGGCATCGACCGCGACGGCGAGCGCCTGACGGTGCGCTTCAACAACGCCGACGACGCCGGCCGCGCGCGCGCGCTGCTGGCCGACAACCTGCGCGAAGTGGCCTTCGCCATGGACGGCAACAACATCGTCGGCACCTTCACCGAGGCCGCGCGCCGCGCCGTGCAGGACGCCGCGGTCAAGCAGAACATCACCACGCTGCACAACCGCGTCAACGAACTCGGCGTGGCCGAGCCGGTGATCCAGCAGCAAGGCGCCGACCGCATCGTGGTGCAGCTGCCGGGCGTGCAGGACACCGCCAAGGCCAAGGACATCATCGGCCGCACCGCCACCCTGGAAGCGCGCCTGGTCGACAACGACGCGCCGCGCAGCCCGCGCCCGGGCGACCCGATCCCGTTCGGCAGCGAGCTGTTCACGCAAGGTAACGGCGCCCCGGTGGTGCTGAAGAAGCAGGTGATCTTCACCGGCGACCGCATCGAAAGCGCCTCGGCCGGCTTCGACCAGAACCAGCAGCCTTCGGTCAACATCAAGCTCGACGCCCAGGGCGGCCGCGTGCTGCGCGACGTCTCGCGCGAGAACCTGAAGAAGCCGATGGCGATCGTGCTGTTCGAAAAGGGCAAGGGCGAAGTGCTGACGGTGGCGACGATCCAGTCCGAACTGGGCTCGAGCTTCCAGATCACCGGCTCCTACTCGACCGAAGCCGCCAACGACCTGGCCCTGCTGCTGCGCGCCGGCTCGCTGGCCGCGCCGATGGAGATCATCGAAGAGCGCACCATCGGCCCGTCGCTGGGTGCCGACAACATCGAGAAGGGCTTCGATTCGGTCGCCTATGGCTTTGCCGCCATCGGCGTGTTCATGATCCTGTACTACATGCTGTTCGGCGTGTTCTCGGTGATCGCGCTGGGCGTGAACCTGCTGCTGCTGATCGCGGTGCTGTCGATGCTGCAGGCCACGCTGACGCTGCCGGGCATTGCCGCCATCGCGCTGGTGCTGGGCATGGCCATCGACGCCAACGTGCTGATCAACGAGCGCATCCGCGAGGAACTTCGCGCCGGCGCGTCGCCGCAGATGGCGATCGCGGTCGGTTTCGACCGCGCCTGGGCCACCATCCTGGACTCCAACGTGACCACGCTGATCGCCGGCCTGGCGCTGCTGGCGTTCGGTTCGGGACCGGTGCGCGGCTTTGCCGTGGTGCACTGCCTGGGCATCCTGACCTCGATGTTCTCGGCGGTGTTCTTCAACCGCGGCCTGGTCAACCTGTGGTACGGCCGCAAGAAGAAGCTGCAGAGCGTGGCCATCGGCCAGATCTGGAAGCCCGGCAATACCACCGACACGCCGGTCGCCAAGTAAGCGGCCCGCGGCACAACACGTAGTACAGAACAGGATTCAACATGGAATTCTTCCGCATCCGGCGCGACATTCCGTTCATGAAGCACGCGTTGATCTTCAACGTGATCTCCTTCCTGACGTTTGCCGCGGCCGTGTTCTTCCTCTGGCAAAAGGGCCTGCACCTGTCGATCGAATTCACCGGCGGCACGGTGATGGAGGTCAGCTACCAGCAGGCGGCCGACCTGGAAAAGATCCGCGGCCAGGTAGGCAAGCTCGGCTATACCGACGTGCAGGTGCAGAACTTCGGCACCTCGCGCGACGTGATGATCCGCCTGCCGCTGCAGAAGGGCGCGGACGGCAAGCCCGTCACGTCGGCCCAGCAGAGCGAGCAGGTGATGGGCGCGCTGACCGCGGCGTCGCCCGACGTCAAGCTGCAGCGCGTCGAGTTCGTCGGCCCGCAGGTGGGCAAGGAGCTGGCCACCGACGGCCTGCTGGCGCTGCTGTGCGTGGTGGCGGGTATCGTGATCTACCTGTCGTTCCGCTTCGAGTGGAAGTTCGCGGTGGCGGGCATCATCGCCAACCTGCACGACATCGTCATCATCCTGGGCTTCTTCGCCTTCTTCCAGTGGGAATTCTCGCTGTCGGTGCTGGCGGCGATCCTGGCGGTGCTGGGCTACTCGGTCAACGAATCGGTGGTGATCTTCGACCGGATCCGCGAGGCCTTCCGCAAGTACCGCAAGATGACCACGCACGAGGTCATCGACCACGCCATCACCAGCACCATGTCGCGCACCATCATCACCCACGGCTCGACCGAAATGATGGTGCTGTCGATGTTCTTCTTCGGCGGCCCGACGCTGCACTACTTCGCGCTGGCGCTGACGGTGGGCATCCTGTTCGGCATCTACTCGTCGGTGTTCGTTGCCGCGGCGCTGGCGATGTGGCTGGGCGTGAAGCGCGAAGACCTGGTCAAGGGCGAGAAGAAGGGCGAGTCGACCGACCGCAACGACCCCAACTACGGCGCGCAGGCCTGAGCCCGGCCCTGCCGGAAAAACAAACGGCGCCCCGCGGGGCGCCGTTTTTCATGGCCGGTCCGCAGACATTCAGGCCGGCATCGAGAACCGCTCGATCCATGCCGCCAGCCGGTCGGAGGCGAAGCTCTCGCTGCGCGGGGCGGCGCGGCAGACGATGGTGTCGCCGTCGCGGACGAACTTCAGCGCGCCGCCGGCCTCTTCCAGCCACAGCAGGCTGGCCAGCCAGGCGGCATGCTGCGCCGACACCGCCGAGCCCACGGGCTGGGCCAGGAACTCGGCCAGCGCGGCCGGCTGGGTCCAGACCACCGCATCGCCGTCGCGGCGCACCACCTCGCTGCCGAGCGCGTCGGCAATCACGGCGGCGGCATCGGCAGCGCCCTTGCCCGCATTGGCGCTGCGCAGCGCGGCCAGGCGCGTGCCCACGGCATGGCCGAAGTTGCCGCTGCGCTCGGCTTCGGCGCGCACCAGGTCGGCATAGTCCATGCGCTGCCAGTCAGGATCGGCGCTGCCGGCACCGGCCAGGTCGACACCGGCGAGATAGGTTTCCACCGGCTGGAAGCGGCCCGGGCCGATCAGGCTGGCGCACAGCGCGTGCACCATGCCGATGCGCGAGGCCACGGTCTGGGTCTGCAGCACCGACAGTTTCTCGCGCACCAGCTGGTCGCGCTCCTTGCGCAACCCCGACAGTTCCAGCGCCTGCTTGAGTTCCATGCGCAGCGCGGTGATGTCCCATGGCTTCTTGATATAGCGATGGATCTGGCCCTGGTTCACCGCCTCGACGGTCTGGTCGAGTTCCGAGTACGCGGTGGTCAGGATGCGCACGATGTGCGGGTAGCGCTCGCGCGCGTAGCGCAGCAGTTCGTTGCCGTACTCACCCGGCATGCGCTGGTCCGACACCAGTACCGCCAGGCTATCGGCATGGGCGTCCAGCAGTGCCTTGCCCTCCTCGACGGAGCCACCGGTGACCACCGGCGCCAGCGCACCGATGGCGCGCTGGAAATACTTGACTGCCGTGGCCTCGTCATCGACGAACAGAATCGCCGGGGGTGGTGCCTGGGTGGCATTCGGTTCGGTCATTACTCACTCCTGTGCGTTCGACTCTTGAAACTTGGAAAGTCCAGCGTCACCGTCGTGCCGGCGCCGGGTGCGGATTCGATCCGGATCCCGCCGCCAAAGGACTGCATGACGCGGTTGCAGAAAATCATGCCTAGGCCGCTGCCGCCGGCGCTGGCGTGGGTGGTGACGGGGTCGACCAGCAGCCGGTCCATCACTTCGGGCGGAATGCCGGGGCCGTTGTCGCAGATGCGGATGGCGGCATGCGGCTGCGCGGCCACGACGAAGCGCAGCGACGGCGCGGCGACATCGGCCAGCGCCCGCAGCGCATTGCTCATCACCGAGGACAGCACCAGCGCCACGCAGTTGGGCAGGGTCTGCACGGGAAAGTCTCCCTGCAGCTCCACCTCCACCCAGCTGCGCTGGCCGCCCACGAAGGGATAGCTGTCGAGCAACGCGGACACCAGCGCGCTGGCACTGGCTTCGTTGCCGGCACTGCGCCGGGCCGGGACGCTGCCGGCGCTGTCACGCACCGACTGCAGGAACGAGGACAGCACCGCCAGGCAATACTGGGCGTTGTCATGCATCGCGCTGGCGGCCTGGCCGATTTCGCTCTGGCGCTGCGCGCTGTATTCGCCGGCCACGCGTCCGCTGATGCCGCGCGCAAAATTGGCAATGGCGGCCAGCGGCGTATTGAGCTCGTGCGCCAGGAAGGCCAGGGTCTCGTCGATCGCCATCAGCCGGTGCTGGCGCAGCGTGCGTTCGCGATGGCGCTCGGCGGCCCTTGCCAGCACGTCGCGCAGGTTGCTCACGCTCAGCGGTTTTTCCAGGATCTGGAAGATTTCGCCGCTGTTGACGGTCTGCAGCAGCAGCTCCTTGTCGGCATAGGCCGTGACCAGGATGCGCACCACCTGCGGATAGGCCTGGGCCACCTGCCGCAGCAGCACGCCGCCATCGCGCCCGGGCATGCGGAAATCCGTCACCAGGATGGCCACGCGGGCAGGATCGGAACGCAGCACCGACATGGCCTCGTCGGCGCTGCCGGCCAGCAGCACTTCGTAGTCTGCCCCGACGGCGCGGGCGAAGTACTTGCGCGCCATGTCTTCGTCGTCGACGTAGAGAATGGCAGGCCGCGCCTGCAGGACTTCGCTCATGGCTGGTTACTCCGCACGCGGCAGGTCGAAGCTGAACGCCGTCCACTGGCCGAGTTCGCTCTCGGCAAACAATTGGCCGCCATGGCGCTCGATCACGGCGTAGCTGATCGACAGGCCCAGGCCAAGCCCCTGCCCCACCTCGCGCGTGGTGAAAAACGGCTCGAACACGCGCGCAAGGTTCTCCTTCGGGATGCCGGGCCCGTTGTCGCGCACGGTGACGTGCAGGCGATGGTTGTCCCAGCGGGCCGTGGTATGGATCGCGGGCGCGGCCGTGCCGGCCTTGCGCATGGCCAGCGCCGCGTTCGAGAACAGGTTGATCAGCACGCCGATGATGGCGGCCTCGTCGCCGAGCACCAGGGTGTCGGGCGCCAGCTCGCGCGTCAGGGTCACGCCGCGCAGCTCGTGCGCGGTCAGGCGGATCGACGAATCGAGCGCCTTCTCGAACAGGAACGGCGTGCCTTCCACCTCGGCGCCAGGCTTGCGGTAGGCGAAGGTCTTCAGGTCCGACACGATATGCTGGATGCGCTGCATGCCCTGCTTGGCATCGACCAGGCATTCTTCCAGTGCCGGACTCTGCTTGGCCGGCGGCTCTTCCATCGCCACTTCGATGGCCATCAGGCAGAAATTGACCGGATTGTTGACCTCGTGCAGCAGGCCCGCGGCCAGCGTGCCGATGGCGGCCATCTTTTCCTGCTGCAGCATCTGGCCCTTGATGTCGGCCAGGCGCCGGTTGATGTCGGCCAGCTCTTCGTTCTTGCGCGCCAGCTCTTCCTTCAGGCGGATCAGGTGGAAATGCCCGCGCTCGTTCATGAAGGTGTAGACCGCGCTGGCCACGATCGAAAACAGGATGAACAGCGAATTGACGATGAAGTGCGCGCGCTGCGCCAGCCCGTCCGGGTGGATCAGGCAGGCGGCCAGGTACATCAGGTAGGTCACCACGCCGAAGCCGATGGTCTGCCACAACCCCATCGGCATGGCGATCCCGACCGCGAAGATCACCAGGTTCAGCCCGGCATAGTAGATCGACGCCGCCCCGTCGGTGGTGGCGATCATCCATGCGATCATCATTTGCGGCAGCAGCAGCCAGGCCAGTGTCAGCGGCTGCACGAAGCGCCTGCCGGCCTGGTTGACCAGCATCAGCAGGATCAGCCCGATCAGCGCGGAAACCACCAGGCGCGCGACGAAGAACTGCAGCTGGTGCCCCGGATAGATGCCGTAGTCGAGCCCGACACCCGCCATCACCAGCACGATGGCCGTCAGCGCGCCTGCCCGGCTCGATACCAGGCGGAACTCGCGCAGGTCGGCTTCGTACGGGGAATACCTGCTCGCGGTCCGTTTCAGCATGGTGTCAGGCCTTGGCCGGATCGGTCACTACCGCTTCGACGAACACGTTGACCCCGGTCGGGTCGGCATAAGTGCGGCTGTCGCGCGTATTGGCAGGCAGAAGCGACGCCATGCCGGCCTCGTCGCGATAGATCAGGTACCACTCCAGCATATGTTCCATGCTGTACCGTTCCGGGTTGTTGACGTGGACGTTGGTGGCAAGGATGCGCCCCTCGGGGTGGGTGCGCGTGGAGAAATAATTGAGCAGGCGCGCGCAGACCCGGTCGGACAGGTAGTCGAACAGGCCGGCGCAATAGATGCCGTCAAACTCGCGCAGCGACGGGTCCGGGTCGATGCGGCGCTTGAGCAGCTCATGCACGGAGTGGTGGACGTACTCCACCTCCATCCTGGCGTTGGCCTTGCGGCAGCTCTCGTTGATGCGGTCGCGGGCGTAGTCCAGGGTTTCCTGGCTGAAGTCGAGCAGCTGGAACGAGAGCCAGTGCGGTTCGGGGTATTCGGTGATGAAGCGGTTGATCTCGACCGCCGGGCCGCAACCCACGTTCAGCAGCCGGAACGGACTGCCCGCGGCGCGCGCCTGCTCTGCCATGCGCACCAGGAAATCCACCAGCAGGTCGATCCGGTTGCGATGCGCGGCGGCCACGGACGACTGCAGGAAGGTCGCATTGACGATCTGGAAGTAGGTGCTGGGCCCCTGGCGCGGATCCGACAGGATCTGGTTGACCATCTCGTAGTCGCCGGCATAGCCGAGCGGCTTGGTGTAGGTGCGGAACACGAATGGCGAGCGCAGCAGCAAAGGATGCAGCGCCGCCTGGGTGAAGGTGCGGTGCATCACGGTGTCTTCTTCCGGCACATGCGCCGCCTCGCCGTCGAGCCGGGCGGAATACTCGCGGATCTTCAGCGCGATCGGCGTGGCCAGTTCCTCGAACACGTCCATGCGCAGGGTATCGCCCTCCTTGGGCAGCGTGCTGGTCATGTCGACCTGCTCGACCCAGCGCGACACCTCGGACAGGAAAGCGCGCATCTCGTTGACGACGATCTGGTAGTCGCGCCGGATATTGAAGCGCTTCTCCCAGTCCTGCACGAACTGCAGCGATTCGCGCGCCACCGACTTGGGCTCGTCGTCGAGATTGCTCAGCTCCAGCCATTCGTCGATCAGCGTCAGCGACACCACCGCGGTCAGGCCGGTGTTTACCAGGCTCATCACCACGGCCTTGCCGAGATACGCGTTCTTCTCGCCCATGCGGACACTGAGCTCGCTCAGCACCTCGCTGACCTGCACGATCGAATACGGGTTGTAGATCTCCATCACCAGAGACTTTCTCTGGAGATTGACAATGGTGCCCCGCACCTGCTCGCCCTGCGAGTTGCGGAAACTAACTACCGGATCGATTTGCGTTTTGGAGTACACGGTATAGCGCCAGGGAAAACCGGGAAACGCTGCGGGCCATACAGCCAGGGCAGAACGGCCGGGTACAGCATGAGGGGCGAGGGGATCGCGGGAATGGCTACCGGTATCGGGACATGCAGCGAATGCTCATAGTGATGCGCTCTGGCCAGTTGCGGGCATGGCTGCCCCCCGCCGTGGCAGGAGTCGCAATACCCCGGATCATGGTGGATTGCCGCGGGCCATTGTACTGTGCCCGTCGCAACTCGCACAACAAAGTGCCGCGGCGGCCTCCCCGCATGGTGCAATACAACAAAAAAGGCCGGCATAAGGCCGGCCTTGACAGCTGCTTGCCCGCCGCAGCGGGCCGGGCGCTCAGTCGGCGCGCACGCCTTCCACCTGGATGGCGAGCTTGACTTCGGGCTTGAAGCCCATCTTGACGCCATAGTCCAGGCCGAAATCGGTCCGGTTGAACTGGCCCACGGCGTCGGCGCCGCACGCTTCGCGCTTGAGCATCGGGTGCTGGATGCACTTGAACTCGCGGATTTCCAGCTTGACCGGCTTGGACACGCCGCGCAGCGTCAGCACGCCGTCGACCTCGGTCGGCACGTCGCCCTTGAACTTGGAGAACTTGCCCTTGTAGGTGGCCTCGGGGAAGGCCTGCACGTCGAACATGTCCGGGCCCTTGGCGTGCTGGTTCAGCTTGGCATTGCCGAAATCGATCGAAGCCGGGTCGATGTTGACCTCGACCGAGCCCGCCTTGGCGGCGCGGTCCAGCGTCACCACGCCGCTGGACTTGTCGAACTTGCCGCGCCAGGTCGACAGGCCGCCCAGGTGGTCGGCCTCGAAGCTGGGGTAGGTATGGGTCGGATCGAGGTTGTACGTCACGGTATTGGCCGAGGCCACGCCGAAGGCGGCGGTTGCGGAAACGGCCGCGACGGCGGCAACGAGGGAACGCAGTTTCATGGTGTCTCCCGACAAATCAGGGTTGGGATGGAGCGGTTCAGGTAAGTCCTGGGTACGTCAGCGGTATGCCGGCCTTACTTCCTGGCCAGCACGATACGGAATTTGATCTGGACGTCGTCGGCGACCACGGAGGTGTCCTTCCATTCGCCGTCGCCGATATTGAACGCGGTGCGCTTGATCGGCAGCGCGCCCTCGAACACCTGCGCGCCGCCCTCCTGGCGGTAGGTGGCGGGCACCACCACGTCCACGGTCTTGCCCTTGATGGTCAGCTTGCCGGCCACGTCGTACTTGCCCGGCGTGCCGTTCTTGATGCTGGTCGACTGGAACACCGCCTTGGGGTACTTGGCGGCGTCGAACCAGTCCTTGCCCTTCACTTCCTTGGTGGTCTCGGCATCGCCGATCTCGAAGCTGGCCACGTCGATCTCGATCTTGGCCGACGACGTTGCCAGCTTGGCGGGGTCGAAGCTGACGTTGGCGTCGAACTTCTTGAACTTGCCCTCCATCGGCACGCCGATCTGGCGCGCCACCGCGGTCACCGAACTCCGGGCGGCGTCGACCTGGGCCCAGGCCAGGTTGGCGGCGATGCCGGTGGCGGCCAGCACGGCGGCCAGGGTGGCGCGGATAGTGGCCGAGCCGCGGCGGGAATTGCGTTTCATCTGAAAAAACTCCTGTCAGGGACGGCGCAGCGGCGCCGCGGAACGAAAAAGTTGGCGCGCCAGGCTCAGCGCAGGAACGGCAGCATCCGGCCCAGCGTGCCGTCACGGTCGACAAACTGGTGTTTCAGCGCCGCGGCCGCATGGACAACGACCACGGCCGCCATCAGGTAGTTCAGCCAGATATGGGTGAACTTCAGCACTTCCTTCAGGGCATCGCTTTTCTCGATCAGCGCCGGCATCTTCCACAGGCCCAGGTAGACCACCGGCACGCCCGCGGCCGAGCTGTACAGGTAGCCGCTGACCGGCACGATCACGATCAGCAGGTACAGCAGGTGGTGGGCCCCGGCCGCCGCCCTGGCCTGCCACGCCGGGGTGCCGGGCGCCACCGGCGGCGCGGCGTGGGTGGCGCGCCACAGCACGCGCAGCACGGCGATGGCGAAGATCGTCACGCCCAGCCACTTGTGCCACGAGTACAGCTTGAGCTTGGTCGGCGTCAGCCCCGGAATGCCGGTCATGTACAGGCCCAGCCCGAACGCGGCAAAGATGGCCAGCGCCACCAGCCAGTGCAGGGCGATCGCGGTGGCACCGTAGCCGGCGGGGGCAGTGGCGGTAGAACGCATCGGATTCCTCTCGCCCGGGTCACGGGCGTTTCACAATTTTGGGGAAGGCAACGGCGGGATCCACCCGCCCGTGCGCTGACGATTCTCGCATTATTGCGGCCGGATGTGCGCCGGTGCAGGACAGTCCTTCATTAAGTTATTCAAATGCTTTGAAGCGACATTCCGGCGCAGGCGTCACAACGGCGCGTCGGATGCCGTCAATCCTGCCGGAAAAGCAAAAAAGCCATCCCGCAGGATGGCTTTCCGTTTCGGCCGCCGGCCGAAGGCGGCAAGAAGTGGCGTCAGATGCGCTCGGCGAGCACCGTGGCCTTGCCGATATAGCTGGCGGGCGTCATCTCCAGCAGCAGCTTCTTGGCGTCGTCCGGGATCGCCAGGCCGTTGATGAAGGTTTGCAGCGCCTCGCGCGAGATGCCCTTGCCGCGGGTCAGTTCCTTGAGCTGCTCGTACGGGTTGGGCACGCCGAAACGGCGCATCACGGTCTGCACCGGCTCGGCCAGCACTTCCCAGCAGTTGTCGAGGTCCTCGTCCAGGCGCTCCGGGTTGGTCTCGAGCTTGCCCAGGCCGCGCAGGCAGGCCTCGTAGGCCAGCAGGCTGTAGCCGAAGGCCACGCCGATATTGCGCAGCACGGTCGAGTCGGTCAGGTCGCGCTGCCAGCGCGACACCGGCAGCTTCTCGGACAGGTGGCGCAGCACCGCGTTGGCCAGGCCCAGGTTGCCCTCCGAGTTCTCGAAATCGATCGGGTTGACCTTGTGCGGCATGGTCGACGAGCCGATTTCGCCGGCCTTGGTCTTCTGCTTGAAGTAGCCCAGCGAGATATAGCCCCAGACGTCGCGGTTCAGGTCCAGCAGGATGGTGTTGGCGCGGGCAATCGCGTCGAACAGCTCGGCCATGTAGTCGTGCGGCTCGATCTGGATGGTGTACGGGTTGAAGGTCAGGCCCAGGCGGGTTTCGATGACCTGCTTCGAGAACGCTTCCCAGTCGAAGCTCGGGTAGGCCGACAGATGCGCGTTGTAGTTGCCCACGGCGCCGTTCATCTTGCCCAGCAGCTCGACCTGCTCGATGCGCTGGATCGCACGCGCCAGGCGCGCGGCCACGTTGGCCATTTCCTTGCCCAGGGTAGTCGGGCTGGCCGGCTGGCCATGGGTGCGCGACAGCATCGGCTGGGCGGCATTGAGCCGGGCCAGCTCGACCAGGCGTGCGTGCACGCGCTTGAGCGCCGGCACCACCACGCCCTCGCGCGCGCCCTTGAGCATCATGCCGTGCGAGGTGTTGTTGATGTCTTCCGAGGTGCAGGCGAAATGGATGAACTCGCTCGCGGCTTCCAGTTCGGCGTTGCCCTTGACCTGCTCCTTGAGCCAGTACTCGACCGCCTTCACGTCATGGTTGGTGACCGCCTCGATGTCCTTGATGCGGGCCGCGTCGGCTTCGCTGAACTTGTCCACCAGCGCCAGCAGTGCGGCCTCGGACGCGGCCGAGAACTTCGGCATGTCGGGCAGGCCGGCCTGCGACAGCGCGATCAGCCAGTGCACCTCGACCTTGACGCGGTTGCGCATGAAGGCCGCCTCGGACAGCCATTCGCGCAGCGCATCGGCCTTGGCGGCGTAACGGCCATCGATCGGGGACAGGGCGGTGAGCGGCGAAAGCGAGGAGGAGGTCATGCTGGAAACCGGGAAAGGGAGGAATAGAAGAAGGCGAACAAGGGGCGCCGCGGGGGCTGGCGCTGGCAGCGCGGACAGGCACGGACCGGGCGATGCGCCGGTCACGCCGCATCGGCGGGCGGCCGGCGCTGCGCAACGCGCGATTTTACCACCCCTGCCCCGGCTCCGGGCAGCGGCAAAGCGCGGCCGCGGGGCATCGGTGCGCGAGCCCGCATTCGCCTTGCGCCGCGGGTATACTCGCGCACGCCGTTCCAGTAGCCTGTTATGAAGTGCATCGGGCAAGCCATCGCTGCCTCCCCGCGGCCGCCGCTGCCACCGAGCGACGATGCACTTCATAACAAGCTCAAGGGAAGAACATGAAGCTGTATGCATCCCGGACCAGTCCGTACGCGCGCAAGGTGCGCGTGGTGATGGCGGAGAAGAAGATCGAGTGCCAGCTGATCGAAGAGGACGTCTGGTCGCCTGAAACCCGGATCGGCCAGTACAACCCGCTGGGCAAGGTGCCGTGCCTGGTGATGGAAGACGGCGGCGCGATCTTCGATTCGCGCGTGATCGTCGAATATGTCGACACGCTGACGCCGGTCAGCCGGCTGATCCCGCAGGGCGGGCGCGAGCGCCTGGAAGTGCGCTGCTGGGAAGCGCTGGCCGACGGCCTGCTCGACGCCGCGCTGCTGGTGCGCCTGGAGTCCACCCAGCGCGAGCCGCACGAGCGCAGCGAGCGCTGGGTGCAGCGCCAGCGCGGCAAGATCGACGCGGCACTGGTGGCCATGGCCCACGGCCTGGCCGACCGCCCGTTCTGCACCGGCACGCATTACTCTCTGGCCGACGTGGCGGTGGGCTGCGCGCTGTCCTACCTGGACTTCCGCTTCCCGGACATCGCCTGGCGCGAGCGCCACCCGAACCTGGCGGCGCTGGAAGAGAAGCTGTCGAAGCGCCAGTCGTTCATCGATACCGAGCCGCCGCGGGGATAAACTCCGCCGCCATTGACTAGCCTATTGCCTGCTCCCTCTCCCGCGCGCGGGAGAGGGCTGGGGTGAGGGCCGGGGGTATCCATGAAGTCATGCCGTCGGCATGCCAGCGCCTGCCCTCACCCCCTGCCCCTCCCCCGCGCGCGGGAGAGGGGAGCAAACCGCGGGCATTTTACTGCGGCGGCGCTCACTGGATGATCCCGCCGCCCAGGCAGACATCGCCGTCATACAGCACCGCCGACTGCCCCGGCGTGACCGCCCATTGCGGCTCGGCAAACGCCAGCGTCAGCGCCCCGGCGTCGACCGCCTGCACCGTGCAGGCGGCATCGCTCTGGCGATAGCGGGTCTTGGCCGCCATTGCCGCGCCCGCGGCGGGCGGCTCGCCGGCGACCCAGGACAGGTCCGACGCGGTCAGCACCGGCGTCAGCAGCCACGGATGGTCGTGGCCCTGCACCACGTAAAGCGTATTGTTCGCCATGTCCTTGCGCGCGACATACCAGGCGTCGCCGTTGCCGTCGCGGCTGCCGCCCAGGCCGATGCCCTTGCGCTGGCCCAGCGTGTAGAAGGCCAGGCCGATATGCTCGCCCACCACCTTGCCTTCGGGCGTCTTCATCGGTCCCGGTTTGGTCGGCAGGTAGCGGTTCAGGAAGTCGCGGAACGGGCGCTCGCCGATAAAGCAGATGCCGGTCGAGTCCTTCTTCTTTGCGTTCGGCAGCCCGATCTCGGCGGCGATTTCGCGCACGCGCGTTTTCGGGATCTCGCCCAGCGGGAACAGCGTGCGCGACAGCTGCGCCTGGTTCAGCCGGTGCAGGAAGTAGCTCTGGTCCTTGGTATGGTCCAGCGCCTTGAGCAGCTCGAAGCGGCCCGCGGCGTTCCGGCGCACGCGCGCATAGTGGCCGGTGGCGATGGTTTCGGCGCCCAGCGACATGGCGTGGTCCAGGAACGCCTTGAACTTGATCTCGGCATTGCACAGCACATCCGGGTTGGGCGTGCGGCCGGCCGAGTATTCGCGCAGGAAGTCGGCAAAGACGCGGTCCTTGTATTCGGCGGCGAAGTTGACCGCCTCCACGTCGACGCCGATCAGGTCGGCCACCGAGACCACGTCGAGCCAGTCCTGGCGCGTAGAGCAGTATTCGCTGTCGTCATCGTCTTCCCAGTTCTTCATGAACAGGCCGATGACCTCGTAGCCCTGCTGCTTGAGCAGCCACGCGGTGACCGACGAATCGACCCCGCCCGACATGCCCACCACGACACGCTTTGCGGCACCGCTCACGACTGCGCCTCCGCTTGCAGCACCGACGGGTGCGTGTACAGCGCGTCCAGCGCGAAGCGCTTGCCGGCCAGGTAGTCGTCGACGCACGCCATCACCAGCGGCGAGCGATGCCGTTCCGGGCACGCGCGCAGTTCATCGGCACCCATCCACACCGTGCGCACGATGCCGGTGTCGAGCTGGCGGCCGGCATCGAGCGAGCCGAGGTCGCCGGTAAAGGCAAAGCGCACGTAGGTCACGTCGCTGCCGGTGCGCGACGACAGCGAGCGCCCCATGTAGCAGCCCAGCAGCGCGCGCGGCTCGAAGGTGTGCGCGGTTTCTTCCAGGGTTTCGCGGATCACGGCGCGGATCAGGCTTTCGCCCGGATCCAGGTGCCCCGCGGGCTGGTTCAGGCGCAGGCCCTCGGCGGTTTCCTCTTCCACCAGCAGGAACCGGCCGCCGCGCTCGATCACGGCGGCAACGGTCACGCTGGCATTCCAATCACTTGACATGATGCTCAATTTTTAGGCAATCCCGCATTCTACCGGTTGCGGCCCCATCGTGCAGCGCCACGCCGGCCGGGCCGGCAATCGCCGACCGGCCAGTCACCATTGCCTGTCAGATTCCTGTAAGCTGCGGAAAAATTGTGCGCTGCGGCTTAACCCTGGTTCGGTGCGGCAGCGCGCACGGGCCAGACGTCGGTCCGCCCAACCAGACAAGACGCCAGCTAAAGGAGAAATTGACGATGTACATCGGCATCCCGCAGGAGACGCGGGCCGGCGAGACTCGCGTCGCCGCCACCCCGGAGACCGTCAAGAAATACGTCGCCCAGGGCCACAAAGTGGTCGTGCAGGCCGGCGCCGGCCTGCACGCCAGCCAGCCCGACAGCGCGTATGAGGCGGTCGGCGCCACCATCGGCAGCGCCGCCGATGCGCTCGGCGCGCAACTGGTGCTGAAGGTGCGCGCGCCCGAACCGGCCGAACTGGCGCAGATGAAGCCGGGCGCGGTGCTGGTGGGCATGCTCAATCCCTTCGATGCCGACAACAACGCGCGCATGTCCGCCGCCAACATCACCGCCTTCGCGCTCGAAGCCGCGCCGCGCACCACGCGCGCGCAGAGCATGGACGTGCTGTCGTCGCAGGCCAACATCGCCGGCTACAAGGCCGTGCTGGTCGCCGCGCACCACTACCAGCGCTTCATGCCGATGCTGATGACCGCCGCCGGCACCGTCAAGGCGGCGCGCGTGCTGATCCTGGGCGCCGGCGTGGCCGGCCTGCAGGCCATCGCCACCGCCAAGCGGCTGGGCGCGGTGATCGAGGCCTCCGACGTCCGTCCCGCGGTCAAGGAGCAGATCGAATCGCTCGGCGCCAAGTTCCTCGACGTACCGTTCCTGACCGATGAAGAGCGCGAGATCGCGCAGGGCGTGGGCGGCTATGCACGCCCGATGCCGCCGGACTGGATGAAGCGCCAGGCCGAACTGGTGCACCAGCGCGCGCTGCAGGCCGACATCGTCATCACCACCGCGCTGATCCCGGGGCGCAAGGCGCCGGTGCTGCTGCAGGAAGCGACCGTGGCACAGATGAAGCCCGGCTCGGTGGTGGTCGACCTGGCTGCCGCGCAAGGCGGCAACTGCCCGCTGACGGTGGCCGACCAGGTGGTCAACCACAACGGCGTGATCCTGATCGGCCATACCAACCTGGCCAGCATGGTCGCGGCCGACGCCTCGGCGCTCTATGCCCGCAACGTGCTGGACTTCCTCAAGCTGGTGATCGACAAGGACGGCCAGTTCACGCTCAACCTCGAAGACGACATCGTCGCCGCTTGCCTGATGTGCAGGGACGGCCAGGTGGTGCGCGAGGCGGCGTAGTGTCCGGCAACGGGCGAGCGCTTCTCTGTCTCGACTGTTGAGGGTGTTGCTCCCCTCTCCCGCTCGCGGGAGAGGGGCCGGGGGTGAGGGCAGGCGGTGGCAATATCGAAGGCCGGCACTTCGCCGACACACCCGCCCTCACCCCAACCCTCTCCCGCAAGCGGGAGAGGGAGCACGCAATCGGTCATGCAGAGCCGCTGGCCTTGCGCGCCGCTGTACACCAAAAAAGAACACAGTAAAACGCAGCATCCCGGTTTCAAAGCAACGGAGGAGAAGTCGATGGAGATGGTGAACCACACGGTGATCAACCTGATCATCTTCGTGCTGGCGATCTACGTGGGCTACCACGTGGTCTGGACGGTCACGCCGGCCCTGCATACACCGCTGATGGCGGTGACCAACGCGATTTCGGCCATCATCATCGTCGGCGCCATGCTCGCCGCGGGCCTGACCGAAGGCGGCGTCGGGCGCGTGATGGGCACGCTGGCGGTGGCGCTGGCCGCGGTCAATGTGTTCGGCGGCTTCCTGGTCACGCAGCGCATGCTGGAGATGTTCAAGAAGAAGGAGCCCAAGGCCAAGGCGCCTGAAGCCAAGCCGGCCCTGGCCAAGGAGGGCGCGTGATGACCGGCCTTGTCAGCATGAACCTCGTCACCCTGCTCTACCTGGTGGCCTCGGTCTGCTTTATCCAGGCGCTCAAGGGGCTGTCGCACCCGGCCTCGGCGCGCAAGGGCAACGCCTTCGGCATGATCGGCATGGCGATTGCGGTGGTTACCACGCTGGTGCTGATCGTCAAGCTGAAGAACGAATTCCTTGCCGCGGGCACGGCCCAGTCGTCGGTGGGCACCGGCATCGCGCTGATCTTCGCCGCGCTGGTGATCGGCGGCGGCATCGGCGCCTACGTTGCGCGCAAGGTGCAGATGACCAAGATGCCGGAACTGGTCGCGGCGATGCACTCGCTGATCGGCCTGGCGGCGGTGTTCATCGCGGTGGCGGCGGTGGCCGAGCCGGCCGCGTTCGGCATCAGCCCGGCCGGTTCGCACCTGATCCCGCTGGGCAACCGCATCGAGCTCTTTATCGGCTGCTTCGTCGGCGCGATCACGTTCTCGGGCTCGGTGATCGCCTTCGGCAAGCTGGCCGGGCGCTACAAGTTCCGCCTGTTCCAGGGCGCGCCGGTGGTGTTCGCCGGCCAGCATATGCTGAACCTGGCGCTGGCGGTGGCCATGGTCGGCTTCGGCATCGCCTTCTTCATGACGCAGGAATGGCTGCCGTTCCTGGTGATGCTGGCGATCGCCTTCGTGCTGGGCGTGCTGATCATCATCCCGATCGGCGGCGCCGACATGCCGGTGGTGGTGTCGATGCTGAACTCGTACTCGGGCTGGGCCGCGGCCGGCATCGGCTTCTCGCTGAACAACCCGATGCTGATCATCGCCGGCTCGCTGGTGGGTTCGTCCGGTGCGATCCTGTCGTACATCATGTGCAAGGCGATGAACCGCTCGTTCTTCAACGTGATCCTGGGCGGCTTCGGCGGCGACGCCGCGGCGGCCACGGCGGGCGGCGCGCAGGCGCAGCGCAACGTCAAGTCGGGCTCGGCGGACGACGCCGCGTTCCTGATGGGCAATGCCGAGACCGTGATCATCGTGCCCGGCTACGGCCTGGCGGTGGCGCGCGCCCAGCACGCGCTGAAGGAACTGACCGAGAAGCTGTCCGAGAAGGGCGTGACCGTGAAGTACGCGATCCACCCGGTGGCGGGCCGCATGCCGGGCCACATGAACGTGCTGCTGGCCGAGGCCGAGGTGCCGTACGACCAGGTCTTCGAGATGGAAGACATCAACAGCGAGTTCGGCCAGGCCGACGTGGTGCTGGTGCTGGGCGCCAACGACGTGGTCAACCCGGCGGCCAAGACCGATCCCAAGTCGCCGATCGCGGGCATGCCGATCCTGGAGGCGTACAAGGCCAAGACCATCATCGTCAACAAGCGTTCGATGGCCGCCGGCTACGCCGGGCTGGACAACGAGCTGTTCTACATGGACAAGACCATGATGGTGTTCGGCGACGCCAAGAAGGTGGTCGAGGACATGTTCAAGGCGGTCGACTAAGACGGCACAGCCGCTCGGGTCCGCGCCTGCCGGCGCGGACCTTGGTGGCCCCGGCGTGGGCGCTCGCCCTCGCCCGCCGGCCCTGCTGGAACAAGGGCCGGCCTCCCTTCATGCCACGCCGCCAGCGGCCCCGGCCGCAAGGCGTGCCTTGCAAGGCAGCCGTGGCGCGCTATACTGGCCTGCGAATACGCACGCTGGCTTGCCACTTGCGCCACGCCTGTGCCAACTCCTGCCCGCCGCTCCATGACCTTCAATCCGCACGACAGGAATCTGTCGGTCTTCCATCACCCGGTCCTGACTGTCCTTGTGGATGACAGCAAGTCCTTCATCGACAGCCTGGCGTTCCAGATGGATGCCGCGCGCGGGGTGATCACCTTCACCGACCCGCGCGAAGCGCTGCAGTGGATCCGCGAAGCCTACGCCACCCGCTTCCCGGGCTTCCTGCCGGTGCGCGTCACGCACGACGACCTGACTTTCCTGACCGAGCGGCGCACGGTCCAGCTCGACATCGACCGCATCTACCGCCAGATCCACGACGTCAACCGCTTCCTGCAGCCCGGCGTGGTGGTGGTCGACTATTCGATGCCGCAGATGGACGGCCTGGAATTCTGCCAGGCGCTGCAGGACCTGCCGTGCAAGACCATCCTGCTGACCGGCACCGCCGACGAAAGCATCGCGGTGCAGGGCTTCAACCACGGGCTGATCGACCGCTATGTGAAAAAGCACGACAGCAATATGGTCGAGCGTCTGGACCAGGAAATCGAAGCCATGCAGCAGGCGTACTTCGCCACGCTGTCGCGCACGCTGCGCGAGCTGCTGACGCGGCATTCGTTCTCGTTCCTGTCCGACCCGGCCATGACCGAGCGGGTGCGCCAGCTGACCGCGCGCTACGGTTTTGTCGAGTACTACCTGTACCCCAATCCCGCCGGCATCCTGCTGCTGACCGCGCAGGGCCACGCCACCCTGATGGTGATCGAGACCCGCGCCGGGCTGATGACGCAGGTGGAATCGGCCGAAGCCTACGACGCCCCCGCCGCGCTGATCGAAGGCCTGCGCGAAGGCCGGCTGGTGCCGTTCTTCTGGCCCGGCAACGGCATGTACACGCCGGCCTGCGTCGACTGGGAACAATACTGCCTGCCGGCCGAGCGCTGCGAAGGCAGGGAAGAGTTCTTCTACGCGCTGTTCGACCTGCCGCGCCACCTGCTGCAGGAGCCGGTGGTCAGCCTGCAGAGCTTCCTGGCCGATTTCAGCCGCAACCCGGACGCGCTGACGGGGCGCAAGCGCCCCTGACGCCACCGCATCCGCGCCGCGCTCACTCCGCCTGCGGCGCCCGGTTGGCGCCGCGCACCATGTCGAAACGGAACAGCCGGCACTCGATATTGCCGTTGTAGAGCGGCGTACGACGCGACTCCTTCAGCCGCAGCCGGCGCGGGAAGCCCAGGTCGCCGGTGAACACCCACGCCTGCCAGCCGGCGAAATGCTGCTTCAGCGTGGTGGCAAAGGCGCTGGCAAACTGGTTGGCGGCGGCCTCCTCCACTTCATCACGCGGCAGTTCGTCCTCGGGCCCGCGGCGCTGGCCGCGCACCGCGATCCGCTCGCCGTACGGGGGATTCATCAACAGCAGCCCCGGCTCGTCATAGGGCGGCTGCACGAAGCGCGCGTCCACCTGCTTGGTGCGCGCCTCGCCCGGCAGGCCGGCGCGTTCCCAGTTGGCGCGCGTGATCGCCAGCATGTCGGTGGAGATGTCCGAACCCACCACCTGCAGTTCATCGGCCGAGGCCAGCATGCGGGCGCGCTGCGCGTCCGACTTCAACTTCTGCCAGGCCCTGGTATCCATGCCCTTGAGCCATTCGAAGGCAAAGCTGCGGCTGCCGCCCGGCGCGATGCCCAGCGCCACCTGCGCCGCCTCGACCAGGAAGGTGCCGCTGCCGCACATCGGGTCGTAGAAGGGCCGGCAGGTCTGGCCCGGGACCCAGCCCGCCAGCCGCAGGATGCCGGCCGCCAGGTTTTCCTTCAGCGGCGCCTCGCCCTTCTCGGTGCGCCAGCCGCGCTTGAACAGCGGCTCGCCGGTGGTGTCGAGATACAGCGTGCAGTCGCGCTCGGTCAGGTGGGCGTAGATGCGGACATCGGGGCTGACGGTATCGACGCTCGGCCGGGCCCCCAGCCGCTCGCGCATGGCGTCGCAGACGCCGTCCTTGACCCGCAGCGCGGTGAAGTTGAGGCTGCGCAGCGGCGACTTGTGCGACGTAATATCCACGCGCAGCGACTCGTCGGGCGAGAACCACTGTTCCCAGCGCACGCCGCGCGCCAGCGTGTAGATGTCGTCCTCATGCCGGTACCCGCGCGCGGCCACGCGCATCAGCACCCGGCTGGCGATGCGCGAATGCAGGTTGACCGCATAGGCGGCGGCCATCTCGCCCGAAAAATTGACGCCGCCCGGCACTTCCTGGTGCACCGCGAACGGCGCCAGCGCCGCCATGCCCGGCATCGCGGCGATCTCGCGCAGTTCTTCGGCGAGCGCGCTCTCCAGGCCGCGCGGGCAAGGGGCAAAGAAGGCTTGGGTCATAAGAGGGATTCCTGCAAACAAAAACGTCCGCCGTGGCGGACGGGGAAGTATCGGTAGCTTAGGTCAAGCCGCGGCCAGTGCGCGGTCGAGAAAGTCGAGGCGGTCCTGGCCCCAGAACGGCTCGCCGTCGAACACGTACCACGGCGCGCCGAACACGCCGGCCGAGATCGCCTCCTGCGTGTTCTGCGCATAGGCGCCCTGCACCGACTGGGCCTCGCTGGCCTTGAGCAGGCCGGCACCATCCAGGCCGGCCTCGTCGGCGATCTGCGCCAGCGTGGCGGCATCGGCGATATTGCGCTGCTGCGCCCACACCGCCGCGCAGATCGCGCCGGTCAGTGCCATCGCACGCGCGGTGCCGTGCGCCAGTTGCGCGGCAATGATCAGCTTGCTGGCGGCGTCGCCCGACACCGGGAAGAACGTCGGTTCCAGGTTCAGCGGGAGGTTCAGGAACGCGCTCCAGCGCTTGAGCTCGACCAGCCGGTACGCCTGCCGCTGCGGCGGGCGCTGTGCCAACGGCAGCCCGCCGGAAACCGAGAACACCTTGCCCAGGTCGACCGGTTTCAGGTTCACCTGCGCACCGTGGCGCGCGGCGATGGCGCTGAAACGGGCATGACCCATGTAGACGTACGGCGATTGCGGCGTCAGGTAGTAGTCGACCAGCTTGCTCATGTTGGTTTCCGCGACGAAATAGGCAGCAAGGAAAAAAAGCGAAAGGCGGCCGGCCTCAGAACGGCTTGACCACGACCAGGATCACCACTGCCAGCAGCACCAGCACCGGCAGCTCGTTGAACCAGCGATAGAACTTGTGCGAGCGCGTGTTGCGCCCCGCCTCGAACTTGCGCAGCAGCACGCCGCAGCCGTGGTGGTAGCCGATCAGCACCAGCACCAGCGCCAGCTTGGCGTGCATCCAGCCCTGCCCGGCGCCGCGGCCGATGCCGTAGCCCAGGTACAGCCACAGCCCGAACACCAGCGCCGGCACCGCCAGCATGGTCATGAAGCGGAACAGCTTGCGCGCCATCAGCAGCAGGCGCTGCGTGCTGGCGGCGTCGGTCTCCATCGCCAGGTTGACGAAGATGCGCGGCAGGTAGAACAGGCCGGCGAACCACGAAACGACAAAGACGATATGCAGCGCTTTGATCCAGAGCATCGGCAGGCGGTCGGCGGTGAACGGTTCTTATTGTTGGCGGCGCTTGTGTCAGGTGCGGATCTCGCCGTGCCCGAACACCACGTACTTGAGCGAGGTCAGCCCTTCCAGCCCGACCGGGCCGCGCGCATGCAGCTTGTCGTTGGAGATGCCGATCTCCGCGCCCAGCCCGTACTCGAAGCCATCGGCGAAGCGGGTCGAGGCATTGATCATCACGCTGGCCGAGTCGACCTCGCGGATAAAACGCATGCCCGCCGAGTAGTTCTCGGTGATGATCGAGTCGGTATGGTGCGAGCCGTATTCGTTGATATGCGCAATCGCTTGATCGAGGCCGGCAACGGTCTTGATGGCCAGGATCGGCGCCAGGTATTCCAGGCGCCAGTCTTCCTCGCTGGCATCGACCAGGCCGCTGAAGCCCGCCGCTTCCAGCGTGGCGCGGGTGGCCGGGCACACGCGCAGCTCGACGCCCTTCTGCTGGTAGATGCGGCACAGCGGCGGCAGCGCAGTGGCGGCGATGTCCTGCGACACCAGCAGCGTTTCCATGGTGTTGCAGGGCGCGTAGCGCTGGGTCTTGGCGTTGTCGCAGACGCGCACGGCGCGGTCGAGGTCGGCTTCGGCGTCGATATAGACGTGGCAGATGCCGTCCAGGTGCTTGATCATCGGCACGCGCGCTTCTGCCATCAGCCGCGCGATCAGGCTCTTGCCGCCGCGCGGCACGATCACGTCGACGTATTCAGTCATGGTGATCAGCCGGCCGACCGCGGCGCGGTCGGTGGTTTCGATCACCTGCACGGCCTCGGACGGCAGGCCGGCCGCAGACAAGCCTTCGGCCACCAGCGCGGCCAGCGCGGTGTTGGATTCGATCGCTTCGGAGCCGCCGCGCAGGATGGTGGCGTTGCCCGACTTCAGGCACAGCGCCGCGGCGTCGATGGTCACGTTGGGACGCGATTCGTAGATGATGCCGATCACGCCCAGCGGCACGCGCATCTGGCCGACCTGGATGCCGGTCGGGCGGAACTTCATGTTCGAGATCTCGCCGATCGGGTCGGCCAGCGCGGCGATCTGCTCCAGGCCGGCGGCCATGGTGGCAATGGCCTTGTCCGACAGCGTCAGGCGATCGACGAAGGCGGCGTCCTGGCCGTTGGCGCGGGCGCGCTCGACATCGCGCGCGTTGACGGCCTTGAGCTGGTCGGCATCGCGGCGGATCGCCGCGGCAATGGTCAGCAGCGCACGGTTCTTGTCGGCGGTGGAGGCACGCGCCATCGCGCGCGACGCCGCGCGGGCCTGGCGGCCGACGCGGTCCATGTATTGGTTGAGGTCGAGCTCGGTCATGTCAGTGGCCGGGGGGAAGGCCGTCAGTATTGGTTTCTCCCTCTCCCGCGAGCGGGAGAGGGTTGGGGTGAGGGCGGGAATCTCTACGAAGTACGGCCGTCGGTTTGCGAGCGCCTGCCCTCACCCCCTGCCCCTCTCCCGCAAGCGGGAGAGGGGAGCACACCGCCAGGGAGCAAACCTGCCAGGCTGTCCCCTAGCGCGCAATCATCAGCGCCAGCTGCTGCAAGCCATCCCACGGCTCGGCCGGCAGTGGCGCGCTGCCTGGCGGCGGCAGGTCCTGCAGGCCCTTGACCTGGCGGTCCAGCCGCGCGGCCAGCGCCAGCGCCGCGTCCAGCCGCGGCTGCGCCAGGCGCTGCGCGGCCTGCGGCACCAGCCGTTCGCGCGGGCCCCAGACGCGCAGTTCGCGCATCAGCACGCCCGCCGGCTTGCCGGCGGCGAGCCCTTGCCGGACCTTGGATAATACGCGAATTTCCTCGGTCAGCGCCCACAGCACCAGCACCGTGGCCTCGCCCTCGCCGCGCAGCCCTTCGAGCATGCGCACCAGCCGCGGCACGTCGCCCGAGAGCATCGATTCCGACAGCTTGAACACGTCGTAGCGGGCCACGTTCAGCACCGCGTCGTGGACCTGCTCAAAGCTGAGTTCGCCGGGCGGATACAGCAGGCCCAGCTTCTGGATTTCCTGGTGCGCCGCCAGCAGGTTGCCCTCGACCTTGTCGGCGATGAACTGCAACGCGCGCCGGCCCGGCTCACCACCCTGCACGCGCTGCTGCTGCAGCGCCAGCCGCTCGCCGACCCAGGCCGGCAGCCGCGTGCGGTCCACGGTGTCGACCTTGATCGACACGCCGGCGCCTTCCAGCGCCTGGAACCACGCCGACTTGGACGCGGCAAAATCCAGCCGCGGCAGCGTCACCAGCATCACCACGTCGGGCGACGGCTGCGCGGCGACGGCGCGCAGCGCCTCGCCGCCGTCCTTGCCGGGCTTGCCCGAGGGGATGCGCAGCTCGACGATCTTGCGGTCGCCGAACAGCGACATCGACTGCTGCGCCTCAACCAGCCGGCCCCAGTGGAAGCCGCGCTCGGCCACCAGCACCTCGCGTTCGGAGAAGCCGGCTTCGCGCGCCGACGCGCGCAGGCGGTCGACCGCTTCGAGCACCAGCAGGTGCTCGTCGCCATGCACCACGTACAGCGGCGCCAGGCCCTTGGCCTTGGCCTGCTTCAGGTGCGCGTCGAGCCCGTCGAGCTTGAGCTGCATGCGTGCGTCAAATGGCCTTGACCGCTGCCAGCCGGCGCATCAGCTGCTGCACGATGTCGCGCTGCATGTCGCGGTACAGCTGCTGCTCTTCGTAGTCCTTGGCCAGCGTATTGGCTTCGTTGTAGGTCAGGTCGCGCGTCAGCACCAGTTGCGACGGCGCGATCAGCTCCTTGCCGGCGGGGTCGCGCAGGCGGAAGGTGAAGCGCTGGGTCAGGCGGTATTCGCGCACCACGCCCTCGGTCGTGATCGACAGGATGGACTTGGTGCGGGTGTCCTGCAGCACGTCCAGTAGCGCGTCGGCCTCTTTCTGGTCGGCCACCACCTGGGTGTCGGAGCCGCCGCGGATGGCGCGGCGCAGGTCGGCGCCCATCAGCGAGTTGGGCGGGATGCCGATATACAGCCGCTTGAAGGCGAAGTCCGAGTTGCCGCGCAGATGGAAGCCGCAGCCGGCCAGCAGACCGGAGGCCGGCACGGCCAGCAGGGCCGCGAGCAGCTTGCGGCGTCCCAGGTTCAGTCGCTTCATGGTTGGCGATTCCTTTGTCGGGTTCCGGCGGGCGGACGGCGCAATCAAAGCACCACGTTGACCAGGCGGCCAGGCACCACCACGATCTTCTTCGGCGCCTTGCCTTCGGCGAACTTTGCCACGGTGTCGCTGCCGGCGGCGGCCGCCTCGATCGCGGCGCGGTCGGCGTCGGCGGGCACGGTGATGCTGCCGCGCACCTTGCCGTTGATCTGCAGCACCAGTTCGATTTCGCTGCGCACCAGCGCGGCTTCATCGACCTGCGGCCACGGGGCGTCGAGCAGGTCGCCGGCCTCGGCGGCATAGCCCAGCTGCTCCCACAGGCCGTGGGTGATGTGCGGCACCACCGGGTACAGCACGCGCAGCAGGATGCCGAAGCACTCGCGGCGCGCGGCCGGCGACGCGGTCTTGGCGTCGTCCAGCGCGTTCAGCATCTTCATCGTGGCCGAGACCACGGTGTTGTACTGGATGCGCTGGTAGTCGTAGTTGGCCTGCTTGAGCACGCCGTGGATCTCGCGGCGCAGCTCGGCATCGTGCGCGCCCGGCGCGCCGGCGGCACCGTCGCGGATGGCGGCGGCGTTGGCATAGCCGTAGTTCCACACGCGGCGCAGGAAGCGCGACGCGCCCTCCACGCCCGAACCGCTCCATTCCAGCTGCTGCTCGGGCGGCGCGGCGAACATCACGAACAGGCGCGCGGTGTCGGCGCCGTACTGGTCGATCAGCGCCTGCGGGTCGATGCCGTTGTTCTTGGACTTCGACATCTTCTCGACCCCGCCGATCACCACCGGCTGGCCGTCGGCGATCAGCGTGGCGCCCACCGGGCGGCCGCGCTCGTCGGTCTGCAGGTCGACCTCGGCCGGGTTGTACCAGGTCTTCTTGCCGGCGGCGTCTTCGCGGTAGTAGGTCTCGTTGAGCACCATGCCCTGCGTCAGCAGGTTGGTGAAGGGCTCGTCGAACTTGACCAGGCCCAGGTCGCGCATCACCTTGGTCCAGAAGCGCGCGTACAGCAGGTGCAGGATCGCGTGCTCGATGCCGCCGATGTACTGGTCCATCGGCATCCAGTAGTCGTTGCGGGCATCGACCATGGTGGCCGCGTCCGGGCAGGTATAGCGCATGTAGTACCAGCACGAATCGATGAAGGTATCCATCGTGTCGGTCTCGCGGCGCGCGGGCTTGCCGCACGACGGGCAGGTGCACTGCAGGAAGCGCGGATCCTTGGCCAGCGGGTTGCCGGTGCCGTCCGGCACCAGGTCTTCGGGCAGCACCACCGGCAGGTCCTGCTCGGGCACCGGCACCACGCCGCAGCTGTCGCAGTGGATCAGCGGGATCGGCGTGCCCCAGTAGCGCTGGCGCGAGATGCCCCAGTCGCGCAGGCGCCAGGTGGTCTTCTTCTCGCCCAGGCCCATTGCGCCCAGGTCGGCGGCGATGGCTTCCACCGCGGCCTGGTAGCCCAGGCCGTCATACTTGCCGCTGTGGATGCAGGTGCCGTGCTCCTTGTCGCCGTACCATTCCTGCCAGGCTTCGGTCGAGTACGGCTGGCCCTTGACGTCGATCACCGGCTTGATCGGCAGCCGGTACTTGTTGGCGAAGGCGAAGTCGCGCTCGTCGTGCGCCGGCACGCCCATCACGGCGCCATCGCCGTAGCTCATCAGCACGTAGTTGCCGACCCACACGTCGACCTTCTCGCCGGTCAGCGGGTGCACCACCTGCAGGCCGGTCGGCATGCCCTTCTTCTCCATGGTCGCCATGTCGGCTTCCATGACCGAGCCGTGCTTGCATTCGTCGATGAAGGCGGCGAGTTCGGGGTTGTTCAGCGCGGCGTGCGTGGCCAGCGGATGCTCGGCGGCAACCGCGCAGAAGGTCACGCCCATGATGGTGTCGGCGCGCGTGGTGAAGACGTAGAGCTTGCCGTCGTTGATCGGCTTGCCGTCTTCGCCCGGGATGTCATGGGTGAAGGCGAAGCGCACGCCCACGCTCTTGCCGATCCAGTTCTGCTGCATCACCTTGACGCGCTCGGGCCAGCCCAGCTGGTCCAGGTCGCCCAGCAGTTCCTGCGCATAGTCGGTGATGCGCAGGTAGTACATCGGGATCTCGCGCTTTTCGACCACCGCGCCCGAACGCCAGCCGCGGCCGTCGATGACCTGCTCGTTGGCCAGCACGGTCTGGTCGACCGGGTCCCAGTTGACGGTGCCGGTCTTGCGGTAGGCGATGCCCTTTTCCAGCATCTTCAGGAACAGCCACTGGTTCCAGCGGTAATAGTCCGGGCTGCAGGTGGCGACCTCGCGCGACCAGTCGATCGCCAGGCCCATCGACTGCATCTGCTTCTTCATGTAAGCGATGTTGTCGTAGGTCCAGGCGGCCGGCGCCACGCCGTTGTTCAGCGCCGCGTTCTCGGCCGGCATGCCGAACGCGTCCCAGCCCATCGGCATCAGCACGTTGTTGCCGTTCATGCGCAGGTAGCGCGCCATCACATCGTTGATGGTGTAGTTGCGCACGTGGCCCATGTGCAGCTTGCCCGACGGATACGGCAGCATCGAGCAGGCGTAGAACTTGGGCTTTTCCTTGCCGTCGGGCCCGGCCGCATGCTCCGACACGCGATAGGCGTCGATGGCTTGCCAGTGCTGCTGGGCGGCTTGTTCAACGGCGGAAGGAAGATATTTGTCTTGCATGGTCGGGACAGCAGTCAGGGCAACGGTCGAGGCAGCGTCTGCGCGGCAACTGGCCTGCCGGCATCCGGGAAGATTGGTTCGAAGGTAAGCGGCGGGCGCCAGTCTGGGCGCCCGCCCGGCGTGCAATGCCAAAGCAATCGATTATAACCGTGGCGGCAGCGCTGGCCGCCCGGAGCCGGCCTTACTTCAGGCCCAGCACGTCCTGCATGTCGAACAGCCCGTTGGGCTTGTCGGCCAGGAAGCGGGCCGAACGCACCGCGCCGTCGGCATACGACTGGCGGCTCGACGACTTGTGGCTGATCTCGATGCGCTCGCCGATGCCGGCGAACATCACGGTGTGGTCGCCGACGATGTCGCCGCCGCGGATGGTGGCAAAGCCAATCGAACCGGGATCGCGCTCGCCGGTGTGTCCTTCGCGGGCAAAGACGCCGCAGGTCTTCAGGTCGCGGCCCAGCGCATCGGCAATCACTTCGCCCATCTTCAGCGCGGTGCCCGAGGGGGCGTCGACCTTGAAGCGGTGGTGAGCCTCGATCACCTCGATGTCATAGCCTGTCGACAGCAGCTTGGCCGCCACTTCAAGCAGCTTGAAGGTGGCGTTGACGCCGACGCTGAAGTTGGCGGCGAAGACGATGCCAATCGATTTCGCGGCCTCGGCCAGCGCGGCCTTGCCCGCCTCGTCGAAGCCGGTGGTGCCGACCACCATCTTGACGCCCAGCTTCTTCGCCGCGGCCAGGTGCGCCAGCGTGCCTTCCGGACGGGTGAAGTCGATCAGGCAGTCGGCACCGGCCAGCCCCGCCTCCAGGTCCGCCGTGATCGCCACGCCGGTGTTGCGGCCCAGGAACAGGCCCGCATCCTGGCCCAGCGCCGGCGAACCCGGCACGTCGAGCGCGCCCGACAGCGTCACGCCTTCGGTGTTCAGCACTTGTTCGATCAGCATGCGGCCCATGCGGCCCGATGCGCCTGCAATGGCGATGTTCATGGTGTCTGGCTCTGCGGAATATGCGCGGTGCGCGAAAGAGAAACGAGCCGGCCATGCCTGGCCGGCCCGGGATACCGGCAGCGCGCCGCGGCCGGCGCGCGCGATGATCAGTTGGCGGCGGGCTTGGCCGTGTCGGCGGGCGCGGTGGCCTGGGCCGGGGCCGCCGGTTCGGCTGCCGGCTGGGCCGGCTGGGCCGATTGTGCAGCCGCACCGGCCGTTTCAGGCTGCTGGGCCTGCCGCGGCACAAAGTTCTCGACCGTGGTTTGCGGCTCGGCCGGCGCCGCGGCTGCGCTGGTCGAGATCTTGCCCGGCGTCTGCTCCTTGAGCGCCTTCTTCATGCCGTCGATTTCGGCAATCAGCTCATACTCGGACGGCAGTTCATCGCCGCCAAACTTGACCAGCCGGTCGCCGTCGAAGAACACCGTGTAGCGGCGCTGCTGCACCACGGAGGTATTGCCGCGGCGGAACGAAAACACATAATCCCAGCGGTTGGCATGGAACACGTCGGTCAGCAGCGGCGTGCCGAGCAGGAACTTGACCTGGTCGCGGGTCATGCCCTCGCGCAACTGCGAGGCGGCTTCGCGCGAGACAAAGTTGCCCTGCACGATGTTGATCCGGTACGGCGTGATGGCGTTGGCTACCTTGCGCGAAGTGGAATCGTAGGCCGAGCAGGCGCCGGCCAGCAGGGCCGCGGCCAGCAGGGAGACAACCAGCGTCGGACGCATGGCGGACGAACGGATAGAACGCATGGATCTCGTTTCCGGAGGGAAAGAAAAGTAACGCGGCAGAGGACGCTGCGCAGGCATGAAAACGGCGCAAAATGCGCCGATTGCAACACACGAGCGAATGGCATCTGCCGCCGCGACCACATCGGGCGGCAACCTTGCCGGGCACGCGATGCCGACCTTGGGACATCGTCGGCACGAGCGACTTTTGCTGCCAAAACCCTTATGATTCAACTATCGAGACATTGTACTCTAGGGAGTCACCCACATGCCGAGTCCGGCGGACCTCAAGAATATTGGCCTGAAGGCGACCGTGCCCAGGCTGAAGATTCTTGAAATTTTTCAGACCAGCGAGCAGCGTCACCTGAGCGCGGAAGACGTCTACCGTATCCTGCTCAACGAGCATATGGATATCGGCCTGGCCACCGTCTACCGCGTGCTGACCCAGTTCGAGCAGGCCGGCCTGCTGTCGCGCAACAACTTCGAGTCCGGCAAGGCGATCTTCGAACTCAACGAAGGCAAGCACCACGACCACCTGGTGTGCCTGGATTGCGGCCGGGTCGAGGAATTCTTCGATTCCGAGATCGAGCAGCGCCAGCAAAGCATTGCGCGCGAGCGCGGCTTTACCCTGCAGGAACACGCGTTGTCGCTGTACGGCAACTGCACCAAGACCAACTGTCCCCACAGACCCAAACGATAAGCCGCTCGCTCCGTTGCCGGAGCGCAGACGGGCAACAAAAAACCGGCGCCAGGCGCCGGTTTTTTGTTGGAGGCTTGCTGCCGCGGGTCAGCGTGCCTGCAGGTCCTGCAGGTCCTGCTCGGTCACCGCCCGTGCCGGGCGCGCCGGCGGCAGGCCGACGAACTCGCCCACCACCTGGCGGAACAGGCCGCGCGCCCACACCAGCATCGGGTGGGTGTTGCGGCTGCGGTGCCAGAACATGTTCAGGCCGAGCGTGGTGTTCAGCTCCGCCGGCAGCGGGAAGGCCTTCAGGCCGTAGGTTTCGCAGGCCATGTCCTTGGTCAGCGCATTGACCGTGAAGATCATGTCCGTCTGCGATGCCAGTTCGGCCTGGCCCGCCACGAATGTACCGTCAGCGATGCGTTGCGCTTCAGGCCGCGCTGCTGCAGCGCGTAGTCGAGCGGGATCAGCGAAGGCGCCGGGCGGCCGGAGCCGCCGGAATGCGCCATGAAGATATGGCCGCAGTCCAGGTATTGCTCGAGCGTGCAGTGGCCCTTCAGCACCGGATGATCCTTGCGCGCGCACACCCACAGGTTCAGCGACGTCACCATTTCCTCGACGATTTCCGGATGGCGGGTCGGGAACGGCGAGAATGCCAGGTCGAGCTCATTGGCGCGCATCGATGCCACATCGGTTTCCCACGAATGGGACTCGACCAGCTTGATATGCAGCTCCGGCGCCAGCGCCTTGATGCGCAGCACGAAACGGTTGAACACCGTATCCCCCAGTTCCGCGGCAAAGCCGATGCTCAGCGTGCCGGTGGCGGTGGCGGGATCGAAGTTATCCGCGTCGCCCTCGTTGATGGACGACCACAGGTCCAGCATGTCGCGGATCTTCGGGCCCAGTTCGAGCGCGCGCGGCGTCGGCGTCAGCCCGTGCGGGACGCGGATAAAGAGTGGATCGTCAAAGATTTCGCGCAGCCTGCCCAGCGAATGCGAGACCGCCGGCGCGGTCATGTGCATCTTCTCAGCCACGTAGGTGGCATTACGCTTGCTCAGCAGCTCGGTGAAGATCACTAGAAGCTTTGTGTCTACGTTCACCATGATCAGGCCCCCGGTCAGATTTTTCACAGCTAAGATGGCCCCACCACTTGCACTGGCTGCACATCAGATTTCAACAGCGTCTTAATAGTGTAAGAGGAAAAATCAAGCTCGGAAAGCAAATTCGGCATTTCTGAAAGGGCCGCCCCCGACATAACTCCGAAAAATTGCGCGATTTTGCCGCAATTGATCGTAGATGCGTACATTGGCGGCGCCTCAACCAGCACTTCGCCGTCGCTATCCGCGAACCTTAGGGTTCCATTTTTATCATTCTTTTCTGACGCAACTATTTCAGCAGCGGCAGCAGACCAGCATCCTGCCTGAAAAAAGAAAAACGCGCCCGCAGGCGCGTTTTCCCGAGCGCGGCAGGCGCGGGATTACTTGGCCACCACGCGTGCCATTTCCAGGCACTTGTTCGAGTAGCCCCACTCGTTGTCGTACCAGCTCACGACCTTGATGAAGGTGCCGTCCAGCGCAATGCCGGCTTCGGCGTCGAAGATCGAGGTGCGGGCATCGCCGCGGAAGTCGGTGGCAACGACCTTGTCTTCGGTGTAGCCCAGCACGCCCTTCAGCGCGCCCTCGCTCTGGGCCTTCATCTCGGCGCAGATCTCTTCGTACGAAGCGGACTTTTCCAGCTCGACGGTCAGGTCGACCACCGACACGTCCGAGGTCGGCACGCGGAACGACATGCCGGTCAGCTTCTTGTTCAGCTGCGGGATCACCACGCCCACGGCCTTGGCGGCGCCGGTCGACGACGGGATGATGTTTTCCAGGATGCCGCGGCCGCCGCGCCAGTCCTTGTTGGACGGGCCGTCGACGGTCTTCTGCGTGGCGGTGGCAGCGTGCACGGTCGTCATCAGGCCGCGCTTGATGCCCCACTTGTCGTTCAGCACCTTGGCCACCGGGGCCAGGCAGTTGGTGGTGCAGCTGGCGTTGGAGATGATCGCCTCGCCCTTGTACGTGTCGTGGTTGACGCCGTACACGAACATCGGGGTGTCGTCCTTGGACGGAGCCGACATGATCACCTTCTTGGCGCCCGCGTCGATGTGCTTCTGCGCGCCTTCCTTGGTCAGGAAGATGCCGGTCGATTCGATCACCACGTCGGCGCCGACTTCGCCCCACTTCAGCTCGGCCGGATCCTTGACCGCGGTCAGGCGGATCTTCTTGCCGTTGACGACCAGGGTGTTGCCGTCGACCGACACTTCGCCGTCAAAGCGGCCGTGCACCGAGTCGTACTTCAGCATGTAGGCCAGGTAGTCGGGCTCGAGCAGGTCGTTGATGGCAACGACTTCGATGTCCTTGAAGTTGGCGGCGGCGGCGCGGAACACCATGCGCCCGATGCGGCCGAAGCCGTTGATGCCGATCTTGATGGTCATGACTGTCTCTCCTGAGGATCGATTGAAACCGGTGGGCGCCGCGTCTGCCGCGCGGCGCACCGCGCGGCCCGAGCGCCCGGATGCTTAGATAAGGGTGTCCTTCACCGTACGGACCACGTTCTCGACGGTAAAGCCGAAGTGCTTGAACAGCACGCCGGCCGGGGCCGATTCACCGAAGGTGTCGATGCCCACTACCGCTTGGACCTGGTACTTCCACCAGAAGTCCGTCACGCCCGCCTCGACCGCCACGCGCGGCACGCCCGCGGGCAGCACGCTGGCCTTGTAGGCGGTGTCCTGCTTGTCGAACACGGTGGTCGCCGGAATCGACACCACGCGCACGTGCACGCCTTCGGCGGCCAGCGCATCGGCGGCGCCGACGGCCAGGCCAACTTCGGAGCCAGTGGCCAGGATCACGGCGTCCGGGCGGCCAGTCCTGGCATTGACGCTGTCGCGCAGCACGTAGCCGCCGCGCGCGATATTGGCGCGGGTGGCGTCATCGCGCTGCTGGAACGGCAGGTTCTGGCGGCTGAAGATCAGGCAGCTCGGGCCGTTCTCGCGGCGGATCGCCTCGGCCCAGGCCACGGCGGTCTCGGTGGTGTCGGCGGTACGCCAGACGTCCAGGTTGGGGATCAGGCGCAGGCTGGCGACGTGCTCGATCGACTGGTGCGTCGGGCCGTCTTCGCCCAGGCCGATCGAGTCATGGGTGAACACGAACAGCGAGCGGATCTTCATCAGCGCCGCCATGCGCAGCGCATTGCGGCTGTAGTCCGAGAACGTCAGGAAGGTCGCGCCGTAGGGGATGTAGCCGCCATGCAGCGCGATGCCGTTCATGATCGCGCTCATGCCGAACTCGCGCACGCCGTAGTTGATGTGGTTGCCCCAGGCATCGACGCGCACGGCCTTGCTGCCCGACCAGTTGGTCAGGTTGGAGCCGGTCAGGTCGGCCGAACCGCCGAGGAACTCGGGCAGCACCGGGCCGAAGGCCTCGATGGTGTTCTGGCTGGCCTTGCGGGTGGCGATGGTCTCGGCCTTTTCCTCGCACTTGGCGATAAAGGCTTCGACCGCGGCGTCGAAGGAACCGGGCAGTTCGCCCTTCATGCGGCGGGTAAACTCGCCGGCTTCGTACGGGTGGCGCTCGGCATACGATTCGAACAGCGCATTCCACGCGCGCTCCAGCGCCTGGCCGTTGGCCTTGGCATCCCAGGCGTCATAGACTTCGGCCGGCACCTCGAACGGGGCATGGGCCCAGCCCAGCGCCTCGCGCGTGGCCAGCACTTCGGCGCCGCCCAGCGGGGCGCCGTGCACGTCGTGGCCGCCTTCCTTGTTGGGCGCGCCCTTGCCGATCTTGGTGCGGCAGCAGATCAGGGTGGGCTTGTCGCTGGCCTTGGCCTGCGCAATGGCGTTGTCGACCGCGACCACGTCGTGGCCGTCGATGCCGCGGATCACGTTCCAGCCGTAGGCTTCGAAGCGCTTCGGGGTGTCGTCGTTGAACCAGTGCACCACGTCGCCGTCGATCGAGATGCCGTTGTCATCCCACAGCGCAATCAGCTTGTTCAGCTTCAGCGTGCCGGCCAGCGAGCAGGCTTCGTGCGAGATGCCTTCCATCAGGCAACCGTCGCCCAGGAACACGTAGGTGTAGTGGTCGACGATGTCGTAGCCCGGGCGGTTGAATTCCTCGCCCAGCAGGCGCTCGGCCAGCGCCATGCCGACCGCGTTGGTGATGCCCTGGCCAAGCGGGCCGGTGGTGGTTTCCACCCCCGGGGTGATGCCGTATTCCGGGTGGCCGGCGGTCTTGCTGTGCAGCTGGCGGAAGTTCTTCAGCTCTTCGATCGGCAGGTCGTAACCGGTCAGGTGCAGCAGCGCGTAGATCAGCATCGAGCCGTGGCCGTTGGACAGCACGAAGCGGTCGCGGTCGGCCCACTGCGGATTGCCCGGGTTGTGCTTCAGGTGCCGGCCCCACAGCGCCACGGCGATGTCTGCCATGCCCATCGGCGCACCGGGGTGGCCGGAATTGGCCTGCTGGACGGCGTCCATGGCAAGCACGCGGATGGCGTCGGCCATCAGCTTGGCGGGCTGGGAAGCAAAAGGACTTGTGGCGGGATGGGCAAGGGCGGACATGCGGGCGGATTCGGCGTGAGCCTTGGCGGCAGGAAAACCGCAATTTTAGCAGAAGCCAGGGGGGTTTCCGGACTCCCGGACGCCCCGCCGGCGGAGGCCGGGCGATCATCGCAGGCCGCCCGCGCCGCCGCATGCCGGCAAGCGGAACTATCGGGGGTGCCGGCATGCCTGATGCTTCACCGGCGCCATGCCCGAACCGTGGCACGGCACTTCGACAGCGTAGCGTGGCACGCGTAAGATGCACTCTCGCACCGCGCGGCCCACAGCCGCGCCGGGTTTCCCGCAACCAGGAGACGATCATGACCAGACCGGCCAACACCCCCTGGCTCACCCCCTACCTGACCGTCGCCAACGGGCGCGCCGCGCTGGACTTCTACGGCCGCGCCTTCGGCTTTACCCCCGGCAACGTGGTCGACGAGAACGGCGTCCCGACCCACGCCGAGATGCACTACCGGGGCCAGCTGGTGGTGATGTTCGCGCCCGAGGGCGCCTGGGGCAGCACCGCGCGCACGCCGCGCTCGCTGGGCGTGGAATGCCCGCAAACCTTCTATGTCTATTGCGACGATGTCGATGCCATGCACCAGCGCGCGGTTGACGCCGGCGCGGTCAGCCTGATGGCGCCGGCCGACCAGTTCTGGGGCGACCGCTATTGCATGGTCGAGGATCCCGACGGCTACCGCTGGGGCTTCGGCAAGCCGCTGGCCCAGGCCAACCAGGCAGGCCAGGCAAGCTGATGGCACCACGATTTTTTGTCGGCGGCGCAGACACCGTGCTGGCCGCCGAGTCGGACTTCCCGCTGCCCGAGGCGGTGGTGCGCCACGCGCAGGTGCTGCGCCTGGCGCCCGGCGACGCCATCACCCTGTTCGACGGCCGCGGCGGCAGCCATGCCGCGACGCTGGTCGAACTGGGCAAGCGCCACGCGCTGGCGCGCATCGGCGCACATGACGCCGCCGAGGCCGAGCCGCCCTTCCGCGTCACGCTGGCACAGGGCCTGGCGGGCGGAGACAAGATGGACTGGCTGATCGAGAAGGCCGTCGAACTGGGCGTCGCGGCAATCCAGCCGCTGCAGGCCAGCCGCTCGGTGGTGCGCCTGTCCGGCGAGCGCGCGCAGAAGCGCCACGCGCACTGGCAGGCGCTGGTCCAGGCCGCCTGCGAGCAATGCGGCCGAAATCGTTTGCCGGCGGTGGCGGAGGTCACTAACTTGGATACGTGGCTGGCGCGCGTCGCGCAGGCCAGTAACGTCGGCGACGGCGGCAACGGCGGCACCAGGCTGCTGGTGTCGCCGCGTGCCGCGCAATCGCTGCCGGCGCTGGCGGCAGAACGGCGCCAGGCGCTGCTCGCCGATGGCGTCACCTTGCTGATCGGCCCGGAAGGCGGCCTGGCCCCCGACGAAGAACAGGCCGCGCTGCGGGCGGGTTTCACCGGCGTGTCGCTCGGCCCGCGCATCCTGCGCACCGAAACCGCCGGGCTTGCGTGCCTGGCAACCCTGAACGCCTTGCTGGGCGGATTCTGACGACGGGGCCGGCCCGGCCCTGCGTCACCTTGCAACCCTGACTGAAAGGAGTCGACCATGGGACTACTCGATAGCGTGCTGGGCGGTGTGCTCGGCCAGCTCGGCGGCGCGCGCGGTGAGGACGGCCAGGCCGGCCAGGCCGGCGGGCTCGACCCCAAGCTGATGATTGCGCTCGGCCTGCTGGCAACGCTGGCCATGCGCAGCCGCGCGCAAGGCGGCGATGCCGCCGGCGGTGCGGCCGCGTCCGATGATGGCCTGGGCGGGCTGGGCAGCCTCGGCGGGCTGCTGGGCGGCATGCTTGGCGGCGGTGCCGGCGCCGCGCCGGGCGGGGCTACCGGCGGACTCGACCTGGGCTCGCTGCTCGGCGGCCTGCTGGGCGGCCAGGGCGGCGCGCCAGCCAACAGCCAGGCACTGGGCGCGGCCGCCGGCGGTATCGGCGCGCTGCAGCAGATCCTGGCGCAGGCCGGGCTCGGTGAACAGGTCAATTCGTGGATCGGCAGCGGCGCCAACCAGCCGGTCACGCCGTCGGCGCTGAGCGATGCGCTGAACGACACCGGCGCGCTGCAGTCGCTGGCGCAGAGCACCGGCATGTCGCAGGACGACGTCGCGGCGCAGTTGAGCGAAGGCCTGCCGGAGCTGATCGACCGGCTCACGCCGCATGGCCATGTGCCGGCGCAGGAGTAGGCATAGAAGGGGCCGACGGTGTTGGGTGCTCCCAAGCCGCCCGAACTAGCCCAAGGGTGTTCCCCCTCTCCCCTCATGGGGAGAGATGGAATGAACACCGCCCATCCACCGCCAAGCCAGGCCGCGGCCTAGAAAACAAAGGGGCTCTCGCTTGACCGACGGCATCGATGTGCCAGAGTGAAAGTTCGATCCAACACTCAAGGTCGAGGAGAGCCCAAATGAATGCTATGACATATGGGCTGGACATTGCAAAGACAGTGTTCCAGATGTACTGGATAGACCCCATTACGGGGAAGCCCCAGAACCGGCGATTCAGCCGCACCGCGCTCATCGAATTCCTGTCCAATTGCCAGCCTGGGCAGATCGCACTGGAGGCCTGTGGCGGTGCCCACTGGTGGGCGCGCAAGATCCAGAGCCTTGGCCACGAAGTGGTGTTGCTCAACCCGGGTTACGTACGCGCCTTCGTGCGTACGAACAAGAACGACGCGGCGGACGCCCGAGCCATCTGGACTGCAGCCCGGCAACCCGACATGCCGGTCGTGTCGGTCAAGACCGAAGCGCAGCAGGCTGTGCTCTCGTTGCATCGTATACGGGACGGGCTGGTCAAGACGCGCACCCGGCAGAGCAACCAGATGCGCGGGCTGCTGGGCGAATATGGCCTGCACTTCCGCACGGGGCGGCTGGCCTTCCGGGCCGAGCTGCGCCAGCGCTGGGCTGAGGTCGCTCAGGTCGTACCGCCCTTGTTGATGCGCGCGCTGGAGCGGCAGGTCTGTGCGCTGCGCGAACTCGACGAACAGATCCAACTGGTTGAGCGTGACCTCCAGGAATGGCTGAGGTCTGATCCGGCCGCGCAGATCGTGGAGAAGATTCCCGGCGTCGGCCCCATTACCGCCACCGCCTTGGTCGCGACCATGGGCTGTGCCCAGGCCTTCCGCTCAGGCAGAGCCTTCGCTGCAAGCCTGGGACTGGTTCCCGCGCAGACCGGCACGGGCGGCAACGTACGGCTCGGTCACATCAGCAAGCGCGGCGACGCTTACGTGCGACGACAGTTGGTCAACGCCGGACGCACGATGCTCACGCGCACCAAACATCCGCCGGCCTGGGCACTGTCCATGCTGCAGCGGCGCCCCAAGAACGTGGTGGTCGTGGCGCTGGCCAACAAGATCGCCCGGACAGCCTGGGCATTAATGGCCCATGGGCGCCAATACGATCCCGGACATGTGAGCTTGCGCCCGGCCTGAGCCGGGGGGCATCACCTTCCCTTAACCAGCGCTTGATTAACCTTCACGGCTGCACAGGCAAGAAACAGCAATGACGAAACAGGTAGGACCGTGGGAACCCAAACCTGCCCCAACCCAAGCGGCTTACAAGCCCGTGGCGAGAGATTGAGGACGGTTCTCAGCAGCTTCCATTGTGGCCCGCGAGAACAAGTACTCGCTCCAGGCCGGATATAAGGCAGCAGCCCCATCCTGCGACGTCAAGCTGGTTCCAAAACCTTGCAACCGGGGCGGTGTTCATATAAGGGTCGGGGTGAGGGGTGGTCTAGCTAGGAACCACATGAAGCGGGGCCAGCGGTTTTTTCCCAAAGCCGACCTTGGCAAAGCAAACGGTTTTTTCCAGCACGATGGCTTCGGCCCGCGCCTGCCCTCACCCCAACCCTCTCCCGCAGGCGGGAGAGGGAGCAAACAAGCGGGATTCAACGCTTGTTGGCAACAATAAGCAAAAAGCCCGCAATTGCGGGCTTTTTACATGAGACTGCACACAGAACCAATCAGGCGAACGAATAGAACACGCGGAACTGCACCTTGCGCTCGCCCCAGAACTCGGCGGCGTCGCGGAACACGTCGAGCAGCACTTCGCGCGCTTCCTTGTCGAACTTCTGCGCAATCGGCAAGCCTTCCAGCACGATCACGAAACCCGGCTGCGGGCCGGCCTTGTAGATCATGTCGGTCAGGCAGTCGGCCAGCGCGTCGAAATTCTTGCCGAAATGCTTGGGGAAGGTGAACGAGGTGGCGATGGTTTCCAGGATCTCCGCCTTGCTCGCGCAATGCGCGCAATTGGCATAGAGGAAATGCTGGCCGAGATCGGCCGCCGCCTGGGCCAGTTCCGGCACGCGGAAGGCGCGGATCGACTGGACGATGTTCGGACGCACCGTCTTGAACAGGTTCATGGCCCCCTCGCTGGTGCCGTCGTTCCAACCGGGACCGGTGGGCATGGCCACGGGCACGGTCGCGGGCGGGAGTTTTTGCATGAGCTCGTGGCTCGGCATCATCAGCACGTTGTCGTATAGGTTCTGGGCCTGCTGCTGAGCCCGCTGCCAGCCATCTCCGGCGCCGCGCTCTTCGCGGGCGGCAAGGGCGTCGCCCAGTCCGAAAATGTCAGTCATCATTTGAGTATCCGTTTGAAGCTGTTGTAGTGGTCTTCCGTGTAGTAACAATCGTTGGCAGCGCGCTGTTCCCCGCCGCAGACGATCCGCTTGGCTCCCCGGTTCCGGCTCCTGGCGCTCTTGACCGTGTATTCGCGGTAATAACCGCGTTCTTTTAGCGGCAGGATGCGTTCGTAATTGCCGAATCTCGAGCCGTCCTTGTCATACGGGAACGGGCCGCCGGCTTCGATGCGCTCCAGGGTCTGCCGCGCTTCGTTGGGCAACTGCTGCACTGCAATGGTTCCCAGCCCTTCGGTCTGCGCCTGGCGCGCCAGCGTCGGCTGCGCCAGGGCCAGCACCAGCGCCGCGCCGGTCAGGGACCGGGCCAGCATGCGCGTTGCGTGCCGCATCGGAGAAACTTGGAAACCCACGTTGCTTGTCTTGGTTGAACCGGAAATCGAGCCTGCCGCTGGTTGGGTAGACGATCTGTCCGGGCCACCCTGGCCTGCCCCTCTGCGCTGCGTGAAGCGTCGCGCGAGGAATGCCGGCCGCACCGGGGCGCTCATGGCGAGCGCCTGTATCAAAGGCGTAAGGTTACGCGCATGCACGCAATTAATCAATCCCGGCTCTGTTGCAGCGCGATTTCCTCAATTGTTTCAATATGTTAAGCGTATGTGTGCGCATACTAACCACCCTTGCGCAGGGACAAAAAAAGCCGGGCGAACCCGGCTTTCCGTCACATTGGCCCGGCCAGGGCCAGCGGAATTGAGTTAGCGCTTGGCGGCGGCGTCGACCACCACCAGCGACGTCATGTTGACGATGCGGCGCACCGTTGCCGACGGCGTCAGGATGTGCACCGGCGCCTTCACGCCCAGCAGGATCGGCCCGATCGCGACATTGTTGCCCGCGGCAACCTTGAGCAGGTTGTACGAGATGTTGGCCGCATCGATGTTCGGGCACACCAGCAGGTTGGCTTCGCCCTTGAGCGTGCCGTCCGGCACCAGCTGGTCGCGCAGCTTCTGGTCGAGTGCGCAGTCGCCGTGCATCTCGCCGTCGATCTCCAGTTCCGGGGCCTGCTCGCGCAGGATGGCGAGGGTCTCGCGCATCTTGCGCGCCGACGGCGCCTCGGACGAGCCGAAGTTCGAGTGCGACAGCAGGCCGACCTTGGGTTCGATGCCGAAGCGCTTCAGCTCCTCGGCGGCCATCAGCGTGATCGCCGCCAGTTCCTCGGCGCTCGGGTCGACGTTGACATGGGTGTCGACCAGGAAGATCTGGCGGCCCGGCAGCACCAGTCCGTTCATCGCCGCATAGACCTTGTTGGTGCCGCCCAGCACCTGGTCGATATAGCGCAGGTGCGCCGCGGTGTTGCTGACGGTGCCGCAGATCATGCCGTCGGCCTCGCCCTTGTGCACCAACATCGCGCCGATCAGCGTGGTGCGGCGGCGCATTTCCAGCTTGGCGTACTGCGGCGTGATGCCCTGGCGGGCCATCATGCGGTAGTAGGCGTCCGAATAGTCGCGGAAGCGCTCGTCGTGTTCCGGGTTGACCACGGTGAAGTCCACGCCGGCGCGCAGGCGCAGGCCGAAGCGCTCGATGCGGTGCTGCAGCACCGCCGGGCGGCCGATCAGGATCGGGTTGGCCAGCTTTTCATCGACGATCACCTGCACCGCGCGCAGCACGCGCTCTTCCTCGCCCTCGGCGAAGACGATGCGCTTCTTCTCCATCTCGACCTTGCGCGCGGCGGCGTAGATCGGCTTCATCACCGTGCCGGAGTGGTACACGAACTGCTGCAGCTGCAGGCGGTACGCGTCCATGTCCTCGATCGGGCGCGCGGCCACGCCGGACTTCATCGCGGCTTCGGCCACCGCCGGCGCCACCTTGACGATCAGGCGCGGGTCGAACGGCTTCGGAATCAGGTATTCGGGACCGAACGACAGGTCCTGGATGCCGTAGGCGGTGGCGACGATATCGCTCTGCTCCTGGCGCGCCAGTTCGGCCAGCGCATTGGCCGCGGCGATTTCCATCTCGCGCGTGATGGTGGTGGCGCCGCAGTCCAGCGCCCCGCGGAAGATGAACGGGAAGCACAGGACGTTGTTGACCTGGTTCGGGTAGTCGGTACGGCCGGTGGCCATCACCGCGTCCGGACGCACTTCCTTGACCAGTTCCGGCGAGATTTCCGGATTCGGGTTGGCCAGCGCCAGCACCAGCGGCTTGTCGGCCATGCGCTGGACCATGTCCTGCTTCAGCACGCCCGCCGCGGACAGGCCCAGGAAGATGTCGGCGCCGTCGATCACTTCGCCCAGCTTGCGCTTGTCGGTCTTTTGCGAGAAGCGGGCCTTTTCGGGGTCCATCAGCTCGGTACGGCCCTCATAGACCACGCCGGCGAGGTCGGTCACCCAGATGTTCTCGATCGGCAGGCCGATGTCGACCAGCAGGTCCAGGCAGGCCAGCGCGGCGGCGCCGGCGCCCGAGGCGACCAGCTTGACCTGGCGGATGTCCTTGCCGACCACTTTCAGGCCGTTGATGATGGCCGCGGCCACCACGATGGCGGTGCCGTGCTGGTCGTCGTGGAAGACGGGGATCTTCATCTTCTCGCGCAGCTTGCGCTCGACGTAGAAGCACTCCGGTGCCTTGATGTCTTCCAGGTTGATGCCGCCGAAGGTGGGCTCCAGCGCGGCGATGATCTGGACCAGCTTTTCCGGGTCCTTCTCGTCGATTTCGATATCGAACACGTCGATACCGGCAAATTTCTTGAACAGCCCGCCCTTGCCTTCCATCACCGGCTTGGAGGCCGCGGCGCCGATGTCGCCCAGCCCCAGCACGGCGGTGCCGTTGGTGATCACCGCGACCAGGTTGCCGCGCGCGGTGTAGCGGAACGAGTTGGCCGGATCGGAAACGATTTCTTCACATGCCGCGGCCACGCCCGGCGAATAGGCCAGAGCCAGGTCGCGCTGGTTCGACAGCGGCTTGGTCGGCGTGACCGAGATCTTGCCGGGGGTGGGAAACTCGTGATACTCGAGCGCCGCTTTGCGCAGCGCCTCGCGCTGCTGCTGTTTCAGATCGTCTTGGGACGGGGACTGTGGGCTGGTCATCGGCGCATCTTCCAATCGGTGGAGCCGTCATTGACAAGGCGGGGGACGATCGGCGGACCGGCTCCACGCGTCCGCCCTTCTCTTCCTTTGGAACCCAGCATTTTATATAGTGAAAAACTATTTCACAATAAGCCTTTTGCTTGGGGCACCTTTGCGATTCGGTACAATATGCCCCATCCTCGGGGGCAACACCAGCAAGCGTAGCGTGCGCGCGCCGGAGCGCCGCAGCGCATGGCGGTCATGGCTGTGATGCGCGGCAGTATCTTGCTGAAACGCCGGATGCGCCCCATGCTGACGCCGCCTGCGTTCCAGGGAACGGCCGGCAAACGCCACGGATCTCCCTCGAAAACCGCCGTCACCCCATCCGCCCGCCCGGGCCGCCGCTCGACAATGCCCAACGCCCAGCCCGCCCAGCTTTCCGAGTTCGACCTGATCCGCCGCTACTTCACGCGGCCGGTGCGCAAGGCCGCGCTCGGCGTGGGCGATGACTGCGCGCTGGTCGAGGGCCGTCCCGGCCACCATCTGGCGATCAGCACCGACATGCTGGTCAGCGGCCGGCATTTCTTCGCGGACGTAGCGCCGCGCGCCCTCGGCCACAAGGCCCTGGCCGTGAACCTGTCCGACCTGGCCGCCATGGGCGCCGAGCCCCGCGCCTTCACGCTGGCGCTGGCACTGCCCGAGGCCGAGCCCGAGTGGCTGGCCGAACTGGCCGGCGGCATGCTGGCGCTGGCCGACGAACACGGCTGCGAACTGGTGGGGGGCGATACCACGCGCGGCCCGCTGACGCTGTCGTTGACGGTATTCGGCGATGTGCCGCTGCGCGCGGCCCTGCGCCGCGACGCCGCCCGCCCAGGCGACGATATCTGGATCTCCGGCACCCTGGGCGATGCGCGCCTGGCGCTGGGCGATTGCCGTGGCGAATGGCTGCTGCCCGAACCCGAATTCAGCCAGGTCCGCCCGCGCATGGACACCCCCACGCCACGGGTGGCGCTGGGCATGGCCTTGCGCGGCGTGGCGCATGCCGCACTGGACGTCTCCGACGGCCTGGTGGGCGACCTCGGCCATATCCTGGCGCGCTCACAGGTCGGCGCGCTGGTCGATGTCGATGCCCTGCCCCGCTCGGCAGTGCTGGCCGGCCAGCCCGACGCGATCCAGCGCGAATGCGTGCTGGCCGGCGGCGACGACTATGAACTGTGCTTCACCGCGCCGGCCGGCCACCGCGACGCCATTGCCGCGATCGGCGAGCGGCTGGCGTTGCCGCTGACGCGTGTCGGCGCGATCACGCCCGAGCCGGGCCTGCGGCTGGTCGACCGCGCCGGCAACCCGACCCGCTACGAGGGCGCCAGCTTCGACCATTTCGCTGCCCCCTGACACCGGGTCACAGGCATGTCATGATGCCGGCATCGGCGCCTGCGCGGGCACGGGAGTCCCGCACGCATCGCAGCGCAAGCCGGCCATAACCATAAGCCGTATCCGCACCACACGAGCCAACTTTGATGTCCACCTTTCCTCCCGGGGCCGCGCCGCGCGACCCCGCCCTGACCCTGGAAGCCGGCCAGACCGTCAAGGTCACGCACCCGAGCGCGCGCTTCATGCTGGCCCATCCGGCGCACCTGATCGCCTTCGGCTTCGGTTCGGGCCTGTCGCCGGTCGGTCCCGGCACCGTCGGCACGCTGTTCGCCTGGCTCTCGTTCGTGGTGATTTCGCTGTGGATCGAGCCTGCCAGCTGGCTGTGGATCATCGCCGGCGGCTTTGTCCTGGGCCTGTGGGCGTGTGCCCGCACCGCGCGCGACATGGGCGTGCACGACCACGGCAGCATGGTCTGGGACGAGATCGTTGCGTTCTGGCTGGTGCTGGCGTTTGTCATGCCGACCGGCTTTTGGGGCCAGTTCGCCGCGTTCCTGTGGTTCCGCCTGTTCGATATCGCCAAGCCGGCGCCGATCGGCCACTATGACCGTACGTTGAAAGGCCCGGGCCTGCGCGGCGGCTTCGGCGTGATGTTCGACGACATCTTCGCGGCGTTCTACACCCTGCTGGTGTTTGCGCTGTGGCGCTCGTTCTGAGCGGCGAACGCCCGACTGATTTCCCCAAACAACCCCTGCACCCATCATGTCCGTCAGCCGCCTGCTCGACCAGCTCGCCATCCAGGCCGGCGTCGCCCTAGCCGACAAATCCCTGATGCTGGCCACCGCCGAATCCTGCACCGGCGGCCTGGTGGCCGCTGCCATTACCGACGTGTCGGGCTCGTCGGGCTGGTTCGAGCGCGGCTTTGTCACGTATTCCAACGAGGCCAAGTCGACCATGCTGGGCGTGCCTGCCAAGCTGATCCGCGACTGCGGCGCGGTCAGCGAGGAGGTCGCGCGCGCCATGGCGGAGGGGGCACTGCTGAACAGCCGCGCGCAGGTGTCACTGTCGATCACCGGGGTCGCCGGCCCGAACGGCGGCACCCCGGAAAAACCGGTGGGCATGGTGTGCTTCGGCTGGAGCAACCGCATCACCACCCGTACCGAAACCCAGCGCTTTCGCGGCGACCGCGGGCAGATCCGCCGCCAGGCGGCCGAGCACGCGATGCGGGGACTGCTGGAACTGATCCGCAACGAGGCCTGAGACAGCCGCCCGCAAGTTCCGGCGCCAGGCCGTCATCCCAACGAAAAACCGCGCCGTTTCGGGCGCGGTTTTTTTTGTCCTGGCCGGCGCTCAGCCGTGCCGATAGCGGTTGATGGTCTCGCGCGTCTGCAGCGCGACGTTGCGCGCCGCCGCCGCGAAGTCCTTCTCGCGGCTGGCGTACAGGATGGCGCGCGACGAATTGATCATCATGCCGGTGCCGTCGGCGGTGCGCCCGGCCTTCACCGTGGCTTCGATATCGCCGCCCTGGGCGCCGATACCGGGAATCAGCAGCGGCATGTCGCCGACGATCTGACGCACCCGCGCGATCTCGTTGGGGAAGGTCGCGCCGACCACCAGGCCCATCTGGCCGGTGGTGTTCCAGCGCTCGCGCGCGGCCTCGGCCACCAGCTGGTACAGCGGCTTGCCGTCGACCTGCAGGAACTGCACGTCGGAACCGCCCGGGTTGGAGGTGCGGCACAGCACGATCACGCCGCGGTCCGGGTAGGCGAGATAGGGCTGCATCGAGTCGAAGCCCATATACGGGCTGACCGTGACCGCATCGGCCCGGTAGCGCTCGAACGCTTCCAGCGCATAGTGCTCGGCGGTCGAGCCGATATCGCCGCGCTTGGCGTCCAGGATCACCGGGATGCCGGGATGGGCGTCGTGGATATAGTGGATCAGCTGCTCGAGCTGGTCTTCGGCGCGCTGCGAATGGAAGTAGGCGATCTGCGGCTTGAAGGCGCAGACCAGGTCGGCGGTGGCGTCGACGATCTCGCGGCAGAACGAGAAGATGGCGCCGCCCGCCCCGGTCAGGGACAGCGGCAGCTTGTGCGGGTCAGGATCGAGCCCGACGCACAGGAGGGAATCGTTGCGCTGCCAGGCGGCAGCAAGCTGCTCGGTGAAAGTCATGGGTACTCGGAATGTCCTGGTGGCGCCGGCGTCTCATCATCAAACCCATCGTGGCCGATGGACTCGGCCGGCACGGTTGGCCGCAGCGGCGTGAAAACCTTTCATCCCTGCAGCATATGTCGCTTTCGGCAATTTTACCCGCTGCGTGCTATCGTTTTGCGCTTCCTCTCAAAACAATGCGCGGCATCCCGCACAGCCGCGTCCCGTCATGTCTCTTGATCGCCGCGGTCTCTTCCTGCTTGTCGTGCTGACGCTCGCCTGGGGCATCAACTGGCCCATCATGAAAGTGGGCGTGGCGCATTTTCCGGCCATGGGCTTCCGCCTGCTGTGCATGGCCGGCGGGCTGGTGGCGCTGGGGCTGGCATTGCGGCTGCGCGGCGATTCGCTGGCGGTGCCGCGGCGCGAGTGGGGCACGGTGTTGCGGCTGGCGCTGCCCAACATGGTGATCTGGCACCTGTTCGCGATCTGCGCGGTCAAGATGCTGTCGTCGGGCCGCGCCGCGATCCTGGGCTACACCATGCCGATCTGGGCAGTGGTCTGGGGCCTGGTGTTCTTCCGCGAGCGCATCGGCGCGTGGGCCTGGCTGGGCATCGCCTGCGCGCTGGCGGGCACGGTGCTGCTGCTGTCGGGCGAGCTCGCGGCGCTGACCGGCAGCCCCGCCGGCACGCTGCTGATGCTGCTGGCCGCGGCCGGCTGGGGCTTCGGCACCCAGCTGATGAAGCGCACCCAGACCGACGTGCCGATCGGCGCCATGACCTTCTGGATGCTGGCCGTGACGCTGCCCTTCCTGGCGCTGGGCTCGCTGCTGCTGGAAGACGGCTGGCGCATGCCCACGGCCATCGAATGGGCCGCGATCGTCTACAACGCGGTGGTGGTCTTCGCCTTCTGCCACCTGGTCTGGTTCGGCCTGGCGCGCAGCCTCCCGCCGGTGGTGTCGAGCCTGTCGATCATGTTCATCCCGGTGGTCGGCGTGTTCTCCGGGATGTGGTTGCTGGGCGAACAGCCGCACTGGCAGGACTACGCCGCGATCGTGCTGATGTTCCTGGCGCTGTCCTCGGTGATGCTGGCGCCGCTGCTGTGGCGCCGGCTGCGCGGCGTGCCGGGCTGAGCCGGAGCGCGTGCCGCGGTCGCGAGCCGGCAACGGCGCGCGCCCGTCGCGGAGATTTCACTTAACAAGCGGCCCTTCGTTGGGCTACACTCGCGGCCATCACAATCCCGGAGAAATTACGTGGGCAGTAGCATCGGGTGTTCGAGTTGCCGCAGCAACGCTGCGACCTCCGCGAATGCCATGTCACTGCGGGCTGCGTAACGACGACCCGCCCGGAGCATCCGGCTCCGCGCTTCGTCGGCCTTGCCCGCAGTCAGAACTGCGGGCGAGTGTCTTTCCATGCCACTGGCGGCGCCTCCATGCGCGCCCACCGTGGCGGATCTTCCCTCTCCCGGCTAGCCAGCCAACCCAGGCAAACGCCATCGCCTTGTCCGCTCCTGCCCCGTGCAGCCGCGGGACAGCGCGATCACGCTTGCCCGTGGCCCGGCCTTGCGCGGCTTGCGCGGGGCCATGACGGGCATGGTGCAATACCTGGGAATGCGGCGAGCCGCCTGCGCTTGTCTTCGCGCTTGTCTTTGTTTTTCGTCGCAATCAGCAATAAGGAATCCCGGGGATGATCAACCTGTTCGTCCTGCAAAAAGGCCGGCTCGCCCAGGAGCAGGTCGACGAGCGCAATGAGCTGCTGCAGCACAAGCCGATCTGGATCGATGTCGTCAATCCCGACGATGAGGAACTGAACTGGATCAAGGAAGCCTATGGCGTCGCCCTTCCTGAACTGGAAGACCTGGGCGACCTGGAAGCGTCCGCGCGTTATTTCGAGGGCGAGGACGAGAATATCCATATCCGCACCGACTTCCTGCTCGACGAGGAAGAGGTGTCGCGCAACGTGCGCGTCGCCTTCGTGCTGACCAAGGACGTGCTGTTCTCCATCCACGACGAAGACCTGCCGGTGTTCCGCCTGGTGCGGCTGCGCGCGCGCATGCGCCCGGGCTCGGTGCGCAACGCCAAGGACGTGCTGATGGACCTGTACGCGACCGACGCGGAATACTCGGCCGACTCGATCGAGGAAATCTACGAACGCCTGGAAGAAGCCAGCCGCCGCGTGCTGGCCGAGAACGTGACCGATGCCGCCGCCGCCGACGTGCTGGAAACCATCGCGCGCGAGGAAGACCTGAACGGGCGCATCCGGCGCAACGTGATGGACACGCGCCGCGCGGTGTCGTTCCTGATGCGCAGCCAGCTGTTGTCGGCCGAGCAGCAGGACGAGGCGCGCCAGATCCTGCGCGACATCGACTCGATCGAGAACCACACCGCGTTCCTGTTCGACAAGATCAACTTCCTGATGGATGCGACCGTCGGTTTCATCAACATCAACCAGAACAAGATCATCAAACTGTTCTCGGTGGTGTCGGTGGCGCTGATGCCGCCCACGCTGATCGCCAGCATCTACGGCATGAACTTCAAGTTCATGCCGGAACTGGACTGGGGTGCCGGCTATCCGTGGGCGATTGCGCTGATGGCGGTGTCGGCGGCGATCCCGCTGGTGTATTTCCGCAGGAAGGGGTGGCTGAGCTGAGGCTGGCGGGACTCAGTCGGGCAGCGTGGCTGCCCCCATCCGCCGCGCGATGATGCCCGCCTTGGCGCGGAAGTTCACGCGCACGTGGGCGCAGTATTCCTTCTTGTCGAAGCACTTGGGCGCCGGCAGCGCCGCTGCCAGGCGCGCTGACTGGCCCACGCTGAGCTTGTCGGCGCTGGTGCGGAAGTAGTGCTGCGCCGCGGCCTGCGCGCCGAACACGCCCTCGCCCCACTCCACCGAATTCAGATAGATCTCGTAGATGCGCTGCTTGTCGAGCCAGAACTCGAGCATCCACGTGATGGCGAGCTCCTGGCCCTTGCGCAGGTAATGCTGCTCGGACGACAGGAACAAGTTCTTGGCCAGCTGCTGCGTGATGGTGGAACCGCCGCGCACGATGCGCCCGCGCTTCTTGTTGCGCTCCCAGGCATCGAGCATGGCATCGAGCTCATAGCCGGGATGGTTGACGAAGTCGGCGTCCTCGCTGGCGATCACCGCGCGCTTGAGGTTGCGCGAGATGCGGTCGTACGGCACCCACTGGCGGTCGAGGCCGCAGCTCCATACGTTGATGCCGCACAGGCGCCAGCGCTCGGCGCGCATGAAGGTGGTGGTGGTGGGATTGAGATACTGCCAGCTGGCGATCTGCACGAAGAAGTACAGCTGCATCGCCACCACGCCGGCAACCACGCAGCCCAGCAGGTAGCCGAGCCAGCGCACCGGATTGAAGACGGCGCGGGCCGGCGCCGCGTGGGTACGGGCGGCACTGGCCGTGCGGTTGCGGTTGGCCACGGCTGGCGGCCCGGTCAGCCCTTGCGTTCGGCCTGCAGCGCGGCGCGCAGCTCGGCCAGCACGGGCGCGGTGCGGGGCCGCACGCCGCGCCAGATATAGAAGGCCTCGGCGGCCTGCTCGACCAGCATGCCGAGGCCGTCGCTGACGCGCGCGCCGCAGCGTGCGGCGAACTGCAGGAACACGGTGGGCTCGGCGCCGTACATCATGTCGTAGGCCAGCACGCCCTCGCCCAGCAGGAACTCAGGCACCGGCGGCACCTCGCCCTGCAGGCTGCTGGACGAGGCATTGATCACCACGTCGACGGCTTCATCCTCGGACAGGCCTTCGAGCGCATCGAGGCCGCCGCCCCACAGCTCGACGCCATACTGGTCGGCGGCCTCGACAAACTCTTCGAGCATGTCGCTGGCGCGCGACGCGGTACGGTTGGCCACCACGATGCGCGAGGGCCGGCATTCGATCAGCGGCAGCATCGCGCCCATCGCGGCGCCGCCGGCGCCGAGCAGCAGCACGCGCTTGCCTTCGATCAGCGTGTCGAGGTTGTCCTGGATATCGCGCACCAGGCCGATGCCGTCGGTATTGTCGCCATGGATCAAACCCTCTTCGATCCACAGCGTATTGACCGCGCCCGCGGCCTCGGCGCGCTCGGTCAGGCGGTCGGCCAAGTCATAGGCTTCGAGCTTGAACGGCACGGTCACGTTGCAGCCGTAGCCGCCGTCGGCGAAGAACCGGCGCACGGTGTCGGCAAACCCGTCCAGCGGCGCCTCCAGGCGGTCATATTGCACGGCCTCGCCGGTCTGGCGCGCGAAGGCGGCGTGGATCGCCGGCGAACGGCTGTGTGCGACCGGGTTGCCGATCACCACATAGCGGTCGGCGCTGGCTTGGGAAGGGTCAGTGGATGTCATCAGCGTGCCTGCAAGCGGGTTTCCAGCCCGCTGCGCGAAAACTTGAAGGTGGATATGACTTCGAGGATGTCCTGGCGCGCCGACATCTCCGCGGTAAAGGCGCCGAACGGCGCGGCCGCGCGCACGATCGCCACCGCCTGGCGGTCGAGCGCGGGATCGCCCGAACTCTTGACCACGTCGATGGCATCGACGTTGTAGCCATCGCGGTTGTAGCCCAGCTTGCCCTGCCGGTTGACGTTGATCACCAGGATCAGCTGGCCGTAGAGCGGCTTGCCGTTGCGTTGCGGGAAATCGGTGGTGCCGCGCGCCTCGATCTTGCGGCGCAGCCGGTCGTAGTACTGCGCGTAGTCAACCGCCTGCGCGCTGGTGGCGGTCAACTGGAAACGCTTGGGCCGCTTGGCGTAGTGCTCGAGGTTGCGGCCGATCTCCGCTTCCAGCCTGGCCATCTCGTCTGCCGAGGTGCGCTCGTCCTGGCCGCGCTGCGGCGTGTCCTGGCGCTTCTCGCCCGGCTTGAGCGGCTGGTTGCGCACCGCGGGCGCGGCTTCGCGCGCCTGCGTCAGCAGGCGCTGCTGCTCCTGTTCCAGCTGCTCGACCCGGCGCTGCACCTGGCGCACCAGGTCGCCCTCCTGCGTCAGGGTCTGCGCCGGCAGCGGCGTGGTGGCGCGCTGCAGGTCATGGTCGCCGCCGCCGTCGAGGTTGGCCTGCGCCAGCGCGGTCGGGTTGCGCGGCTTCTGCGCCGACTTGGCGTTGACCAGCACCACGTCCAGCGCGGCATCGGTGCGCTTGATCTCGAACACTTCCGGCGCGGCCACCCGCACCATCAGCAGCAGCGCGTGCACGGCCACGGAAATGGCCAGCGCCCGGGCCAGCATACTGCTGTGGTGCCACCTGGCATGCCACCAGGGGCGGGAAGCGGCAAGAGTGGCGTTCACGATGGATGGATGAGGGCTCGGGAGACAACCGCGGCGAGACCGGCCGGTGCCGGCTGGCAGACCGGGCGCCGAAGCGCGGATCAGGCCCGGATCAGACCCGCATTGTAAGGGAGCCCCGCGGATTTCCGAAGGCTTCAGCCGGCCGCCGGGGTGCCGGTGTCGCGCTCGCCCGACGCCTCGCCGGCATCGTCGCCGCCGGCGTCGGCCGGCTCCGGATCGGCCACGCCCGCGGCCTGCTCGGCGGCATCCTCGGCCGCGGCCTCGGCTGCGGCTTCGGCGGACAACTCAGCGGCTTCCTCGTCGCTTTCGAGCTCTTCTTCGGGGACTTCGCCTTCACCGGCAAAGATCTCGAGCACCCGGCACGAGACCTCCAGCGTGATCTCGTCGGTCTCGCCGATTTCCAGCAGCACCTGGGTGCCGCGCTGCGCCTGCACCAGCTCGGGCACGCGCGTGACCAGCGGGATCTCGGTAAAGCGCACCGCGCCTTCCTTGAGCACCGAGGCCACCATGCGCTCGCGGTTTTCCTGCTTGAGCCAGCGCAGGCACCAGTAGCGCTCCATGGTCGACTGGTGGTCGGCATAGGCGGCGTAGGTGCCTTCGAAGTCGGCCACCGCGGCCAGCAGGTCGGCGTCCTTGGGCTTGAACGGCGCCACCAGCTTGGCGGTGACGCCGTGCTGGGCCACCGCCAGGATCTGCCACTGGTTGACCAGGTCGACATAGCGGCGCAGCGGCGAGGTGCTCCACGCGTACTGCGCCACGCCCAGGCCTTCGTGCGGCGCCGGATAGGTCTGCATGCGCGTGCGATGCATGCCCCAGGCCTTCTGCGTGCGGTAGATGCCGGGCACGCCGTGGTCCGCCAGCAGCTTGCCCCAGGTGCTGTTGGCCAGGATCATCATCTCGGCGACGATCTTGTCCAGCGGCGAGCCGCGCTTGCGCTGCTCGATGCGCACGCGCTGGCTGCCGTCGGCCTGGTCGTCCAGGTAGAAATTGAAGTCGGCGCGGTTGTGGGTCTCGGGACGCAGGCCGCTGGCCAGGCGCGCCTTCTGGCGCTCGTCGTAGAGATAGCCGGCAAAGTGCCACAGTTGCGTCAGCGCGTCGCGGAACGGGTAGTCGCCGCTGCCCTCGGCCAGCGAGGCCTCGGTGATGACGTCGTCGAGCAGGTTATGGCGCAGGTTGGCGGCGATCGGCACCAGCTCGGCGCGGGTTTCGCTGCCGGTGATCAGCCACACCGACGGGTCCACCGTCACGTACAGCGACAGCGCCGGACAGGTGCGCCCTTCCTGCAGCGTGTAGCGCTCTACCACCGGGTCCGGCAGCATGGTGATCTTGTCGCCGGGGAAATAGACCGTCGACAGGCGCTGGCGCGCGATCGCGTCGAGCGGCTCGCCGCGGCGGATGCCCAGTGCCGGCGCGGCGATATGGATGCCGATGCGCAGCTTGCCGTCGGGCAGCGGCGTCACCGACAGCGCATCGTCGATCTCGGTGGTGGTGACGTCGTCGATCGAGAACGCCTCGACCTCGGCCAGCGGCAGGTCGGCGGGCGGCTCGGGCACGTCGGTATCGGGGAAGCCGGTGCCCTTGGGGAAGCACTCGGCGAGGAACTTGGCCTCGTGCAGCGCGCGCGCGCTGGCGACGCCGCCGGCGGCCACCATCAGCCGCATCGGCGACATGCCGAGCGCGGTGCAGGCGGCATCCATGGCCTTGTATTCCAGGCTGTTCTTGTCCGGCTTGAACAGCAGCTGCAGCACCTTGCTGCGGAACGATTCCGGCAGCGTCAGCGCCTTGAGCTGGTCTTCATATTCGGCCTGCACCAGCGCCTGCTGGCGCTTGCGCTCGAGCGCGGCCAGCGCGGCCTTGAGCTGGTCTTCGGGCGCGCGCTGGTAGCGGCCGCGCCCCTTGCGGCGGAAGTACACCGGGTTGCCGTGCAGCGCCATCGCCAGCGCCGCCTGCTGCACCGCGCCGGGCTCGGCCCCGTAGTATTCGGCGGCCAGCTCGGCAAAGCCGAACTCGGCCTCGGGCGCGCATTCCCACAGGAAGTCCAGGTCGATCTCGGCCACCAGCTCGCCGGTCTGGCGCACCAGCTCGGGCGCCGACGGCTGCGCGAACTGCAGCAGCACGTCGCGCGACTTGACCTTGGTGCGCTTGCCGGCCGGCAGCTCAACCTGGTAAGCCTCGCCCTGCTGGTTCAGCACGGTGCCGGCGCGGATCTCGCCGCCTTCTTCGAACAGCAACTGCATCGATCGGTACTTTCAACTATGCGCGGAACCGCGCCGGGCAGGCCTGTGGCCAGCGCTGGAGCGGATCCCGTGGGAGGAATGGTGCCACCGCGCGCACCTGCCTGAACACGCGCGAACGGAAACGAATACGGCGCGCGCGGGGCCCTGCGGAGGCCTGTCGCGAACCGCCGGCCGCGCCGCACAGGCACGGCGTGAGACCCGGAATGATACCGCACGCCGGTCCGGCCGCCCCGGGCGCAGCACCGGCACGGGGCGTCAGCCTTTGCCGGTTTCGGCAGCGGGTGTCGAAGCGCCCCGGTCCGCGGTCCGCAAATACCTGGGATGCGGTACCGCCTCGGTCCCCGGGGATGGGCGCGACAGCAGGTCCGGCAGGAACACTTCTGTCACGAGCATGACGCCGCCGCCGCGCCGGAACACCGAGCGCCGCGCGGCCAGCATGGGCACGGCCGCCATGGCCGGCAGCACGCGGTGCAGGGCCTGGCGCAGCGGGTGATGCGGCAGCAGGCGCGCAAACTGGAACGGCTCGCGCTGCACCGCCGGATCGACGAACAGGCGCCCGCCCAGCGGGCGCTCGCCGAGCCCGCGCAGGAACGGCCAGTCGCGGCGCGCATGGCGCAGCCGCACCACGGTGTGGGCGAATACGGCGGGGATGTCGTCGCAGATCAGCAGTACCTCGCGCGTCAGCGCGGGGGTGCGGTCGGGCTGGCCCAGCGCCTGCCATTCGTCGGCCAGCGGGCGCCGCGGCGCCTGCAGCAGCCGCGCCACGCGAAAGCGCGCGGAGGCGGCCACCAGCCGCGCCGTCAGCGAGCCGTCATCGCCGGTGACCCAGCGCCGCAGGTTGGGCGGGATGGCCGCATCGAAAGCCAGGTGCGGACTCCAGCCGCCGCGGCGCACCGACTGCGCGCTCATGCCGCGCCGGCGCCGGCCGGCACCTGGCCGCCGGGGCCATAGCCGCAGAAGCCAAGCACATCGTCGACGTAGTCGGCAAATTCGCTGATGCCATGGTCGCTGCCCTCGATCACGCGGATCTTCGCGCCGGGGCAGGCCTGTACCATCTCGCGGTAATCCAGCACCTCGTCGCCGGTGGCCGCGATCAGGTAGTAGCGCTCGGGCCGGGTGATGGTGTCCACGCGCAGGTCCAGCAGTTCCTGCAGGTGGCGGCGTTCGACCGTGACCGAGCCGCCGCCGTGCCACAGCGGCTGTTCGCCCAGGTAGCTTTCCAGGTCGGTCCAGGGATGGACCGCGGGATTGAGCAAGACGGCCTTGCAGCCGTGCTGCTCGGCCAGCCAGCGCGCATAGAAGCCGCCCAGCGAGGAGCCGACGAGGGCGATTTCCTGGTCGCCGCCGGCTTGCGCGGCGCGGATCGCTGCCTGCGCCTGGGCCACCGCGAGCGCCGGCGAGACATTGAGCGTGGGGCAGGCGTAGTAGCGTCCCACGCCCCACTCGCGCATGCGCGCCTGCACCAGCTGGGCCTTGAACGATTGAGGCGAGGAGCGGAATCCGTGCAGATACAGCAGCATGGCGGTGCTTCCGTCAGTCCACCGCGCCCTGGGCCAGCGCGTCCAGCAGCTTCTGGTGCACGCCGCCAAAGCCGCCGTTGCTCATCACCAGCACATGGTCGCCCGGCCGTGCCGCGGCGCGCACCGCCTGCACCAGCGCGCCCAGGTCCTGGAACGCGGTGGCGGTGTCGCCCAGCGGCGCCAGCGCTTCGGCCAGGTCCCAGCCCAGCGCGTCCTTGCCGGCGGGAGCGCCGTAGCCGAACACCAGGTCGGCCTGCTCCAGGCTGGCCGGCAGCTGCGCCTTCATCACGCCCAGCTTCATGGTGTTGGAGCGCGGCTCCAGCACCGCCAGGATGCGGGCACTGCCGACGCGGCGGCGCAGCCCTTCCAGCGTGGTCTGGATCGCGGTGGGATGATGAGCGAAGTCGTCGTAGACGGTCACGCCGCCGGCCACGCCGCGCACTTCCATGCGGCGCTTGACGTTGGCGAAGCGCGACAGCGACGCGATTGCCTGCGCAACCGGCACGCCGACGTGGCGCGCGGCGGCAATCGCGGCCAGCGCGTTCATGCGGTTGTGGGTGCCCTGCAGGTCCCACACCACGGTGCCGGCAACGGCGTCGCCGAACCAGACATCGAACGCATCCTTGCCCGGCGCTGCATCAGTGCCGGCGGCGTCGCTCTCGCGCCAGTCGCCGACGCCGAACTGCTCGACTTCGCTCCAGCAGCCGCGCTCCAGCACGCGCGCCAGGCTCTCTTCCACGCCGTTGACGACGATCCGGCCCTGGCCCGGCACGGTGCGCACCAGGTGATGGAACTGGGTCTCGATCGCGGCCAGATCCGGGAAGATGTCGGCGTGATCGTATTCCAGGTTGTTCAGGATCGCGGTGCGCGGGCGATAGTGGACGAACTTGCTGCGCTTGTCGAAGAAGGCGGTGTCGTACTCGTCGGCCTCGATCACGAAGAAGTCGGATTCGGTCACGCGCGCCGAGATGCCGAAGTTCTGCGGCACCCCGCCTACCAGGAAACCCGGGTTGTAGCCGGCGTCCTCGAGGATCCAGGCCAGCATCGACGTGGTGGTGGTCTTGCCGTGCGTGCCGGCCACAGCCAGCACCCACTTGCGCGCCAGCACGTGCTCGCCCAGCCATTGCGGGCCGGACACATAAGGCAGGTTGCGGTCGAGGATGGCCTCCATCAGCGGATTGCCGCGCGAGACCACGTTGCCGATCACGAACAGGTCCGGCTCCAGCGACAGCTGGGCCGGGTCGAAGCCCTCGATCAGTTCGATGCCCTGGGCTTCGAGCTGGGTGCTCATCGGCGGGTAGACGTTGGCATCGCAGCCGGTGACGCGGTGGCCGGCCTGCTTGGCCAGCACCGCCAGGCCGCCCATGAAGGTGCCGCAGATGCCGAGGATATGAATATGCATGGGTTCCCGGAAAGACTTGAAGCCCGCAGGCGTGGGGATTCGGGCCCGGCGGCGCGGCGGCTGGGTTGAAGCCATGTGGTGCGGCGGCGGCGGGCAGGAAGCCTTCGATTGTACCCGAGCGCCAGCGCCCTTCGCGGCACTGCGGCAGTGCGCCGCCGCGCGGGCGGACGCCTCCGGTATCATGGGGCATGAACCGACGTACCGCCCCAGACCCCACGCGCCTGCGCGAGGAAATCGCCCAGGCCGCCGCCCGCATGATTGCCGAGGACGGTGCCGACTACGCCACCGCCAAGCGCAAGGCCGCGCGCCAGGTGCTCGGCGAACAACGCGTCCCGGGCGAATGGCTGCCCGACAACGAGCAGGTCGAAGCCGAAGTACGCGCCTACCAGGCGCTGTTCCACGGCGACACCCAGCCGCGCGTGCTGGCGCTGCTGCGCCGGCTGGCGCTGATGGCCATGCAAGACCTGGCGCCGTTCCGGCCCTATCTGGTCGGCGCCGTGCTCAACGGCACCGCCACCGAACACTCCGATATCTATTTGCAGTGCTTCTGCGACAGCGCCAAGGACGCCGCACTGCACCTGATCAACGCCGGGGTCGACTTCGAAACCAGCGAAAGCCGCCACTTCGGCGGCCGCGGCGAGGTCGAGACCCTGAGCTTCCTGTGGAAAGGCCAGTGGCCCGACCGCCGCGAGGCCCGGCTGCTGGCCGGCGAGGTCCGTGCGGAACTGGGTGCGCCAGTCGGCATCCATATAGCACTGTATGATGCCGTCGATGAACGCGGCGCAATGCGCACGGACGCCTCCGGGCGCTCAGCCCGCGCCGATGTGCAGGCCGTGCAGGCCCTGCTGGATGCCGCTGACGCCGCGGGCAACGCCTGAAGCCCCCGCCTTACCTTCTATTGGTCAAGCCACTTCCATGACTGAAACCGTCGTCCCGCCCGCCCGCCGCTCCCGTCTCTGGCTGTGGATCGCCGTCGCCGTGGTCGCCTGTGCCGCCGGTGCGCTCGCCGGGCATTTCGTGTTCTCGCCGAAGCCCGCCAACGATCAGGCCGTCGAAACCTTGTTCCAGTCGCGCCTGCCGGATCCCGCCGGGAGCGAACTGGATCTGGGCAAGCTGCGCGGCAAGACCGTGGTGGTCAACTTCTGGGCGCCGTGGTGCGGCCCGTGTGTCGAGGAAATGCCCGAACTGACTGCCCTGCATGAGGAGTTCAAGCACCGCCAGGTGGAATTTGTCGGCATCGGCATCGATTCCGCGGCGAACATCCAGCAGTTCACCAAGAAGGTGCCGGTTGCGTATCCGTTGGCGGTGGCGGGCTTCGCCGGCACCGAGTTGTCGCGCAATTTCGGCAATAGCGCGGGCGGCCTGCCCTACACCGTCGTCATCAATCCCGACGGGTCGGTGAAGTATCGCAAGATGGGTCGGGTGACCGCGGATGAATTGCGCGCCGTGCTGCCCCGCACCTGAGCGGTTTCTTCGGACAAGTTCGCGCAATTTCGCCCTTCTTTCGGAATTTGTCGAAGCCGTGTCGCGCTTTCGTGCGAAAGTGCTCAAAACGCCTCGGAAGCAACAATGCAGGCCGTGAACCCTTGTATCGCGCGCTAGACAAATCCCTCTAAGCTACGGTAATCTCCGCGCAATTTCGTTGATCTGGTCGAGGCGCCGTGACTGCAACCCGCTCTATCCGTCGCTCACCCCGCTACCGCAAGGTGCTGGTCCTGCATGGACCTAACCTGAACTTGCTGGGGACGCGCGAGCCGGAGACCTACGGGCATACGACGCTGGCCGACATCGACGCGGCCCTGGCCGAGCGTGCGGCGAAAGCCGGCATGTCGCTGCAGACGTTCCAGTCCAACCACGAGGGAGCACTGGTCGACCGCATCCACGCCGCGCGCGCGGAAGGGGTCGAGTTCATCATCATCAACCCGGCTGCCTATACGCATACCAGCGTGGCGCTGCGCGACGCGCTGGCCGGCGTGGCGATCCCGTTCGTCGAGGTGCACCTGTCGAACGTGCACCGGCGCGAAAGCTTCCGGCACCACTCCTATTTCTCGGACGTGGCGGTCGGGGTGATCTGCGGGCTGGGCTGGCAGGGTTACCTGCTGGCGCTGGACTATGTACTGGGCCAGGAGCAGCCCCCACCCGAGGGTTCGGGGAGCTGAACCCCCACAAGGATTTTTTCGACAACCTGCGCGCGCCGCCCGGCGGCCTGCGCCCGTTGGCGTGCCTCGGCACGGCGGGCGCGGATTCCGGTGGCCGGCACAACGACTGTTCCGCCTCGGCCCGTCCCGGGCAGCGGCGGAAAACCCGATTCAGGAGGATAAAAAGATGGACCTGCGCAAGCTGAAGACGCTTATCGACCTGGTGGCCGAATCCGGCATCTCCGAGCTGGAAGTCACCGAAGGCGACGGCAAGGTACGCATCGTCAAGCAACCGCCGCAAGTCGTCGCCGCGCCGATGGCCATGCCGCAGATGCAGGCCCTGCCCGCCGCCGCTCCGGCCGCGGCTGCCCCCGCCAGCGCGGCCGCACCGGCCGCCGAGCCGGTTGCGCAGCTGCCCGCCGGCCATGTGGTGACCTCGCCGATGGTGGGCACGTTCTACCGTGCCCCGTCGCCGGGTGCCGCGCCCTTCGTCAACGTCGGCGACGCGGTCAAGGAAGGCCAGACCGTCTGCATCATCGAAGCCATGAAGCTGCTCAACGAGATCGAGTGCGACAAGGCCGGCGTCATCAAGGAAATCCTGGTCGAGAACGGCCAGGCGGTGGAATACGGCCAGCCGCTGTTCGTCATCGGCTGATCCTGACCGGCATGCCGGGCCGGAAAGAACGCCGCCGGCCGCGCAAGCGGTCCACTGCGGCCCGTCCCGCGCGGCATGCCACGGTGCTTCCCGCGCCAGGGACGTTGTGGGCTTCGCGGCCCGTTCCGAGCAGTTCCAGGCAAGTTCCCGCAGTTTCGCCGCCGGTGTGGCTACAGGCCATCATCGAGCGCGCCCGGCGTGCCATCGCGCTGCGCAGCGGGACCGCTACTGTTCTCGCAGAGAGAGACCATGTTTGAAAAAATTCTGATCGCGAACCGCGGCGAAATCGCTCTTCGCATCCAGCGCGCCTGCCGCGAACTGGGCATCAAGACGGTCGTGGTGTACTCCGAGGCCGACAAGGAGGCCAAGTACGTGCGCCTGGCAGACGAAGCCGTCTGCATCGGCCCGGCCCCGTCGCCGCTGTCGTACCTGAACATGCCCGCCATCATCTCGGCCGCCGAGGTGACCGACGCGCAGGCCATCCACCCCGGCTACGGCTTCCTGTCCGAGAACGCGGACTTTGCCGAGCGCGTGGAAAAGTCGGGCTTCGTCTTCATCGGCCCGACCGCCGACAGCATCCGCCTGATGGGCGACAAGGTCTCGGCCAAGCAGGCCATGATCAAGGCCGGCGTGCCGTGCGTGCCCGGCTCGGACGGCGCCCTGCCCGACGATCCCAAGGAAATCCTGGCGACCGCGCGCCGCGTGGGCTACCCGGTGATCATCAAGGCCGCCGGCGGCGGCGGTGGCCGCGGCATGCGCGTGGTGCATACCGAAGCCGCGTTGATCAACGCCGTCAACATGACGCGCGAAGAAGCCGGCCGCGCCTTCGGCAATCCCGAGGTCTACATGGAGAAGTTCCTCGAGAACCCGCGCCATGTGGAAATCCAGATCCTGGCCGACCAGCACAAGCAGGCCATCTGGCTGGGCGAGCGCGACTGCTCGATGCAGCGCCGCCACCAGAAGGTGATCGAGGAAGCGCCCGCGCCGCATATCCCGCGCCGCCTGATCGAGCGCATCGGCGACCGCTGCGCCGAGGCCTGCAAGAAGATGGGCTACCGCGGCGCCGGCACCTTCGAGTTCCTGTACGAGAACAACGAGTTCTACTTCATCGAGATGAACACGCGCGTGCAGGTCGAGCACCCGGTCACCGAGATGATCACCGGCATCGACATCGTGCAGGAGCAGATCCGCATTGCCTTCGGCGAGAAGCTGCGCTTCCGCCAGAAGGACGTGCAGTTCCGCGGCCACGCCGTCGAATGCCGCATCAACGCCGAAGATCCGTTCAAGTTCACCCCGTCGCCGGGGCGCATCACGGCCTGGCACATGCCCGGCGGACCCGGTGTGCGGGTCGACTCGCACGCGTATGATGGCTACTTCGTCCCGCCCAACTACGATTCGATGATCGGCAAGATCATCACTTACGGCGCCACGCGCGAGCAGGCCATCGCCCGCATGCGCATCGCGCTGTCGGAAATGGTGGTGGACGGCATCCAGACCAACGTGCCGCTGCACCGCGAGCTGATGATGGACGCCAACTTCGTCGAAGGCGGCACCAGCATCCACTATCTCGAGCATCGCCTGGCAGAACGCGCGAAGGCCTGAGCACCGGTCTGAGCAACCCGCAGCAACAGAAGGAAGCCCGTGGCATTTCAGGAATGTGTGATCGAAGTGGCGCAGGACCAGGCCGAGGCCTGGTCTGACGCCCTGTTCGACCTCGGCGCGCTGTCGGTCTCGGTGGAAGACGCCGACGCCGACACGCCCGATGAGCAGCCGCTGTTCGGCGAGCCCGGGCTGGAACCGAAGCAACTCGCGTGGAACCGCTCGCGCGTGGTCGCGCTGTTCGGCGACGACGCCGATCCGGCCGTGGTGGTGGCAGCCGCCGCCAACCAGCTCGGCATCGACCCGGTGCCGGCGTACCAGCTGCGCGCGGTCGAGGACCAGGACTGGGTGCGGCTGACGCAGTCGCAGTTCGAGCCGATCCGCGTCGGCGAGCGCATCTGGGTGGTGCCGTCGTGGCACGACGCGCCCGAGCCCGACGCCGTGGTGCTGGAGCTCGACCCGGGCCTGGCCTTCGGCACCGGCAGCCATCCCACCACGCGGCTGTGCATGCAGTGGCTGGAGCAGAACCTGAAGCCGGGCGAAACCGTGCTCGACTACGGCTGCGGCTCCGGCATCCTGGCCATCGTCGCGCGCAAGCTCGGCGCGGGCGATACGGTCGGCATCGACATCGACCCCAACGCCGTGGAAGCGTCGCGCTACAACGCCGAACGCAACCGCGTCGAGGCGTCGTTCGCGCTGCCGGAATCGGTGTCCGACGCGAGCTACGACCTGGTGGTCGCCAATATCCTCTCCAATCCGCTCAAGCTGATGGCCGCGATGCTGAGCGCGCGCGTGCGCAGCGGCGGACGGCTGGTGCTGTCCGGCGTGCTGGAGCGCCAGGCCGAAGAAGTCGCCGCGGCCTACGCGCCCTGGCTGCCGCTGACGGTGTGGCGCAGCGAGGAAGGCTGGGTCTGCCTGCACGGCACCCGCCCCTGATTCCGCCCGATGGCCGCCGTCAAGCTAGTCACGCGCTGCCCGGCCTGCCGCACCGCCTTCCGGCTGGTCGCCGACCAGCTGCGCCTGCGCCAGGGGCTGGTGCGCTGCGGCCAGTGCGAAACGGTGTTCGACGCGCGCGAGCACCTGATCGAGATTCCGATGCCGGCGGGCACTACCGCGGGCAGCGCCCCTGCTCCGGCACAGAAGCCGGCAGCATCCCCCGCGCCTGCCCCGGCTGCCGCTGAAACCACCGCGCCACCCGCATCGTCACCGGCGGCAGCCGCGCCGACGCCCGTCCCGACTCCCGCCGTCACACCGACCATCGATCCCGGCTACGACGTGCCGGCGCTGGATGCGCCGACCATGCTGATGTCCTCGCCCGAGGACATGGCAGTGCCGCCGCAAGCCGGCATGGACGATGCCGAGATCGAGCGCGCGCTGCGGGAAGCCAACGCAGCCGTGGCCGACCGCGATGCGCGCGACGCGCAGCGCCAGGCTGCAGGACCGGTCGCCGATGCAGCACCGGCACCGGCACCGGCACCGGCGGCGCAGCAGCCGACTGCGGCCGTTGCCTGGCCGGCGCTCGATCACGGCGCGCTCGATACGCCGGCCGCGAAACCTGCGGCGCCGGCCCCGGGCGCCATCCGCAGCGCGAGCGAGTTCCTGCGCGCGGCATCGGCCGATGAAGGCACCGAGCCTGCGCCGTGGCCGGATCACACGCCGCGCCCGGCTGAGATCCCATCCCGCCCGCCCTCGCCGTCCTCGCCGTCCTCGCCATCCTCGCCGGCCCCAGTCCCCGCCGCTGCCGACGAAGATGACGCGCCTGCCAGCGCCGCCGACCCCATCGCCAGCGTCACCGGCGGCGCGGTCGCACGCGAGCAGGCCACCCGCCGCTGGGTCCGCACCGAAGCACCGGCCGGCCCGGTCTTCGCCCCGGACTTCCTGCGGCATGCGCGCGAGCGCGAGCGGGAACGCCAGCCGCGCCAGCCCCTTGCGGTGCCCCGCGCCGCGTGGCGCGCGCTGGCCGTGGTGCTCGCCATCGCCGCACTGTTGCAGCTGGCGTACCTGGGACGCAGCCAGCTCGCCGGGCATCTGCCGATGCTGCGCCCCGCGCTCGAGGCGGCATGCGCGCCGCTGGGCTGCACGGTGCCGCCGTGGCGCGACATCGATGCGCTGCGCATCGAGACCTCGCAGCTGCAGCGCCAGGATGAAGGCGGCGACACCTACCTGCTGGCCGTCACGCTGCGCAACCTGGGCCGGGCCAGCACCGCGCTGCCGGCGATCGAGCTGGTGATGACCGACCTGCAGGACCAGCTGCTGCTGCGCCGGGTGCTGCAGCCCGCCGAATACCTGGAGCCGTCGCAGCAGGCCTTTGCCGCGCAAGGGCTGCGCGCGGGCATGGAGCTGCCGGTTCGGGTACGATTCCGGACGCAGCAGGCGCCAGCCAACTATCGCGTGCTGATTTTTTACCCCTGAATTACTGGCCCGCCGCCTGACCGAATCCGAGTCTGGCAGCGAGCCTCGCCCCCGCTCCGGACCGCAACCGGAATCCATCAGATATCAAGGAGTAGACATGAGCAACGTCACCCTCGGCGGCAACGCCATCGAAGTCGCAGGCAAGTTCCCGCAAGCCGGCGACAAGGCGCCCGCCTTCTCGCTGGTCGGCAAGGACCTGAAGGACGTCACGCTGGCCGACTTCGCCGGCAAGCGCAAGGTGCTGAACATCGTGCCGAGCCTGGATACGCCGGTGTGCCAGGCGTCCGCGCGCAAGTTCAACGAGGCCGCCAGCGGCCTGGCCAACACCGTGGTGCTGACCATCTCCGCCGACCTGCCGTTCGCCATGGGCCGCTTCTGCACCGCCGAGGGCCTGGCCAACGTGGTGCCGCTGTCGACCATGCGCGGCGCCGAGTTCAAGGGCAACTACGGCGTCGACATCAAGACCGGCCCGCTCGCCGGCGTGACCGCCCGCGCCGTGGTGGTGCTGGACGAGAACGACACCGTCAAGTACAGCCAGCTGGTGCCCGAGATCAAGAACGAGCCCGACTACGACGCCGCCCTGGCCGCGCTGAAGTAACAGGCGGCGCGCCTGCGATGTCAGCGGCCGCCCGCAACCACGGGGCGGCCGCTTCTGTTTTCTGCGTTACCGCTTCTGCCCGCAAGGGCGCCGATCCACCGAAACCCCAAACCCGACACCTGGAGAGAGCATGGCCAGCCTGATCTGCGGCTCCGTCGCCTACGACACCATCATGACGTTCGACGGACGCTTCCGCGAACACATCCTGCCGGACCAGATCCACATGCTGAACGTCTCGTTCCTGGTGCCCGGCATGCGGCGCGAATTCGGCGGCTGCGCCGGCAACATCGCCTACACGCTCAAGATGCTGGGCGGCGATCCGGTGGTGATGGCTACCGTCGGCATCGACGCCGAACCCTACCTGGAATACCTGCGCAAGCTCGGGATCCCCACCGGCCATATCCGCGTGCTGCCGGAGACCTTCACCGCGCAGGCGATGATCACCACCGACCTGGACAACAACCAGATCACCGCCTTCCACCCTGGCGCAATGAGCCAGTCGCAGCTGAACCACGTCAAGGACGCGCTCGGCGGCACGCCGGTGCCGAGCCTGGGCATCGTCGCACCCGACAGCCGCGAAGGGATGCTGCACCACGCGCGCCAGTTCGCCGAAGCCGGCGTGCCGTTCATCTTCGATCTGGGCCAGGCGATGCCGCTGTTCAACGGCGACGACCTGCGCGAGTTCGTTGAACTCGCCAGTTACGTGACAGTCAATGACTACGAGGCGCAGATCCTGCTGTCGCGCACCGCGTGGACCAGCGCCGAGGTTGCCGCCAAGGTTCGTGCCTTCATCGTCACGCACGGCGAACGCGGCGCCAGCATCTTTGCCGATGGCCGCCAGTACGCGATCCCGGCCGTTGCGGCCGAGCGCATCGTCGACCCGACCGGCTGTGGCGACGCCTTCCGCGGCGGCCTGCTCTTCGGCATTGAAAACGGATTAGACTGGGAAACGACAGGCCGCCTCGCATCGCTGATGGGGTCGGTCAAGATCGCGCAGCAGGGTCCGCAGAACCACTGGTTGTCGCGCGAGGAAATCGGCAACCGGTTCCAGTCTGCATTCGGGTACCGCTACGCCTGAGCTGCGGCCGGCGCGTGGCGAATTTATCGGGAACTGACATGAACAACAAGCTACGCGGCGGCGCGCTTGCCGTCCTTGGTGCCACCCTGGTTGCCACGCTGGCGGCCGGCTGCGCCACGCAATCCAATTCCAACAGCGTCTACAGCACCGGCCAGGCGCAGCGCGAGCAGACCGTGCGCTACGGCGTGGTCGAAGGCATCCGCGAGGTCACCATCCAGGGCAGCCAGAGCGGCGCCGGCACGCTGGCCGGCGGCGCCATCGGCGGCATCGCCGCCGGCAGCACCATCGGCGGCGGCAACGGTGCGGTGGCGGCCGGCATCCTCGGCGCGGTGCTGGGCGGCATCGCCGGCAGCGCGGCCGAGAACAAGATCAACCAGCGCCGCGCGCTGGAGATCACGGTGCGCCTGGACAACGGCGAGATGCGCGCGATCACGCAGGAGGCCGACGAAGCCTTCCGCCCCGGCGAACGGGTGCGGCTGCTGTCGTCGGGCGGCGTGACCCGCGTCACGCACTGACGGCCGGCAGGTCCCCCGCCAAGGGCGAACCCAGGGCGCCGTACCCGCAAGGGTGCGGCGCTTTTTCTTTGGCCGCTCAGGTCGCCTGGCCCCGCCGTCGCCAGACTTGCGCGCCCATGAAAAAACCCGCCGGGCGTTAGCCATCGGCGGGTCGGCAAGACTCAGCTGTCTTGCGGACCGGATACGCGGTATCCGGTCATGTCGGCACGACTTGCGTGCCGTGGTGGTTCCTTGCGGAACGGCTAAGGTCCACGCCGTGGCGGCGCAGCTTACGGACGGTTGCCCGTCGGGAACGGCCAGGCAGCAGCCGGGTTCAGCGCGGTCTTGGCAGCCGAAGCGGGAGCAACGGCAGGGGCCGCGGCAGGCTTGGCGGCAGCCTTCTTGGCAGCCGGCTTCTTGGCAGCGGCCTTCTTGGCGGCCGGCTTCTTGGCAGCAGCCTTCTTGGCCGGTGCAGCCTTCTTGGCAGCAGCCTTCTTGGCGGGCGCCTTCTTGGCAGCAGCCTTCTTGGCCGGTGCGGCCTTCTTGGCGGCGACCTTCTTCACCGCGGCCTTCTTGGCCGGTGCCTTCTTGGCGGCTGCCTTCTTGGCCGGTGCTGCCTTCTTGGCGGCGACCTTCTTCACTGCGGCCTTCTTGGCCGGTGCTGCCTTCTTGGCGGCTGCCTTCTTGGCCGGTGCGGCCTTCTTGGCAGCGACCTTCTTCACCGCGGCCTTCTTGGCCGGTGCCTTCTTGGCGGCTGCCTTCTTGGCGGCCGGTGCAGCCTTCTTGGCGGCGACCTTCTTCACAGCAGCCTTCTTGGCGGCCGGCTTGGCGGCCTTCTTAGCCGCCGGCTTTTTCTTTGCAGCAGTTGCCATGGATAACTCCTTCACTAGAGAGTGAATATCGAATGACCTAAGTTGGCGACCCGACCGACCCGAGGCGCGCCACAGCAGCGCGGCCCCAGTCGAGCGAGCGATTCATCGGCGTGCGGCCCGACCACTGCTGCACGCTAATGAATTCGGTTGCAGGGGCACCGCCCATGGCGGTGACTTGGCGGCCGGCGCGAGCCCGCAAGCGGGTCTCGGGCACATGCCGCGCCCTGGAATATTCGATCAGCCCGCACCGCCCGTTGAGCCGGCGCGCGGCCAGAAATGAGGAGATATCGGACAGCAGGCCTGCGGTGCGGGCTTGGCCTCGCGCACGGCAGGCGGCATTCATTCGGTGGTAGCGGGTCCAACCCGTTAATGGACCAAGGGAGACTGCACGCGTTTTAAGAAGCCGGTCGGGGCTGGTCTGCGTCAAAGTTCTCGTGCTCCTCAGCTACTACCTTCGTCATTGCATCGAAGCGCGCATCGCGCTTTTCGGTTCCATCTTGCTTCCTGCTTCGCTGCAATGAAGTGAGACTCTTGTCAAGGCGAATCATAATTCGTTTGCACGATGATGTTAAGAAAAAAGTGCAAAAAAACTTGCCTGCATGCACCGCTCCAACTAGTTCTCACGCGCGTCGTCATGAAGACGTTGCCGACGACATGCAAACGCGTCGCGCGCATGCGCGTGCAGAGACCGATCACGCGTGCTTGCGCGCGCGGCGCGATCCCCCTTCGATGACTTCGCGCGCCGCAGCTTTTACACACCGCCGCGCGTAGCGATGACAAGGCGCGCAGCGTGCGCGCAGCGACTGCGAAAGTCGCTGCCGCGCGTCCTCGCACTTTCCGAAAAGCCGCATGGACAAAGGCTTTGCGGGCGATGCACGGAAACACGGGCGGCACGCCTCGAGCCGTGCGTCGGCAAGCTCCGATACGCGCGCGACGCGAACACCGGCGCGCGCTCTGCATGCTTTACACACGCGACCCGGCACACGCACAGCGCACCGCGGCCAGTGCGCGACGACACCGGCATCGGTCGCTGCGCGACACCATCGCCGAGTGTGCGAGAGAGTGATGCGTGCACGCAACGGTTTGCATCGAAGCAACATCGCGAGGGCAGCGCGAAGGCATCGCCGAGGCATCGAAGCGTTGCGATCGAGCCAAGCCGCGACGACAGCGAAGCATCGCGGCAACACTCCGGCAGTCGCTGCGACGAGGTCGCGTCGTGCCGCGCGATCGGGAGCGCGCGCGGCGCGCTTTCGGCAGGCACTCGCACCGTCGCGAAGCACGCGGCAAGGTGCCGCCCGGTGCGTCGTACGTCCGCTTAGAGGATTGCTTCAGCGGCCGCGCGCAGGCGCGTTTTGCTGCGCCACAAAAACCCGCAAACGCCCGCTGCATGCGGGCTGGCGGTCAGCAGGCAAGCACCGCGCATCGGCGCCTGCCGGTCCGCGGCGGATTGCGGCGCGGCGGCTGCGCCAGTAGATTGGCGTGGCTACGGACCTCAAAGGAGACATCATGCGCAGCCCTTCCCTCATTGCCTGCACCGTGCGCGCCGCGGTGCTGGCCGCCACCCTGCTCGGCAGCGCCGCGGCGCTGGCGCAGGCCACGCCGAGCGGCACATGGAAGACCATCGACGACAACACCGGCAAGCCGCGCGGGCTGGTGGAGATCACCGAGAAGAACGGCGTCTACAGCGGACGCCTGCTCAAGAGCTTCGTCGACAGCGACGGCAAGCCGCGGGTGTGCGACAAGTGCACCGACGCACGCAAGGACCAGCCGCTGATCGGCATGACCATCCTGTCCGGCCTGCGCAAGACCGGCGACAACGAGTGGAGCGGCGGCGAGATCCTCGATCCGGAAAACGGCAAGGTCTACAAGAGCAAGATGTCGCTGGCCGAGGACGGCAACAAGCTCAACGTGCGCGGGTTCATCGGCATCAGCCTGATCGGGCGCACCCAGACCTGGGAGCGCGAGCACTGAGCGCTGGCGGACTCAGGGTTTCTCCGGGGCATGCCGTTGCATGTCCGGCTGAAAGAGAAACAGCAGGCGAAAAAAAACCGGGCGGTGATGAACCGCCCGGTTTTTTTGTCCCCGATGCTGCGCTTTACATGCGGTAGCGCAGGGTGGCCATGACGCTGCGCGGAGCGCCCGGCATGTTCAGGTTGGGGCTGCTGCCGTGCGCCGAGACGATGTAGCCCTTGTCGAACAGGTTGTACACGTTGAGCTGGGCCTCGAAGGCGCCGCGGCGGTACCAGGCCATCGCGTCGGCGGTGACGTAGCCGGGCAGCGTGACGGTGTTCTGCGGATCGGCATAGCGCGCGCCCACCAGGTTGGCGCCAAGGCCGACACCGAAGCCGTGGCCCAGGTCCTTGGTCACCCACAGGTTGCCGGAGTGGCGCGGCGTGATGGTGGCACGCTTGCCCTGCAACGCGGCGCTGGACTTGGTGACGGTGGCGTCCAGGTAGGCGTAGCCGGCCAGCATGCGCCAGCCGCTGCCGAGCTCGGCCGCGCCGGAGATCTCCACGCCGTCGGTGCGCTGCTCGCCAATCGGGATCAGCACGTTGTTGGGCGAGCTCACCTTGATGTTGGAGCGCTCCAGTCGGAACACCGAGATCGTGGTGCTGGCCTTGCCGTTCAGCCAGTCGTACTTGGCGCCCACCTCGGTATTGTTGGTAGTCTCCGGGGCCAGGTCGGCGTTGTTCGCGGCCAGCGCAAACGCCTCGCCCGACGGCTGGAACGACTTGCTCCACGACACGTAGTACGACTGGGTCTTGCTGGGCTGCCACACCAGGCCGGCACGCGGGCTCCAGGCGGAGTCGCTGCGCGACAAGTCACGCTGGCCGGCGATGCGGTTTTTGGTCTCCTGCTGGAAGTTGTCGTAGCGCACCCCGACCAGCGCCTTCCACTGCTCGCTGAAGGTGATCATGTCCTGGGTGTAGAACGCCAGCGTGTCGAAGACACCCAGGTTCGAGGTGGTCGGGTTGCCCGGCGCCTGGCGCGGCAGCACCGGCAGCACCGGGTTGAACAGGTCGAAGGTACCCGGCACCGGCTTGGTGTTGTTGATCTGGTCCTTGTTCTGCTGACCGATCTCCATGCCGTACAGGATTTCGTGCCTGGTGCCGAAGATCGTCGCCTTCTGGATCAGGTCGGTCTGGTTGAACCAGCCATGTTCCTCACGGCGGACATTGCCGTGGTTCATGGTCAGCCGTTGCGTCGCCTCGTTGACGGCCGCGGTCAGCGTATTGTTCCGATCCAGCGAGTAGTGGTAATACCGCGTCGCATTGCGGATCGACCAGTTCTCATTGAAGCGATGGTTGATGGTGGCAGTGCCGGAGAACACACGCGACTGCGAGTAGTCCGCATCGCGCGCGTTGGCCGCACCGTAGTAGCGCGACGCCGGCACGTCCACCGGCCGGCCGCGGTAAGCCGGGATGCCGAAGTCGGTCACGCGGCGGTCTTCCAGGTAGTCGGCCTGGAACAGCACGGTGGTCTCGGGCGCGACCCGCAGCTCCAGCGACGGTGCGATCGCCGCGCGGTCCAGGAACTGCTGCGAGCGGTAGCTGTTGGCCTTTTGCACCGCGCCGGTCACGCGGAACGCGGCGGCGCCGTCGGCGAACACGCGGCCCACGTCGGCTTCGGCGCGGCGGTCGGCCCACATGCCGTAGCTGAGCGCGAAGTCGGTGACGTCGATGCCCGGCTTCTTGGTCACGCGGTTGATCAGGCCGCCCGACGAGCCGCGCCCGTACAGCACCGCTGCCGGTCCCTTGACGACCTCGACACGGTCGACGTTGGACATGTCGCGGAAGTACAGCGCATCGTCGCGGATGCCATCGACGAACTGGTCGGCGATGGCGGTGAAGCCGCGGATCGAGACCTGGTCGCGCTGGCCGTCGCCGTGCGAGAACGACACGCCCGGCACGTTCTTCAGTGCGTCCTGCATCGAGGTGGCGTGCTGGTCGCGCATGACTTCGGCGGTGACCACGTTGACGGTTTGCGGGACGTCGCGCAGCGGCGCTTCGGTCTTGGTGGCGCTGACCGCATTGGGCGGGTTGTAGCCCGCGCCCAGTTCACGGCTGACGTCCGCCTTGACGGTGACCTCCGGCAACTGCGCCGGGGTCGCCGGTGCGGATTGCGCCCACACCAGCATCGGTTGAAAAACGAAGCTCCCCGCCACCGCGGCACAAATCGGGTGAAGTTTTATTCTCATTGGCCTGTAATCGACTGTAATAATTTGAAAAAGCGGGCGAATTATCGATTACCGAATTGTCATGGTCAACGAGATTGCGAATTATTCCTATTCCCAATCAAGATATGTTGCTTTCAACACAACCGGGTTGGCCGGCGCGCTTTGATTTGTGACTTTCTGATCTCAGGTGGGCCGGCTAGGCCAGTTGCGTAGCGAGCGCATCGCGCGCCTCGGCAATGAATGCCGATTCGCCGCGCCGTCCCGGCAGCAGGAAGAACTCCGCCTCGGGCAGCCGCGGCAACCCCAGCCGCGCGATGGAGGCGGCGTCAAGCGGCGCCACGCCCGGCCCGATCGCCGACGCGTTCAGGCACGACAGGCCCAGCCCCGCAGCCAGCGCCAGGTGCAGCCCCGCCACGCCGGACGCTGAATGCGCGATCTCGAACGGCACGCGCTTGCGCACGAGCCGCTGCACCACGTACTGGTGCAGCGAGCAGGTATCGGGCAGCAGCACCAGCGGCAGGGTCGCCGGCAGGCTCTCGGCCTCGGCCGGCGCCGCCACCCAGGCGAGCGGCTCGCGCCGCAGCACCGTGCCGCGCGCAGCGGTTCCGCGCGTGCCTGGCAGCCGCATGCTGAGGCCGATATCGAAGGCGTCGCGCGCCGCGGCGGCATCGATCGCCGCGCTCTTCATCACCGTCACGTGCAGGCGCAGGTACGGATAGCGCTCGCGCAGGCGCCGCAGCATGCCGGCGATCTCGCCGGGGCGGAAATAGTCGGTCACCGCCAGCCGCAGCTCGCCCTCCAGCGCGTGGCCGCGCAACTCCTGCAAGGCCAGTTCGTTGAGGTCCAGGATGCGCCGCGCATGAGCCAGCAGCCGCTGTCCGGCCGGCGTCGGCTGCGCGCCGTGGCGGCCGCGCGTCAGCAGCGGCACGCCGGCGCGCTCTTCCAGCTTGCGCAGCTGCTCGCTGACCGACGACTGCGACAGGAACAGCCGGGGCGCCGCGGCCGACAGACTGCCGCTGTCGGCAACCATCACGAAGGTGCGCAACTGGTCGATGTCGAATCCCCGCATGGCTTGGCCTCCGGCAAGGGTTGGAGTGGTTTCGTCATAGCCGATGGAACGCATCGGTTATTCCCGCTTCTCCGATACTACACCACGCCCTAACATGGCTTCACCAACCCGCCCAAACCCAAGGAGCCCGCCATGCCCCACATCGTCCTGCACCTGTCCGGCCACCCCGATGCCGACCTCACCCGCCGCAGCGCCAGGGCCATCGCCGACCTGACCGAGCGCGTGCTCCGCAAGCAGCGCGACGTGATCGCCGTGACGGTGCAGTACATCCCGCACGACAGCTGGATCATCGCCGACGCACCGTTGTCCGAACTGGGCCGCAACGCCTTCCACCTGGACATCAGCGTGACCGATGAAACCAACACCAAGGCGGAGAAGGCGCAGTTCATCGCAGCCGTGTTCGAGACCATGTCCGGCCTGCTCGGCAACCTGCATCCGGTCTCTTACGTCCACGTGATCGACGCACGCGCCGCGGCGTATGGCTACGGCGGACGCACGCAGGAGTATCGCCACCAGCACGGGTGAAGCCGGCCGTCTCCTTCCTGCCGCCGCCCGCCACCGCCGCGGCCGCGGCGAGCCCCAAGGGTTTCGCCGCCGGCCAGGCTGTGGCACAGTCGCCGGCTGATCCCTTTTCCTGACGCACAGAGAGAGACAACGCGCCACAAGCGCAGGCCCCCCGCGCGGCAACGGACCGCACCTCAGGAGAAGGCAACCCTGAAGGAGATCCGATGTCGTTCCTGATCGTACTGGCAGCCCTTGCCTTTCTGATGTTCGCCGCTTACCGCGGCTACAGCGTGATCCTGTTCGCGCCGATCGCCGCGCTGGCCGCGGTGCTGCTGACCGACCCGTCGGCGGTGGCGCCGGTGTTCAGCGGCATCTTCATGGAGAAGATGGTCGGCTTCGTGAAGCTGTATTTCCCCGTGTTCTTATTAGGCGCGGTGTTCGGCAAGGTGGTCGAGCTGTCCGGCTTTTCCGAATCCATCGTCGCCGCGGCGATCCGCTATATCGGGCGCTCGCGCGCCAACGCGGTGATCGTCACGGTGTGCGCGCTGCTGACCTATGGCGGCGTGTCGCTGTTCGTGGTGGTGTTCGCGGTCTACCCGTTTGCCGCCGAGCTGTATCGCCAGAGCAACATCCCCAAGCGGCTGATGCCGGGTGCGATCGCGCTGGGCGCGTTCTCGTTCACCATGGATTCGCTGCCGGGCACGCCGCAGATCCAGAACATCATCCCCACCAATTTCTTCAACACCACCTCGTGGGCCGCGCCGGTGCTGGGCGTGGCGGGGTCGCTGTTTATCCTGGTGGTGGGCCTGAGCTACCTGGAATGGCGCCGCCGCGCCGCCGCCGCGCGCGGCGAGGGCTATGGCACCAACCTGCGCAACGAGCCCGAGCGCAGCCAGGCCGGCAAGCTGCCGCACCCGCTGCTGGCGCTGCTGCCGCTGGTGGTGGTGGGCGTGGCCAACTTCTGGCTGACGCGGATGATTCCGCTGTGGTACGGCGAATCCAGCAGCGTGGCGCTGCCCGGCCTGGCCAGCCCGGTGGAAACCAAGATCGCCAGCGTCACCGCGATCTGGGCGGTGGAAGGCGCGCTGCTGCTGGGCATCGCCGTGGTGCTGGTGAGCGCCTTCGGCGCGCTGCGCGAACGCTTTGCCGAGGGCACCAAGGGCGCGGTCGGCGGGGCGCTGCTGGCCTCGATGAACACCGCGTCGGAATACGGCTTCGGCGGCGTCATCGCCGCGCTGCCGGGCTTCCTGGTGGTCAGCGACGCGCTGCGCGCGATTCCCAACCCGCTGGTCAATGCCGCGGTCTCGGTCAGCACGTTGGCCGGCATCACCGGCTCGGCCTCGGGTGGCATGAGCATTGCGCTGGCGGCGATGTCGGAGACCTTCATCGCCGGCGCACAGGCCATGCAGATCCCGCTGGAAGTGCTGCACCGCGTGGTGTCGATGGCCAGCGGCGGCATGGACACCCTGCCGCACAACGGCGCCGTGATCACGCTGCTGGCCGTGACCGGCCTGACCCACCGCGAGTCCTACCGCGATATCTTCGCGGTCACGCTGATCAAGACCGCCGCGGTGTTCTTTGTCATCGCGCTGTATTTTCTGACCGGACTGGTTTGAAGCATTGCCGGCGCGCGCCGGTTGTACATTGCCGGTGTTGTTAACTAGTGTGGTTGGGTGCCGCCGGGCGCCCGATCCCGGCCAACCTGGAAGCCAAGCGATGAAGCAAGTCACCCTGCCCGACGGCGAGCGCGTCCCGGCGCTCGGCATGGGCACATGGAATATGGGCGAGTCGCCCGCCGCGCGCGCGGAGGAGATCGCCACGCTGCGCCTGGGGCTGGACCTGGGCCTGCGCCTGATCGATACCGCCGAGATGTATGGCGAAGGCCAGTCCGAGGCCATGATCGGCGAGGCCATCGCCGGCCGGCGCGACCAGGCCTTCCTGGTCAGCAAGGTCTACCCCTTCAACGCCAGCCGGCGCGGCACCGTGCAGGCCTGCGAGCGCAGCCTGAAGCGGCTGCGCACCGACCGCATCGACCTGTATCTGCTGCACTGGCGCGGCGGCGTGCCGCTGGAAGAGACGGTGCGGGCCATGGAGGCGCTGCAGCGCGACGGCAAGATCCGCCACTGGGGCGTCAGCAATCTTGACCTGTCCGATATGCAGGAATTGTGGGACGCGCCCGGCGGCAGCCGCGTGGCGACCAACCAGCTGCTGTACAACCTGGGGCGGCGCGGCATCGAGTGGGACCTGTTGCCCTGGCTGCGCCAGCGCGGCGTGCCGGTGATGGCCTATTCCCCGATCGAGCAGTCGCGGCTGCTGGGGCATCCCGGGCTCAAGCGCTTCGCGCGCGACCACGGCATGAGCGCGGCGCAGGCGGCGCTGGCCTGGCTGCTGGCGCAGGACGGCGTCATCGCCATCCCCAAGACCAGCCGGCGCGAGCGCCTGCAGGAAAACCTGGAGGCGCTGTCGAAGACGCTGTCACCGGCCCAGCTGGCCGAGATCGACCGCATCTTCCCACCGCCCGACGGCCCGGGGCCGCTGGAAATGCTCTGAGCCGCCGGCGCGCCCGCCGTCAGTTCTGGCGGGCCAGGTAGCGCTCGCGCTCGACGTAGCGCACCAGGTAATGGCGCGCCTTGTCGCGGGTGTCGCTGGTCACGCGCGCGGCCGCCTGGCGTGCGCTGCTCTTGCCGTGCGACGACGACATCTGCGCATCGAGATAACCGCGGAAGGCAGTGTGCATCGCGTCCAGTTCCGGCTGGCACGCGGCCAGCGCGAGATCGGCCACGTCCTTCGACTGGCCCTTGGCCGACAGGTTGTCGTTCGCCTTCTTCTGCGTGCAATCCATGTATTTGGCGCGCAGCGCCTGCCATTCGCTGCCGGTGTCGGCCGCCGGGGCCGATGCCGCGGCGTCTGTGGAAGCACCCGGAGGCTGGGACGCGCATGCGGCCAGCAGAAGCAGCGGCAAGGCGGTGAGAAGTTTTTTCATGCGGATCAAGATGCGGTGACGGCGCCGCGGCGGTCACATGGGGGCATAAGCCAGCCATGGGACGTAGCGGGCGCAAGGTCCATTATTCTGGCCGCGAACGCCCATCCTGCACCACCTTCGTCACAAATGGAAACGACTCCTTGGCCTGAATCATTTGCCCAGGTGATTTCGGCGCCTATGCTTCAAAGGCGACAACAACACCAAGGAGACGAGATGAAACGTCGAACCTTCCTTTCGGCCAGCGCGGGTCTGGCCCTCGGCACGCTGGCCACCGGCGCGTGCACCACCACCAAGCCCGACGCGCCTGCCGACAAGGGCGCGCGCCGGCGCGAACTGGACTCCGGCGCGGACGCCACGCTGTCGCGCCTGTACAGCTCGGTCAACGGCTCGCGCGAGCTGGGCAACCGCGCGCGCGGCATCCTGGTGTTCCCGAAGACCCTGTCGGCCGGCTTTATCGTCGGCGGCGAGTATGGCGACGGCGCGCTGCGCTCGGGCGGCGGCACGCGCGGCTATTACCGGCTGATCTCGGGCTCGGTCGGCTGGCAGATCGGGGCGCAGTCCAAGTCGGTGATCCTGATGTTCATGACGCAGGACGCCTACGACAAATTCGTGCGCAGCAGCGGCTGGACCGCGGGCGTCGATGCCACCGTGGCGCTGGCCACGATTGGCGCAAACGGCGTGCTCGACACCAACACCGCGCAGCAGCCCATCGTCGGCTTCGTGCTGACCAATGCCGGCCTGATGGCGGGGCTGAGCTTCGAGGGCAGCAAGATCACCCGGCTCGACCTGTAGCAGCGCTGAGCGGTTGCCGCCGCGCGGCCGTCAGGTCGCGCGGCGCCGGGTTTTTTCTTGACCGCGCGCCGCGGGCGTTAGAATTCGTCCCTTTGGCCGAATTCCCCATGTGGTTCAAGAATCTGCAGGTCCATCGTTTCTCCGCCCCGTGGTCGCCGAGCGCCGACGAGGTCGAAGCCAGCCTGGCGAAGCACGCCTTCTTTCCCGGCACCAGCCTCGAAATGCAGACGCAAGGCTGGGCCTCGCCCCGTGACAACGGCCAGCTGGTCCATACCGTCGGCCGCCAGATGCTGCTGACGCTGCGCACCGAAAAAAAGCTGCTGCCAACCACCGTGGTCAACCAGGTCACGCGCGCCCGCGCCGCAGAGATCGAAGAGCAGCAAGGCTACAAGCCGGGCCGCAAGCAACTGAAGGAACTGAAGGAGCAGGTCACCGAAGAACTGCTGCCGCGCGCCTTCAGCATCCGCCGCGACACGCGCGTGTGGATCGACCCGGACAACGGCTGGCTTGCCATCGACGCCGCCGCCGCGGCCAAGGCCGATGAAGTGCGCGGCATGCTGTTCAAGGCGCTGGACCCGCTGCCGCTGATCAACCTGCACGTCAACCAGTCGCCGGTGGCGGCGATGACCGAATGGCTGGCCGGCGATGCGGCCCCCGCCGGCTTTACCGTCGACCAGGAAATCGAGCTGCAGTCCGGCGCCGAAAGCAAGGCCACGGTCCGCTACGTGCGCCACCCGCTCGACCCCGAAGACCTGCGCCGCCATATCGCCGCCGGCAAGCGCTGCACGCGCCTGGCGATGACCTGGAACGACCGCGTCTCGTTCGTGCTGACCGACGGGCTGGTGGTCAAGAAGGTGGCGCCGCTCGACGTGATCAAGGAACAGGCCGACGGCACCGCGCACGATGAAGACGAGCGCTTCGACGCGGACTTCACCATGATGGCGGGCGAGCTGTCCGGCATGCTGGTCGACCTGACCGAAGCGCTTGGCGGCGAGCGCAAGGCCTGAGCCGCCTTGCCGGCAAAGCCGTGGCGCGGTCGCCGGACTGCGCCACGCCGGCGGCTATTCCACCCAGTTCACCTTGGGGAAGCGCCCGGCGAATCCTGCCGGCATCGCCACCACGCGCTTGGCCACGTAGTCGAAAAAGACGAAGCCCGACTTGGCCATCGCGATCAGCGCGCCATCGGCCGGCCGCGTGATGCGGAAGATGATGTCGCCGCCATACTTGTTGAAGTCCATCACGCCCACCTCGAACAGCAGCTGGTCGCGCGCATGGGCCTCGTTGCGGTACATCGTGGCCAGGTCGGTGACGATGATCCCCACCCCTTCCTCGCGCACATCCTCGCTGCCGAATTCGAACAGGAACCGCGCCCGCGCCTCTGAAATCATTGAGATCATCGAATCATTGGCAAGGTGGTTGGCCGAATTGATGTCCGTCACGCGCACAGTGAGGTGTGTGGCGTAGCAAAGCTGGTCGGCGGGCAGTTCGAGTTTGAGGCGGGCCATGTTGGATCAAGCAGGAAATGGATCAAGCGCCGCACGGACCGGACTGACTGAACGCGCCGGCAGCGGCGGCGCCATCTTAAGCGATGCCGCGGTTCGAATCGCGGTACGGCCGCATGCCCTGCGCAAACCCGATCCGGGTAACTACTCCCCACCGTTTTCGTCCATTCCGTCGATGCCGCGACGCGCCGCGGCCTCGTACGCTGCGCCTTGCCGTGGCCACCTGCGCTGACGCCAGGGGCCGCATGCCGACATGACGTCAACCTTGGAGGAAACATCATGCAAGCCGACCGCCGCAAGGCCCTGCACTGGCTGGGAGCCGGATCCCTGGCCGCCGCCGCTTCAACCCTGGGAATCGGCCCGGCCCGGGCCCAGCAGTCCTGGCCCGCGCGCCCGGTGCGGCTGGTCGTGCCGTATCCGCCCGGGGGCGCCACTGACGTGCTGGCGCGCGCGCTGGGCGACCCGCTGGGCAAGCTGTGGCAGCGCCCGGTGATCGTCGAGAACCGCCCCGGCGTGGGCGGCATGATCGGCGCCGACGTGGTCGCCAAGGCGCAGCCGGATGGCTACACGCTGCTGCTGGGCCTGCCCAGCCTGGTGCAGACGCCTTATATGGTGGCCAAGCCGCCGTTCGACCCGCTGCGCGACCTCACCGCCATCGGCCAGCTGTGCACCTCCAGCCTGGTGCTGACCGCCAGCAGCGCCATGCCGCGCACGCTGCCGCAGATGGTGGCCCTGGCCAAGTCCCAGCCGGACAAATTCTCCTATGGCACCTATGGCATCGGCACCGGCGCCCACCTCTACATGCAGGTGTTCCTGAAGAATGCCGGCGCCCAGCTGGTGCACGTGCCGTACAAGGGCGAAGCGCCGATCGCCACCGACCTGATCGGCGGCCAGATCTCGCTGGGCACGCTGTCGCCGATGACGGTGCGCCAGCACGCGCGCACCGGCAAGCTGCAGCCGCTGGCGGTGACCGGCAACACCCGCGCGCCGATGCTGCCCGACGTGCCGACCTTCCAGGAACTCGGCTTCAAGGGCCTGGACGGCCCCGCCTGGCTGGGCCTGTTTACCACCGCCGGCACGCCGCAGGCCATCGTCGACAAGATCGCGGCGGACGTCGAAACCGTGATGGCCGCGCCCGACATCCGCCAGCGGCTGGGCGACCTGGGCCTGATCGTCAAGACCACGCAGCCGGCGGCGTTCGCGGCGACGACCCGTGCCGACCAGGCGTACTGGGGCAGCGTGATCAAGGAAAACAATATTCGGCTGGATTGAGCCGCCGCGCCGCCTGCGCCTGTTCAGATGCCAGCTTCCCCGCACCAGTGCACCAGCGCATCGCGGAAGTCGCGGCACAGCGGCGACAGGTAGGCGCTGGCTCGCCAGAACACGGCCAGCTCATACCGCCAGTACATGTCCTCACCCTCGATGGCTTGCAGCCCCTGCCCCACCGCCTGTCGCAGCAGGCGCTGGGGCATGATGCCGAGCAGGTCGGTGTTGCGCAGCAGGTCGGCAAACGACACCGACGAGCTGGTGCTTTCAACCGTCACGCGCGGTGGCGGTAGCCCGCGGCTGGTGAAGCGCCCCTCAAAGCCGCTGCGCACATAGAGCGAGGTGGCGGGCGCGACCCAAGCCTCGTCGACCAGATCGGCCAGCGAACGCCAGCGCGCGCGGCGTGGATGATCCGTCCGCGCCACCACTTGCAGTGTCAGCGCCCCCAGCGGCAGGTACTGGACACCCTCGGTGGCTCCATCCGGCATGGCGGCGCAGACCAGGTCCACCTCGCCGCCCTGGAGCGCCGCCATCAGCTGCGGGCTCAGGTGGGTGGCGATCGAGAACCGGGCCAGCGGCCGGCTGGCCAGGAACTGCTCCAGCAGCGGCGAGAACAGCGACGGCACCAGGTGCGGCAACGTCGCCACGCGCACCTGGCCGACGCGCGCGTGACGCTCGTCGTTGATCTCGCTCTCCATGTCGTCATTGGCCAGCACGATGCGCCGTGCGTGCGCCAGCAGCTTGTGCCCGACCGCGGTCAGCATGACGCCGCGCGGCATGCGTTCGAACAGCTGCAAGCCGGCTTCCGCCTCCAGCCGCGCCAACACCTTGGACAGCGACGACTGGGTCAGTCCCAGCGTGCCTGCGGCCTTGTGCAGGTTGCCGTGCTCGGCTACCGCCAGGAACAGTCGTAGGTCTTCGGTTTTCATGGCATTCCAGTAACGGGCCGGGGTTGCGCGGTGTTGCCGGTCCGGCGCGGCCATTCTAGTGCGTGATTCCAGTTCGGAATCGCTTTGCCGGGAGCCGGCATCCCGGCACGCAGGCAGGCGCCATAGACTTTTCCGCAGGCAGCACAGGACGGTGATCCTGCACAGCCCGGACACACGGGACGCCTTGCACGCATCCGGCTCCACCCGAGCGCGCGCTGCCGCCGACCAGAACAGGAGACCCCATGCCCCCGACCTTCGACGCCCGTCGCCGCGCCTTGCTGAACGCGCTGCCGGCAGCTGCCCTCGCTCCCGCCATGGCCGCTTTCGGCCTGCCCGCCACCGTGCGGGCCCAGGGCTGGCCTGCGCGCCCCATCACCCTGATCGTGCCTTTTACTGCCGGCGGCGCCACCGACGTGCAGATGCGGGCGCTGTGCCTGGCCGCCTCGAAGACGCTGGGCCAGCCGATCGTGATCCAGAACCAGCCCGGCGTAAGCGGCACGCTGGGGCCCGCGGCGATGGCGCGCGGCGCGGCACGCGACGGCTACACGCTGGCGTTGATCACGCCGGCGCTGTTCCGCCTGCCCCACTTGCAGCCGGTGAGCTACGACGCCCGCAAAGACTTCACCTACATCATCGGCCTGACCAGCTATGTGTACGGCATCTCCGTGCCGGCGGGCTCGCCGTGGAAGCGCTTCGGCGACTTCATCGAATATGCGCGCGCCAACCCCAGCAAGCTCAACGTGGCCGCCGTGGGCACCGGTTCGCTCGGCCAGATCACCGTGCGCCGGCTCGAGCAGCAGGCCGGCATCCGGCTCAACTTCATCCCGTTCAAGGGCGGCGCCGATGCGCTCTCGGCGCTGCTGGGCGGCCATGTCGACGTGATGATCGAAGCCGGCTGGGGTGCCATGGCCGAAGCCGGCAAGGTGCGCCTGCTGGCCGTGGCCGAGCCGCAGCGCCTGAAGCGCTGGCAGGCCGTGCCGACCTTGCGCGAACTGGGCTACGACATCACCGTGCAGTCGGAAATCGGCATTGCCGGCCCGCGTGCGCTGGACCACGCGGTGGTCACCACGCTGCACGACGCCTTCCGCCAGGCCACGGCGGACCCCGTCTACGTGCGCGCGCTGGAAGCCGAATCGATGCCCAACCGCTATATGAATACCGCCGACTACCAGCACTACGCCGCGTCGCAGTTCGCCAGCGACAAGCGACTGGTGGCCGAACTCGGCATCCGGCTGGACTGAGCCGCGCACGCGCAGGAGCCAGGACATGAGCGAAACCGATCCGATCCGTCCCGCCGCCGTCACGGACGCCGAGTGGGCAGCCCGCATCGAGCTGGCGGCGCTGTACCGTGCCATCCACCGGTACGGCATGACCGACCTGATCTACAACCACATCACCGCGCGGGTGCCGGGCGAGCCCGAGCACATCCTGCTGAATCCCTACGGGCTGCTGTACCAGGAGGTGACCGCGTCCAGCCTGTACAAGATCCACCTGAACGGCGACATCGTCTACCGGCCTGAGGGCGACGCTGGCGAACTGGGGCTTAACCCCGCCGCCTACGTGATCCACACCGCCGTCCACGCCGCGCGCCATGACGCGCTGTGCGTGCTGCACACCCATACGCGGGCATCGTCGGCCGTCTCGGCGATGGCCTGCGGGCTGCTGCCGGTATCGCAGCATGCGCACATGTTCTACGGGCGCATCGCATACCACGATTTTTCCGGCCCGGTGGTCGACCTGGCGCAGCAAGGCCGGCTGGTGCAGGACCTGGGCTCTCAACACGCGATGATCCTGCGCAACCACGGCCTGCTGGTTTGCGGCCGGACCATCGCCGAAGCCTTCTTCAACATCTACTGGCTGGAAACGGCCTGCAAGATCCAGGTCGATGCCGTCGCCGGCGGCGAGCTGGTGATGCCGTCGCAGGCGTCGCTGGAAGCCAGCCGCAAGGCCTTCGGCCGCATCCCGATCCGCGGCGACCGCGAATGGGCGGCGGTGCGGCGCGACCTGGACCGAATCGATCCTTCCTACCGGGACTGAGCCCGGTACGACCGAATACCGAATGGAGACCACGATGACCGAGAATATCCTCGCGGCCGATGCCGTAACCTTTGCCGTGTCAGTACCCGACCTGGGCCCGGACGTGCACTGCCACGTGCTGCAGCCCGGCCACCCGCCGCTGTTCATCGAACCCGCCGGCGCGGTGCTGCACGAGCGCGCGCGCTTCCGCGAGTGGTCGCGCACGGTGCGCCCGGTGCTGGACGCGCTGATCCTGGAGCACGGCGGCATCGTGCTGCGCGGCTTTCCCACCGTCGGCACCGAGGACTTCGCTGCTTTCATCGAACAGTTTCCCGTCTTTGACGGCGGCTACGCCGGTGGCCGCGCCCCGCGCGAAACCATCAGCGGCCGCGTGATGGAAGCCACGCGGCTGTCAGCCAGCGTGCGTCTGGCGGTGCATTCCGAAATGGCCTACCGCCGCGACTACCCGCGCCGAATCGCCTTTTTCTCTCGCAAGACCGCCGAGGTGGGCGGCGAAACGCTGATCGCCGACGTGCGCCAGCTGGCCGAGCGCATGGATCCGGAACTGGCTGGCAAGATCGCCCGGCTGGGCTCCCGCACCGCCATCAACTTCGGCCCGCGGCGCGATGCGGACGATGCCTCTTACGCGCACATGGACGAGCGCGGCTGGAACCAGTCGTTCCATACCGAGGATCCGGCCGAGGTGAACCGCCTGTGCGCAGAGCGCGGACTGGAGCCGGCGTGGCATGACGACGGCAGCCTGACCGTGTTCAATGCGCTGGAACCGTTTGTGATGCATCCGCAGACCGGCCGCAGGCTGTACCGCTCGATCCTGCATATGCAGCCGCAGGTGGAACATCCCGAGCAGGAACGGGAACGGCGCCAGCGCCAGAAGTACCCCACCGGCGCCACGCTGGGCAATGGCGAACCGCTGACCGATGCCGAACGCGCGCATATCGACCAGCTCTGCGACCAAGCCACCTATAGCTGGCCGTGGCGCGACGGCGATGTGATGGTGCTCGACAACCTGCAGGTCTGGCACGGCCGCAATCCCTACCAGGGCACGCGCGACGTGCAGGTGGCGCTGCTGGATTGAGCCGGCGAGGCGGCGCGGCGCGCGCGGCGCGCGCGGCGCGCGGCCCGACATCCTAGCCGCTTGCGCAGCCCTCGAACATCACTCAATTGCAGCAATTTGCCCCCGGTGTTGCGTGGCGGCGGCAACGCCCCGCCGCGCGCGATGGGCGTCGATATAATCAGCCGCACAATACCCAAGATAAAGACATTAGAACAATAACTTTGCAGGGACGGGGTGCAGCGTCTTCTCGAACCACGCTGCGGGGAATCATGACCAGCGCTGACCACGCACTGTCCGGACGCCTGTCCGCGACCATACCTGCCCGCCGTGCCGCGGGCAATTCCGTTTCCACGCCGGCGGCGGCGCACATGCCGTTGCTGCAAGCCGTGCATCGCCGCGCCGACCGTTTGATGACGGCACTGCTGTGGCTGCTGGGACTGTTATCGCTGGTGGTCGGCAACCACTATGGATCCACCGGCCTGACGCTGACGCTGGGCCTGCCGATCGCATTGCTCGGCACGCTGATGGCGGTCGCGCTGCCGGCCCGCCTGGCCACGCGGCTGGCGATGGCGGTGCTGATGATGGCCTTGGTCGCGCTGCTTATCCACCAGGCGCACGGTCAGGTGGAATTCCACTTCCTGGTGTTCGTGTCGCTGTCGATGCTGCTGGCCTACCGCGACTTCCGCGTGATCCTGCTGGCCGCGCTGGTGATCGCGCTGCATCACCTGAGCTTCAACTTTTTCCAGCAATGGGGCTGGAACACCATCTGCTTCACCGATCCCAGCTTCAACATGGTGCTGTTCCATGCAGCCTTCGTCATCGCGCAGACCGCGGTGCTGTGCGTGATCGCGTGGCGGCTGGAACGCGACGCCCACTCCGCCGATGAACTGAGCGCGCTGGCCGCGGGCATCGGGCGCGAACCCGGCTACCTGACGCTGGCCGGCGACGGCACCGAGCCCGACAGCGACTTCGCCCGCGCCTTCCGCAAGACGCTGGACACCGTGCGCCAGACCTTGCTGCAGGTACGGGACACCGCCGGCACCGTGGCCAATGCCGCTGGCGACATTCTCGACACCAGCGCCAGCGTGGCCCGCCGCACCGAGGCGCAGGCGCGCATCGTGGCCCAGACCATGCACGACATGCAGTCACTGACCCAGTCCGCCCGCGCCAGCGCCGACCAGGCCCGCGGCGCCTGCGAACTGGCCGGCGCCTCCAGCGCCGTGGTGGCGCGCGCCAGTGGCGAGATCCTGTCGGTGATCCAGACCATGGGCGAGATCGACGAGGCCTGCGGGCGCATCACCGAGATCATCGGCGTGATCGACAGCATTGCCTTCCAGACCAACATCCTGGCGCTGAACGCCGCCGTCGAAGCCGCGCGCGCCGGCGAGCACGGCAAGGGCTTCGCCGTGGTGGCCGGCGAGGTGCGGCAACTGGCGCATCGCTGCGGCGCCGCCGCGCGGGAAATCCGCGGCCTGATCAATACCTCGGTCGAGCGCGCCCACGCCGGCACCGAACTGGTCGACCATACCGGCGAGACCATGAGCGAAGTGGTGGCCAGCATCGGCAAGCTCGCCGCGCTGGTGCAGGAACTGGCGACACTGGGGGACCACCAGCGCAGCGGCATCGAGGGCATGGCGCAACGCGTCGCCGAGATCCAGGCGGCATTCGAGGAGAACGCCGAACTGGTGGCCGGCGCAGCCGAAGCCGCGCGGGCGCAACGGGTGCAGACCGAAGGGCTGAACCGGGCGGTGGGGGTGTTCCGGCTGGACTGAGGCGCGGCTGGGGGATCAGTCTTCTTTTTCGTCGCCGGTGGGGAAATGCACGCCGGCCCGGCGTGCTGCCAGCATGATGTGGCGCTCCATCGCGCGTTGCGCCTGCTCCGGCTGGCGCGCGGCCAGCGCCTCGATGATGGCGCTATGCTCCAGGAAGGTGGCGTTGCGCGCGCCGCGCCGGTAGTACGGCAGGCGCTGGCTCTCGCGCATCACCTCGGCGCTTTCGCGCAGGATCTCGCGGATGACCTGGTTGCCGGACACCGTGACGATCAGGGTGTGGAATTCATAATCCAGCTGCGAGGCCTCATCATAGGCATCGGCCTCGATCGCTCGCTGCATCGTGGCCGCGTTCTGGCGCAGCTGTTCGATCTCGCCGGAGGAGATAGCCAGCGCTGCCAGCCTCGCGGTCAGGCCTTCCAGCGCGAAGCGCAGCTGGTAGATATCGATCAGCGAATGCGTGGCGGCAAAGCGCCACGGCGGCGTGGGGGCGGCGCTGTCGCCGGCGGCGGTCACATAGACGCCCTTGCCCGGGCGCGACACCACCACGCCCATGCCCTGCAAGGTGGAGATCGCCTCGCGCAATGACGCGCGGCTGATGCCGACCTTCGCCGCCAGTTCGCGCTGTGCCGGCAGCAGCGTGCCCGCCGGGAACGTGCCATCGCGCACCCATTGCTGGATAAGGCTGACGGCCTGGTTGGCAACGGAGGCGGAAGATCCAGTCATACGTGCAGGGGACCAGTAAGAATGAGGCGCAAGGGGCGACGCGCTACGGGGCGCGGCGCCGGTTGCCGGAAATTCTAGCCGACAAACCCGCCCGCCCCGCCCCTTACTTGTTGACCAGCCTGGCCGGCACCGAGTACGTCAGCAGTGCGCCGCAAAGCAGCACCGCAGCCAGCACGAACATCGCGGCGTCGGTGCTCTGGGTGGCATCCTTGATCAGCCCGATCATGTAGGGGCTGATAAAGCCGGCAAGGTTGGCGAACGAATTGATCAGCGCAATGCCCGCCGCGGCGCCCACGCCTGACAGGATGGCGGTGGGCAGGCTCCAGAACAGCGGCGACGTGGCCAGGCTGCCGCCGGCGGCCAGCGCCAGCGCGGCGAGCGACAGCGCGGTGTTGTGGCTGAACAGCGCGCTCAGCACCAGGCCCGTGGCCGCGCAGCAGAACGGCACGATCAGGTGCCAGCGGCGTTCGCGCATGCGGTCCGAGCTGCGGCTGACCAGGATCATCGAACACACCGCCACGCCGAACGGGATTGCGGTCAGCAAGCCCACGTCCAGCACGCTTTTCACGCCGGTCTGCTTGATCAGCGTGGGCAGCCAGAAGGTCAGCCCGTACTGGCCCATCACCGTGCAGAAGCAGATCATCGTCATTTTCAGCACGCGCGGGTCCGTCACCACGGTACGCAGCGACATATGGGCGGTCTTGTGCGCATTCTCGGCGGCGATATTGCGCGCCAGCAGCGCCTTCTCGTCCGCCGTCAGCCAGCGCGCGGACTCGATGTTGTTGTCCAGGTACCAGAGCACCGCCACGCCCACCAGCAGCGACGGCACCGCCTCGATCACGAACATCCACTGCCAGCCGCGCAGGCCGTTGACGCCGTGCATGGCCTCCATCACCCAGCCCGACAGCGGCCCGCCGAAGATGCCCGAAATCGGGATCGCGGCCATGAACAGCGCCACCATGCGCGCGCGCCGGTGCGAGGGGAACCAGTAGGTCAGGTACAGGATCATGCCGGGATAGAAGCCGGCCTCGGCCGCGCCCAGCAGGAAGCGCAGCACGTAGAACTGCGTGCTGGTCTGCACGAACATCATCGCCGCGGAGATCAGGCTCCACAGGATCATGATGCGCGAGATCGTGGCCTTGGCGCCGATGCGGTGCATCAGCAGGTTGCTGGGCACCTCGAAAAAGAAATAGCCGATAAAGAACAGCCCCGCGCCCAGGCCGTACACCGCCTCGCTGAACTGCAGGTCGGCCAGCATGTTCAGCTTGGCAAAGCCCACGTTGACCCGGTCCAGGTAGGCCACCACATAGCACAGCATCAGGAACGGCAGCAGCCGCCAGGCCACCTTGCGGTACACCGCGTCCTCACGGGCCTGGGCCTGCGCCTGTGGCATAGCCATGCCATCGGGCCCGGCATGGGCGGTTTCAGTCGGAATCATGGAAGTCTCCCTTGGTTTATTCGCGTCATCGACAAGCTGCAGTCTGATCGCCGCCGGACGCTAGTCGTACCGGTCTGACCAGTAGATGCCGAATGGTAGGGAGGCGCCTGGCAGGTGTCAAGGCGGCGTCGACATGGGGAAAGCCCGGATTTATCGCGGTTACAAGCACGGCCGCCGGTTGCAACGCTTGTGCTGCGCCACGACTTGCTGCAGAATCCGCTCCAACTGGTCAGACCAGTCAAGCCATTGCGAAATCGCACGCCGGCATCGGGCCGCTTGCCGCGATTTTCAGTTCAGGAGACTTAGTGATGGAAACCACGCTTGCGCGCAGGGCATCCCCCCGGTTGCGCCTGCATCCGCAGCCGCTGAGCGCGGCCGCCTTTGCGCCCTTCGGCGACGTCATCGAGGCACGCCCCGCCGGCGACCCCAACGCCTTTCCGATCAACGGCGGCATGGTCATGCGTCACCATGACTTGGCCACGGTGGAACTGGGGGGCGGCCGGGCGCTGATCAACCTGTTCGAGGCCCGGCCCTACGCATTCCCGATGGAAATCACCATGCTGGAGCGCCATCCGCTCGGCAGCCAGGCGTTCATCCCGCTTTCGGACCGCCCTTTCCTGGTCGTTGTGGCGCCGCCCGGCGACACGCTGGAGGCCGAGTCGGTCTGTGCGTTCATGACCAACGGCAGGCAAGGCGTCAACTACCGCGCCGGCGTCTGGCATCACATGCTGCTGGCCGTGGACGCGCCCTCATCCTTTGCCGTGGTGGACCGCGGCGGCGATGGCAACAACTGCGAAGAGCGCTGCCTGGCGCAGCCGCTCTTGCTTGAACTGCCAGATGCCTGACGACGCAAGGGAATGGTCCGGAACTAACCCTGTGCTGCCTCACGCAACCAGCTTGCGGATCCGGCGCTCCATCGCCGGGACAATGTTTCCGGCGCTCCTGGCCAGATTGACCTGCATCGCAGCCGCAGCGACGTCCATGAGCGACGGTTCGATCTCGTAACCCTTGCCGCTCATCCACGAGAGCACTTCCCGCAAATGCCAGAGAGAACTTGCGCCCTCATGCACCGGCGGCGGAAACGAAGCCGGATGGCCAAGCATCAGCTTGCGCATGTTCTGGCGAGACATGCCAACGGTGTCGGCAATGTCCGTCAGGCCCACCAGATCTGGTGCCGCTTCAATCAGCGTGGCGGACGGCATGGCGCGCCTGGCATCGGTGAGCGCGCTGACGATGGCGTCGGCCGCTGATTCCGCCTCGCGGTCAAAGGCAATCGCAATCCGGCCGACCACGCCAGTGCCCACGGTTGCATCGTCGCATCCGGCTTCGTAAAGGCGCTCGACCAGCGTGTCGGGATCGCTGTCATCCGCCGACAGCTGGTATCTCAAGGTGAACGCGTATTCCATGGCGGTGGTTTCTCCGTCAGCTTGACCGGCATTACGGCTTCGTACCGATGCAAGCAGTTGTCCACGATCCGACGGATTCGGGTAGCGTGGTTGGATGGGCTCCTGGGCGTGCAATAGATGCTGATGACACAGAATTCCCCAGCACGGCACGCGCTGTCGTTGTGCGAACAGTAGATCCGTCCCCAGGCATGGCCCCTGCCTTTCGCCGCCTCGACACGCCAGCCGCGAGACTCGGCGTGTCTTAACGCACCTTCAATTTCCTTCTTGGGGTGTTGAGCACGGGCCATCGATTTCTCCAAGGCTAGGGGCGTGGGGGGGGGGGGGGGGGGGGGGGGGGGGGGGCGGCGGGCGGGGGGGGGGGGGGGGCGGCCGCCCCCCCCCCCCCCCCCCCCCCCCCCCCCCCCACGCCCCATCTGCAATGCAATTGGAGAATTGTCCGGATATGCGCGGTTCGTGGCGTTAAAACGACTCTGTAAGCAGCGGAACCTGACATACGCTCCGGTAACGACAGCAACGGCGGTGCGGACGCGATCATCTGCCGCCATCGCCGGGCCTTCGCGACCGGTACACCGCCAGCGCCTCGCGTACACTGCGGGAGAACAGGTTTGCAACTGATCGACCGGCAATACCTATCCCATGCCTATGTCCTCCCCGCTGATCCACTCCGACCGCCTGACCCTGTCGCCCTTCTGCGGAAACGACGCAGCCGAGGTGTGGCCCTGCATCACCCCCACGCTCGCGCGCTACATGGAATGGGACCCCGCCCCGTCGCCCGAGGCGTTCCGCGACGTCTGGCAGGCATGGCTGCCGGCCATGGCGAAAGGGACTGACTTCGTCTTCACGGTCCGTCGGACCAGCGACGGTCATTTCCTCGGCCTGGCCGGACTGCATCATGCCGACACGCCGGCGCCGGAGTTCGGCATCTGGGTCCGCGAGGACGCCCACGGGCACGGCTATGGCAAGGAAGCGGTGCTGGCGGTGGCAGCATGGGCGACGGCCACGTTGCGCCCGGCACGGTTTGTGTATCCGGCCGCGGAGCAGAACTGGGCGAGCCGCCGGATCGCGGAGGCGATGGGCGGCGTCGTGGTGGGCCGGCAGCCGGCGCCCAAGTTTGTGCGGGTGGTTTATTCTGTGCCGGTGAAGTCGCAGGCTTGACCGAGCGGCAACTGCGACGGGGCGCGCGCCGCCCCGTAAAGTGGAATCAACGCCCCCGCCACTCTGGCACACGCTTGCCAACGAATGCCGCCACCCCCTCCCGGAAGTCGTCGCTGCCATAACACTGCCGCACGAGATCATCGGTATCAGCCACCGCCGCCACGGTCTGGCGGCGCAACGACTCCTTGATGACGGTCTGCGTGACTGGTGCCAGCGCGCCGAGCCGCTCGCACAGCGCGGCGACTTCGGCTTCCAGCGCCTCGGGCGCATGCACACCCTCGAGGAAGCCGCAGGCCAGCGCCGCGTCGGCATCCAGAATCTGCGCGAGCAACAGCATGCGTCGCACCGGCTGTAGGCCCCACGCCGCACGCAGCTTGGCCAGGTTCAGCGCCGACAGCGTATTGCCCAGCGTTTTCGCGATCGGCACGCCGAAACGGGCCTTCGGCGTTGCCAGCCGGAAATCGCATGCGGTCGCGATGGCCAGGCCGCCGCCCACCGCCCAGCCCTCGATGACCGCGACGGTAGGCATCGGCAGCTGCTCCACCAGCGCGATGCCCTCGTCGATGCGCGCTTCGTACGCGACCCCGTCATCGCCGCCGGCGAACTGTTGGAACTGTGCGATATCGGTCCCAGCGACAAAGGCCTCCCCTCCCGCGCCACGCAGCACCACCACGCGCGCACCGGCGGTACCCTCCGCGGCGAGCGTGCGGCAGTGCTCGGCGAGCTGCCCGTACATCGCCCAGGTCATCGCATTGCGCGCGGCGGGGCGGTCGAAGGTCAGCGTCGCGATCCGGCCTTGCCGTGTCAGTGTGACCCCGCCTTCGCCGGCGGCCTGCTGCGGGGCGCTCATGCGCCGAATGCGCCGGCCGCGGCCAGCGACTGCTGTTCGTCCTGCGACAAACCCAGCTCGGCGAGGATCTCACCGGTGTGCTGACCCAGTAGCGGCGGCGGGCGCCGCACCTGCTGCGGCGTACCGCCCATCTTCACCGCAAAGCCGATATTGGGCACCTTGCCTTCGATCGGATGATCGATCTCGATGCGCATCTGGCGATGCTTGCCATGCTCGCTGTCGAACGCCTGCGGGTAGGTCAGGATCGGCCCGGCCGGAATGCCGACCTTGAGCAGCTGCTCGATCCAGTAGTCGGCGCCCTGCTTGGCGAAACTCTCTTCCAGCGCGCCGATCAGCGCCTGCCGGTTGGCCAGGCGCAGCGCGACGGTGGCAAAGCGCTCGTCCGCGAGCAGGTCGGGCCGGTCGAGCGTATTGCACAGCAGTTGCCACAGCTTCTGGTTGGTCGCGCCCATCACGAAGTAGCCATCCGCCGCCTTCATCGCCTGGTACGGCGCGCTCATGCGGTTGGCCGTGCCGAGCGGCTCGGGCTCGCGCCCGGTGCCCCAGTATTCGCAGGTGTCCCACACCGAGAACGCCAGCGCGGAATCGAACAGCGAGGCATCGACATACTGCCCCTTGCCGGTCTCCTTGGCACCGATATAGGCGGACAGCATGCCGTAGGTCGCGAACAGCGCGCAGCCGATATCCGCCACCGGCACGCCCGCCTTCACCGGCGCGCCGCCGGGATAGCCGGTGACGCTCATCACGCCCGACATCGCCTGCGCCATCAGGTCGAAACCCGGCCGCGTGGCCCACGGCCCGCTCTGGCCGAAGCCCGAGATGCTGCAGTAGACCAGCTTCGGGTTGATCCGGCTGAGGGTCTCGTAATCGATGCCCAGGCGCTTCATCACGCCGGGGCGGTAGTTCTCGACCAGGATGTCCGCCGTTTCCGCCAGCCGGTACAGCACGGCGCGGCCGGACTCGGTCTTCAGGTCCAGCGTGACGCTGCGCTTGTTGCGGTTCATGTTGAGGAAGCCCATGCTATCCGGGCCTTTCATCTTGAAGCCCATCGAGCCGCGCGTCTGGTCGCCGCCCTCCGGCGGCTCGATCTTGATCACGTCGGCGCCGAGGTCGGCCAGCAGCATGCAGGCGTAAGGGCCGGCCATGACCTGGCTGACATCGAGCACGCGCACGCCGGCCAGCGGCAGGGGCGTGGCGTTGCTCTGGGCGGCCGGGGCGGCCTGGGCGGCGTCGGCAGAGTCGCGGAAATCCGTCATCGGTTGCGTCCTGGGAAATTGGTTCGTGCTGCGTGCATCGGTGCGTCGGCGCTCGGCCATCAGCTCTCCGCCTTCACGCCGGCGTCCTTGATCACCTTGGCCCATTTGGTCGATTCCGCGGTGATATAGGCGGCGAACTGCTGGTTCGATCCGCCCGAGTCCTCGGCGCCAAAGCTTTTCAGCCGCTCGGCCACGTCCGGCATCGCCAGCACGCGGTTGACGTCTTCGTTCATGCGCTGCGCCAGCGCCGGCGGCATCCCCTTCGGGCCCACCAGCCCGTACCACGACGCCGCGTCCAGGCCCGGGAAGCCCGACTCAGCCAGCGTCGGCACGTTCGGGTGGCTGGCCGCGCGCTTCAGGCGCGTCTGCGCGATCGCGATCACCTTGCCCTGCTGGATAAAGGGCGTGGCCGCGGTCATGGTGTCGAAGGCATAGTCGATCTGGCCGCCGAGCAGGTCCGCGACCAGCGGGCCCGAGCCCTTGTACGGCACGTGCACCACGTCGATCTTGGCCTGCATCCGGAACAGTTCCAGCGCCAGGTGCTGCGCCGAGCCGATGCCCGACGAGCCGAATGAAATCTTGCCCGGGTTCTTGCGGCACAACGCCACGATGTCCGCAACCGTGCGTACCTTCTGTTCCGGACGGCAGGTCAGCATATTGGGCGTGACCCCGACCATCGAGATCGGCGTAAAGTCCGCGCGCGGGTCGTACTTGACGTCCAGCAGCGCCGGCGCGATCGCGTGGCTGTTGACATGCGCCATCAGCAGCGTGGTGCCGTCCGGCGGCTGCTTGGCCACATAGGCCGCGGCAATGGCGCCGGTGGCGCCGGGCTTGTTCTCCACCACCACGCTGGTGTTCCACATCACGCCCAGCTTCTGCCCGATCACGCGTGCCAGCACATCCGTGCCGCCGCCGGGGGCAAAGCCCACCACGATGCGCACCGGCCCCGCCACGTTGGCTGCGCGCGCCAGGCCCGGCACCGCCAGCCCGGCCGCAGCCGCCAGAAGAAATTGTCTGCGCCGCATTGCGTGTCTCCTCTCATCGTTATGGAGCCATCTTCCGCAATGCACCCGCCCACGGCTATCGCTATTTTCGGGATTCAGGTTTCGCGTTTTGCGCAAGCACCTGCAGCACGCTCGACGCCGCCGATGACAGCGCGCCGTGCGGCCGATGACACAGCACAAAATGCCGCACCGCCCACTCCCCCGCGATCGGCAGCCGGACGAAGCGGCTGCCGCCCGCCACCTCGCGCGCAATCGCCTCCGGCATCACCCCGCCCCCCAGGTTCTGCGCCACCAGCGCCGCGATGCTGTCGAACCCGCTCACCCGCATGCGCATCCGCAACACCCGCCCCGCCTCCTCCGCCAGCCGCTCCAGCGCGACCGAAATCGCCGAACTCTCGCCCAGCACGATCAGGTCGCAATCCAGCACGTCCTGCGTCGTCACCTTCTTGCGCTTCGCCAGCGCATGGCCGCGCGCCACCACCAGCACCAGCCGGTCGCTGCGATACGGCGCGGTCGGCAGGTCCACCACGCCCAGGCTGCCCTCGTAGATGCCGATGTCCACCGTGCCGCGGCGCAGCGACTGCTGGACTTCCTGGCTGTTCATCTCCTGCAGGTCGATGCGAACGCCCGGGCATTCGGTGGCGCAGCGCTGGATGTCGAACGGCAGGAACTGGATCACAGCCGACTTTGGCGCCGCCACCCGCACCACGCCAAGGTCCCCGCCCAGGAACGACGCGGCGTCGTCCTGCATGCGCTGGACGGTGTGGGTAATGCCGCGGGCATGGGCCAGCAGGGCGCGGCCGGCTTCGGTGCAAGCCATGCCGTGGGGCAGGCGCTCGAACAGGGCGACGCCGAGTTGGGATTCGAGCTCGAGGATGCGGCGGGAGGCGGCGGCGGGAGCCAGGTGCAGGCGCTCGGCACCGCGGGTGATGCTGCCCTGGTCGGCTACGGCGATGAAGAGCTGGATGGTGGTGAGGTCGAAATGCAGCCGGGCATTGCGTGAGGGGGCGGGGGACGTCACGGTGGTGGGCGCGCTGGTGGGGGTTGTTGGGGCGAGGTAGGGATCGATGTTGGAGAAACCGCCACGAGCAGTGCAGAGCCAGAGACTGCTGCGCGCGTTTTCACATTTTCCGCTCAACGTCGGGGCCTCGGCAATTGCGGGTTTCCCGTGCCCCTTACATCGAAAATTCGTCACTGAGCGCTTCCATCTTCGTCACCGTTGATATGGATATGACCCGAATAAACAAGCCAACGCTGACGATTCAAGTGAGGTATCGGCGGGCCTTCTTCTCGACTGCGGTCGCGAAGTCGTCCAATTTGAACCAATGGCGCCCCATGCAATCGCGCTTCCCTTTCAATAAGCACTCGCGAAGACGGGCCTCTTCTTCATTCAGCCTGGACGCATAGTGCAGCAGAGCGCTTGCTTGCTCCTCGCCAGAAAAGTATGCGATCGCGGCTGACCTGTTTTCCGGATAATGACCACTCTCGAGTTGCTGCAAGGGGCGAAGGCACCCATGGTCCGCCAACTTGACCATCAGGCTGAGCATGTAATGTGAGCGTTGGCCATAGGCGCCCGCCACCAGATATCCCCGCGCTACCTGACGAATGGTGTAAGCGTTGTTTATGATGCCGTAGGCACTTTCCCTCGAGATGCCACCCTGGCCGAAACCAAGCGGGCCAGCGATATGCCTGGTACCACTAACCAGACCATACCGGCGAAACCTGGGATAATTCTTAATATTGTCGGCACTATAAACGGAGATAGTGAGTTTGCTAAACTTGCTCTGTATGAGCCGAACCCTCTCCAATAGCTCCGCATCAACGTGATCGAATATCGCCATGGTGTCGATATCAGAGTCTGGCCTCATGTCACCACGAGCGGCACTTCCATGCAGATAGAATGAGAGCAAACGGTCGCGGAATGCGGCTTGCAATGCTGTCACTATCGCATCGGTCATAGACCCAATGGCCTTGGATGGGACCTCCGCTTCTTTTGCAACCAAGGGTTGGGTCTCCGGGAAGCAAGAAGAGATGTAGGCAGAATAGGACTCTACGATCCCGCTCACGCGTGCCGCAGCGAGTCGAAACGTATCAACATCCTTCAATAAGAGACGTTCGATGGGCTGCCAGTTCTGATTGGCATGCGCAAGCCAATCCATGTCATCCTCATTCAGGCCCGCCACGGTTTGAAATCCATACTCACCTTTTTCAAGCAACCCCAGCAACTTGCATATCGCCTTTTCCGTGTAACGCATTGCCCAGCCCAACTGGCGTACGCCCCATGTGTGCGTCTCGGCCGAGAGGTTACGCAAATAATAGAGGCGTGCGATATGGGCCGAACCAAAGAGTGCTTGCCGGATGGCGTCCGGCAAGTCTGATTCTCCGTCCTTGAGTACCTTATCTACACGTTCGCTACGATAGATCCACGGGCATGTGTGAAACTGCCACGCCCCGTGTGGGGGATACCCTGCCAGTTCCCGCTCAGTCAGATAGTTGAGTACCAATTCCGGAAATTCGGCCTGCAAGTAGCGAGCACGGAATGCCGTGTTACCTGCCTCTTCCCCATGGAGAACCAAGTAATAGTGCCCTGCGGCTCGCGAGGAATAGTCTGGCTGTCGCAGGTAGGAATCAGTTTCCGCGACACCAGACAAGCTCTCTCCAAACAGCTCTTGAGCGCAAGCCAGGAAATAGCGAGCCCTGGCATCAACATTGTCGGTCATGGTCACCAGCATCGGATGAGGTCTCTTAAAACCTTATTGGAAACGGTGTTGCGGCTACGTTGCGCATCTCTGCGCAACGTAATTCAGAAGGTCGTAATCGTATCTGACCCATCTCAATCAAGCGGCAGCGACCCGATCTAAAGGCGTGTTCCAGCACCCGTGGTAATGTAGTGACATGCTGCACGTCGGCCGCCTCAATACCATTGGCCACCGCAAGCTGTGTGAAGTCGGCATGGCCAAGCCCGGTCAGACGTCGCCCGTCGCGGCGCCGCTCGCCCCGCTGGACGTGGTGCATAGCACGGAATCAAACGCCGCTCTACAAATCTATGTATCTGGGCAGCAAATCCTGATCCACAAGCCGAACTTCAATGGCATTGGCCACCCTGACATGTTCCGGATTGCTTCCCGAGAATGGTCCGTCAACTACGCTTACAACCCTTGGGTCTGGCGGAAGCCGGACTGAGCGGCACTTCAATCCCTAACACCATCTACAGATCGATGTACCTTGGTAGCAAATCCTGATCAACCAGCCGAATCTCGATTGCATTTGCCACACGCACATGCTCAGGATTCAATTCAGAGAATGGTTCATCGATGATGCTGATCACAACCGTACCAACCTGCTTCCTTCCCTCATCCAGCACCGGGTGCAACAGTCCCGCTTCTGGCACCTCCTGCTCCGAGAGGACACGCGGCAAATAGAACAGCCAGCTCACGCCTGGGCGATCCTGAAAAACCTTGTGCTCGCTGTACCAGAATGGGCCAAAGCCCGCGACAAGCGGTCGCCAGATGGCAACAGCTTTCTCTAACCAAAGTAGCGGCACTTTCCAGTCAGAGAATGAGGGCTCAACGCGAAGTGACAGCGCAATCCGGTCCGGTCGACCAAGCACATTGGCGGTTGACGTCAGCGACGCCTGTTGAGCGGTCTTCTCGGCGCCATTCCAAAGTGCGATCGAACGAATATCGGTGACACCTCTATTGCGCTCTTCAAGGACAGCCAGCGCCGCACTGGCTGGTCCGTCTTCGTCGAAGGCGCGGTACAGGAGCGCATCGTCTTTGCTTTTGCTGGACGACAGATACCAGTCATCGAGAAGGGACGAATACCTGCCAATGACACGTGCAAATTCATGCAGCTCCGCAAACTGGCGCCTGATGTCGATGAGGTGAGCTTCCTTGCGCCGGAATGCGAGTTCGAGTGCAGGTATGGAACTCATGGCTGAAAGACCACTTCTATGTCGGGAAATGCAGCCCGAATGATCTGAGAGAAATACCGGTAACTGACTGGCTGCAGGAAATGCCACCGAAGCCGTACTGGTGGCCTGGGCAGAGCGGCCGCTCCCTGACGATAGGCTTCGCCTTCTATGGCTTTCGCGCCCTCTTCCCACCATGAATAGACTCCACCATATTCGTCGAAGAACTGGTCGTATTTCGCTTTAGCTTCTTTCAGCAGACACTCGGTTGACGCAAAGCCGTCGAAGACCACACCCGAGAATTGCCATTCCGTAATCACGTTGGGGCCGACCGGCATGCCCCCAATCCGTGCCTGATACTCGATCGAGATAGGCGACCACCCTGCAGTAGATCGCACGAATGGACGGCCCGTCTCCGGCGGGCAGACTTTGCATTTTTCCTTAGCCTTTGTCTGCGGCTCGGCACGCGAGATTGGCGTGGTCTTGGCATCCTCTGCGTCCTTTGTACGCTGGCGAGCGGCCTCCGCCGCTGCGCCTGCAGCAGCCGCTGCACCAAGCCACTGGATCACCCTTGTTGCAAACAAGCGTATTGCGGGAGCCGCGAGTGCTGCCATTAATTCTTCTCCCTCAAGATGGTCATCATTACGGCAGCCAAGTCATCCAATCGCTGCTCCGGATCAGCGCCAGGCTTCAATAGGTATGTTCGAATTTCGGGAGCGACTGCCAACTGCGGCGCGTCGGCACAGAGATAGAGAAGCTTCACGATATGCGGTGTGGATTGCAGGCCAACTTGTGCGGCGAAGTCATGCCCATTCAGCATTCGCCCGAGGACTTCTTCTCGACCGGGTTCGCGCAACAGCTCCGGCCGATGAGTCAAGAACTGCTCACAAACAGCACCGACGAAATTTCTGGCCTCTGTTTGCCGCAGCGCCTGCCATTGCGCTTCACTGAGCGTCAGCATGCTGCCTCCCTATCCAGACTCTGAGGCCCTTGTCCAGCAAATGCCATTCATGGATATGGCGGAAAAACTCCGCTCGTTGGTCACCGGCCATCAATTGAAAGAGAGCTGCCAGTACACGCGGATCCCAGAACCGCAAGAGCGCCGTTCTTCCGTCGGGCAGCTTGATGTCGAGCCGCAACTGCAGCAGTTGTGTGAGCCCGGTGAGATCGGCCTCAGCGATGAGCCAAGTGACGGCCGGTGCCGCCCTCTCCAGTGAGATCAAGTCCCGCAGGACCGCTTCCGTCACCTGAGCCGCGTCAACCAGCCAAGGGCCAGCGTGCGCCAGCGCGTCATCCGCTGTACCGGAGAACAAGGCGACTATCCCGCCAGGCACCTGTTCAAGCTGGCGCTCGCGATGCTGCTGATACAGCGCGCCATCCACCAGGGCATACAGGTTCAGCGTCTGCAAGCCCGTACGGAGTTGGCCGTATCGATCGAGAACATCCATCGTCAGCTACCCTCGGACGACGGTTGCCGCGCCTGCCATAGCGGCCTTCATCAGACAGTCCAGGCAGAGGCCAGACCCCGTTACCGCAGCGATCCCTGCCGGTTCAAAGTCGGCGGCGACTGGCGTTTCCATGTCGCTTGCCAATGTGGTGTCCTGGCTGGCAAGCAACCTGGCACCGCAGGCGGTGCGGTCCATATGCCTGGCGTAGGGAACGCCATTGGGCGCAGTGATAATTCCGTTGCCCGCGAGGATCGGGAAAGTGCCCTTGCACTTGGGACAGATTGTCATGTCGCCCGCACGAGCCATGGCGCGATTGCCGATGATGCTGGTGGCATCGCCGGTAATGACTGTCCCTCCGTGCGTTGTCCGGTCGCCAACGCAAATAAGTCCGGAGATCACCTTAACCCCTCCACCATCATTATGTTCGAGACAGCCGCTTGACTGCCCTGGCAGGCCTGCTCAAGGTAGTTGGCGCAATGGGGTCATGGCAACAGACCTAATCTGCAAAGATATGCGTCTGTTTCTGCAAGGGTGAGGGAAAGGGCTGCATCAGAGCGAAGCCCTGAGTCAAATGGTCACCGGTTCATCGAAGGCGCGGTGCCAGCTGTGGATCTCCACGCGCTCGCGTAGACCATGCGTCCAGAACGGATCCGTTTGAATGAGGGTCTCAACTTCCGCGCGATCCACGGCCCGGACAATCCAAAGCCCGCCAACGGCTCCCTGGTTCGGCGCTTCGCGCAGAGAGCCAGCGATCAGGATCGCGTCGCGATGCTGAGCCAGCCAATCGAGATGGGCTTGCAAAAGCGCATTGCGCAGCGGGAGTTGGTCGGGCTTGTCGTGGAAGCGGACCGCAAAAATCATGGTGTTCCTCAAGGGTGGTATAGCAACGATTGTGGTGAATCCCCGCGAAGTATCGGCGCAAAAGCGCAGAACTTTCGCCGTGCCGCAAGTTCGCCCGCTTCTTGGTGTCCAGCGAAGCGAAACCGCCAGAACTTTCTATTTCAACCTTCTGAATACTCTGACGACCTTTGCCTTGCAGCATACCTAACCTGTAATCAGATGGTCTCGTTCAACATGGCATGACCAATCTGGTCCATAGACCCCGCATGACTTTGATGCCCGAAGGTGATGGCGATGAGGTTTCTCCTGGATTTGTACAAGGATTGGATCTTCGCCTACCGAATCACAGTCAGAAAGTATCCAGCCTTACCCATCCACTTCTGCGCAGCAACGCTATTTGTAGCGCTGTGCGCAGCTTTGTCGACGCTGGTCCCTTACCTCTTGCGGGAGGCAACCAATGCGCTGTCTGTAGACGCTTCGCATAGCGCTACGGGCGCTCCGCTGCTTCTTGCCGGTGCGTACGGTCTGGCCTGGACTGCCGCGCGCGCTTTCGATTGGCTGAAGGCCATACTCTCCGCGGCCGTTCTCGCAAGATGTGACGCCGCCTTCCATAACGCCATCTTTTCCAGGCTGATCAGGGTGGACTACCCGCGTCTGATCGCAGAAGACCCGGGCAAACTGGTCTCCGTCATCGCGCGAAGCCGCGCGGGTTTCAGCGGCATCACGTTTGCAATGTTCCGGGCAATCGGCCCGACCGTGCTGCAATTGATGCTGTCCAGCATCGTTCTGTGGCAACTGATCGGCGGCGCGTTCGCGCTGGGATTTGCCATCTCCATGATGCTTCTCTTTGCCGCAACATGGCTCCTCGCGGACAAGAGCAAGGGCGCCCATGAAGAAATTTTCAGCGGTGTCGACATGTTGTCGAGCCATCTTGTTGAGAAGCTCGGCTTCATGCTCGACATCAAACTCAACAACGCGTACGCCCGGGAAGATGCCGCGTTGCACCGCACGCTTGAGGCCTATATCGGCAAAGTGACCCGCGGAAACACCCGGCTCGCGCTTCTGCTTGTGGCACAAGCCATCTGCACCGGCCTCTTGCTCACGCTGTTCACGGTGACGACCGCGTACGGCGTCGTCCATTCAACATTCCGCGCCGGCGATTTCGTCATGATTGCCAGCTATATCGTGACACTGGCCATCCCTTTCACGAATCTCGCGGGGTGTCTGTCTGATTTGCGCCGCAACCATCTCGCACTGCGCGAGAGTTTCGGGCTTCTGGAATTGCCGATCGAGCGCAGCGAATCCAGCGCGCACATCGACCGTACGGCGAACGAAGTCTTTCGCATCGAGCAAGCAGCGGTAACACAAGGCGGCAAGCAGATTCTGCAGGACGTGAATATCACTGTCAGGCAGGGGGAATTGGTCGCGCTCGTCGGGCCTTCGGGTGCAGGCAAATCAAGCCTGGTCCACTTGATGCTCGGGCTCGCCCGCCCCGCGGCTGGCACTGTTTACCTATTTGGCGCAGACGTCAGCAAGCTGGCGGTCAGTGATATCGCACGCGAAGTCGCGGTAGCGCCCCAAGCGCCGATGATCCTCACGGGCTCGCTCAGGGAAAATCTGGTCTACGGCTGCAGCAACATGCCATCCGACCATGCCCTGCATGAACTCGTAGCGTTGCTCGAATTGCAGGAGATCGCCGCGGACGGAAGCGGGGATATCCTGGATCGCCCGCTCGGCATTCAAGGCCGGGCGCTGTCAGGCGGTGAGCGCCAGCGCGTCGCGCTGGGCCGTGCGCTTGCGCGCCGCCCAGCGGTAATCATTCTGGATGAACCTACTTCATCGATCGATCCGGATCGCGAGGCGCGAATCTTTGCGCGTGTCCGGCAGCGGGTACTAACGCTGATCGTGGTGACGCATCGCCATTCGCTGATCAAGGGGGCGAAGCGCGTATATCGCGTTGCGAACGGCTCCGTCCGCGAGGATTGTCGGCGCGTTGCGCATGCCGCGGGCTGAGATCACGCCATCAGGCTGGCGCGGTCAATCAACTGTGCAATCGGCGCTTGTGGGTCCAGCGTGCCATATGCAAAGCCACTGTCTTGTGTCAGGCGGGCGCGGCAGAAGGCATTGGCGATCCCATCATTGCCGGAGGTCAACAGCAGCGCCGCCTGAAGGGCCAATGCCGTTCGCTCCACCACCAGCCGGCTGCGCGCCTCCAGCACGCTCGGGTCTTCGAACGCCTTTTGCAGCCAGGCCACATGCTGGTCATAGGCATCTTGCAATCCGCGCGCGGCCCGGAGTTCCTTGAACAAGGCGTCGCGAACCCCCGGCTCCTTCTGCAGGGCCCGCAGGACGTCCAGGCACTGCACGTTGCCGCTGCCCTCCCAGATCGAATTCAAAGGCGCTTGCCGATAGAGCCGCGGCAGGATGTTCTCCTCGACGTATCCGATCCCGCCCAGGCATTCCTGCGCTTCGTTGATATGCGCAGGCGTGCGCTTGCAGACCCAGTATTTGCCGATGGCGGTTCCGATACGGGCGAGCGCGGCCTCATGGGGATCGCGCTGCGACGCGTCCACGGCGGACGCGATACGCATCGCAAGCGCGATGGCTGCCTCGCTCTCCAGTGCAAGGTCGGCCAGCACATTGCGCATCAGCGGCTGGTCAATCAGCAAACGCCCAAATGCCTTGCGCTGGCGCGTGTGATGGAGCGCCTGCACAATGGCCTGCCGCATCTGCCCGGCCGAGCCGACAATGCAATCCAGCCGGGTCAGCGCCACCATCTCGATAATCGTCGCGACACCACGCCCTTCCTCGCCAACCAGTTGAGCCGTCGCTCCCTGGAACTCGACCTCGGACGATGCATTGCTCCAGTCGCCCAGCTTGTCCTTCAAGCGCTGGATCCGGACCGCATTCAGCGAGCCGTCGGGAAGGACACGGGGCAACAGAAAGCAACTCAGGCCGCCCTCCGCCTGCGCCAGGACCAGATGCGCATCGCACATCGGCGCCGAAAAGAAGAACTTGTGCCCGACGATCTCGTACGTGCCATCGCGTTGCAGCAGTGCCCGCGTGGTATTGCTGCGCACATCCGAGCCGCCCTGCTTTTCCGTCATGCCCATGCCGATCGTGCACGCGGTCTTCTCGTGGGCAGGCAGGGTGCGCGGGTCGTACTCGCTGGCAGTCACCCGAGGGATCCATGCGTCTGCAACCGCCGGAGACTTGCGCAGCGCCGGAATGGCCGCATGTGTCATCGTCAGCGGGCAGTTGGTGCCGGCGTCCGGCTGGCTGTTCAGATACACCAGGGCTGCCCGCGCTACGTGCGCGCCCGCGCGACCCTCATTCCGCCAGGAAAAGCTGTGCACCTGGCCCTGCATCGCGTGGCTCATCAGCTGATGGTAGGCGGGGTGAAACTCCACCGTATCAATGCGCCGGCCATACCGGTCAAAGCTGTGCAGCACCGGCTTGTGCCGGTTGGCCAGCTCGCCATACTCCATCATCGCTCCGCCGGTGACTTCACCGAAGGCCGCAAGGTGCTCGCTCGCCCATGCTCCGCCGTGCCGCGATACGGCCTCCTGCAATGCTTGATCCGTTGACCAGGCGTTATACGCGGGCAGCGGCAACGGCTGGTTCTGGACATCATGAGTGCTGAACTGTGACCTGGCTGACATGGGTAGACTCTCATCCGTGGAAGCAATATGAATATTACACAGCGTCGCACGTTTTGCAAAAACGAGTAATATCAGGAAGAACCCTAACCTATGGTTGAGCCATCAAAGGCCGCATTGGATGAGAGCGCTCCCGGCCCGGCAGCGCGCCGCCTGATTCTCAAGCTCCTGGTGGCATCAGAGACGGAGACCCTCGACGCCGCTGACGCCATCCGCGCCTGCGCGCTCTTCGGGATCTCGGACAACAATGCGCGGGTGGCGCTCACCCGCCTGGCGAGCGCTGATCTGATCGAGGCAGCGGGAAGAGGAACGTATCGGCTAGGCCCCGAAGGGCGCGCGCTGGGGGAGGACATCTCCGCCTGGCGAATCGCGGAGCAACGCGTGCGCCCCTGGGATGGCACTTGGATCGCCGTGTTGATTGCCGGCCTGGGACGAAGCGATCGCACGGCACTGCGAGCGCGCGAGCGCGCCCTGGCGCTCGTCGGCATGCGGCAGCTCGAGGAAGGCCTGTATGTTCGGCCGGATAACCTCGCCGGAGGCGTCGCCCATGCGCGCGAACGGCTCTACGGCCTTGGCGTCGAGAACAGTGCGCCGGTCTTTACGGTACGGGACTTCGACGCCGGGCTGGAATCGAAGGCTCGCGGCCTGTGGAACGGGAAGGAGCTTGTGAAAGGCTACCGCGAGAGCAAGCGTCTGCTTGAAAAATCGGAGGCCAAACTCGACACACTGCCATTGGAGCTGGCCGCCAAGGAATCCTACCTGCTCGGCGACCAGGCGATCCGGCAACTGGTGTTCGATCCGATGCTGCCCGAGCCGCTTGTGAGCGTGGCGGATCGTGTCGCTTTTGGGAGTCAGGTACGTCGTTATGACGAAGTGGGTCGCTCCATCTGGCAGCGGTTTTTGGCGGCGCGGGGTTAGGCGCTGGCGCCTGATCGGCGCCGTTGAAGGCCGGGGCGTGACGGCAATACCAATGTTCCGTAGCACGCACCCGCCCTCCACGCTCGAAACACCTGCCTAACGGGGCTTCTGTTCTGCCCGCTTGTTCGCAGCACGCGTGCGCGCTGCCTTCTGGGCTGCTTCGGATCGTGCGGCCGCACCCTTTGTCCTGGCAGCCTTCTCGGCCGCCGCGGAGCGCTCTGCCGCAGTACGCTTGCTGGCCGCGCGCTTGGCCTGGGTTGACAGCGCCTGATGCGAGGCCCCGGCCGTACTCTCTCGCTTGAGCGCCTTGATGGCGGCACTGCGACGCTTGGCCGTGCTTTCGGAACTAGGCCGCTTTGGCGTCTTTTCACCGGCACTCTTGGCAGCGGGCTTGGCCACGCTCTTGGCCGCCGCGGATTTGGTACTCGCCTTAGGCGGCAGTTCGACGCCAGCGCGGCGCGCTTCCGATAAGCCGATGGCGATGGCCTGCTTGGCCGAGCGCACACCATGCTTGCCATGGCGGACCGCTTCGATCTCGTCGCGAACAAAATGACCGGCCTGGGTGCTCGGCGCCTTTCCCGCTCGTTTGTCCGCCCTTGCCTGCGAGATGCTGGATGCTTTTGGCATGATGGTCTCCATGATGTTGGCGAAGTTGTTGGAACGACGCATATGCCATGCCAGGCTTTTAGAGAGCTGGAAGCCGTCACTTGGAAGGAAATCGGCGTTGCGGCAGAGTGCGAAAGCTGCACGCTGTGCGTTGAATCTACAAAGCGGCTCGATGCGGCAGCGTATTCCCGCTGACTTGCACCGGGTTGATGTAAGCAGTGATCAACGACCTGCACATCGGCAACCATGCCAACGCAAGAATGTTCAGGTCGCTGTTGGATAAGGTCCGGTTCGATGGCGGGCCGATGTCTCATGAGAGCATCACAACCGGATCATTAACTAGCTAGCTGACCCACCCCTGAGTGCCGACTCGCCGTTGCCACCCGACGAAAAGAGGCGGCATTGCCAACCCGGCCGCCGTTGATGTCGTGAAGCCTCGAGCCCTGAGTAGCCGGATGCAGCCCTCGTTATCTCGGTGACACAGCGCTTTGATTGTTCTCAGCCCCGGTCCAATACGGTTACCGGCACGCAGCGCTTCTTCGAGTAGCAAACCGCCAATCCCCTTGCCCTGATAGCGAGGATCCACGCCAAATTCGACGTGAGCGCTGTCCCCCGTAACGGAGAAGAGCAAAACGCCATACCCCTGACTAGTGCCGTCAACGTCCGCCACAGCAAACACGCCGCGGCGGGCGCGCTGCGCTTCCAGCTTGAACAAGAACTCATCTTCCATGGACTGTGGATCGTTGATTCTTCGCGCTATCCATCGGTTGAACGCCTCGTCGGAATGCAGAAGCTTGTACCATTCGAGATCGCTATGCCTCACAGTGCGGATCTCAATCTTCATGGGAGCCCCTTCGCTGGAATTTTCTTCTTGCTTACGCGGACCAACGGTCAATGGCCAGCTGACCTGACACTGCGCGGTAGCTCAGATCATCCAAGCGCCTGCACAGCTCACGCCATGTAGGCTCATCCAGTACACAGTAGTCAAGCAGAAAGCCGATCGATCTGATCTCGTTAAGCAGGATCAGAGCAGAGATCGCATGGAGAAACCTCGGGGAACCATGCAACGCTGGCATATAGGCATTGACGAACGCACGCCATAAAGATGCTGAATCGTCTCGGCCTTCGGTCTCGAGCCACCATCCAATGGTGGCCAGGTCAAACCATTGCGGCCCGCATCCACAGTCGTCGAAGTCGAACAACGTGACTCGCCTGCCTTCGATCCGCATATTCGCAATTCGGATATCGCCATGGCAGAAGCCGATGGGCGTACCCGTAGGCGGCCAACCAGCAGCCGCCAAGTGCTTGCAACGGTCCCTGACTGTCGCTGCTGCGCTACCGGCAAAGGCGAACGCTTCGCCCAAACGGTTCAGCGTCCGATATGCCTCACCAAGCTCTGCAATATGTCTGTTTGGTGCGAGCTCGCCCAACGCAGGCTGCGCATGAAGACGCTTCAGCGCGTGCGCGGCTGCAGCGAGATCATCACAGGTCATCTCCAAAGGACGTCCCACTGCGGCGTCAAACAAAGCTGCATGACGTATGGCACCGTCCGACAAGGCAAGACGAAAGCGCCTTCGTCCACGGAGCGTTGAATGTGCACTCGATACTTCCAGCAGTTCATCCCGATCGATTCGCGCTAGCAAACGCAGCTCGGCGTCGATCTCGACTTCGCCTCGTCCATGAGTTCTGTACAGACGTAGGTAGTAGGTTCGATCGGCAGAATCCGTCAGCGAGAATGTTCGATTCACCCCGCGCACGACTTCATGCACGTCGATCGCGTCTATGCCGTAGACGGTTGCGGCGGCCCGCCGCACCATTGCGACGTCGCCAGCGGATTGGGTTTCGCGATCAATGGTCATCGCCTATGTGACCTGCCTCATGAATCGCTCAAGGAACAGGAAGATCGCCAGCGGAGCCATCGCCGCAGTATCACGCGTATCAGCGACGCCCTTCAACACGCTTTGCACCGCCTTCATATCGACCAGACCGAAGTCGGCAAGTGCACATTCGCGGAGCTGTACATTTATTCGATCGTAATGAAGCGAGATGGCCTCCGGCAGTACGTAGTCGAATGTCTCCTTCTTATAGCCAATGGGAAACAGATCTTCTCTCAAATGCCTGCGAAGATACTGGCGAAGCAGTCGACGTTCGCCGCGAAACTTGACCGGCAGTCGATGGCAGAATCCGATCAGGTTCGGGTCACACAACGGATTCACTGGCCACAGTCCAAGCCGCATCATATAGGGCGAGCGAGCGACATGTGCTAGCAGCGCGGTTTGCGGAATGGTGCTGGTCGGTGCACAGTAAAGCGGCTCAGTATCCGCGGCAACACGTGCCCGGCGGCTCAGCATTGACCGAGCGATCTTCTCCGCGGCTATCAGTTTCGAAGGTTTCACCCTGCTTGCAGACGGCTGGTCCGTTTCGTATCGCGGAAACAGCTCGTCGCCGCCTATTCCCGTCAGGACGGCATGGCAACCTTTCGTTGCCGCCTGTCGCCATAGCGCATCGAAGGCCTCGATGTAAAACTCACCAAGAGGATGCTCTGGTGCCCTCACAGAAGAATCCAAATCAACAACGGGCATGTAGGCTGACATGTCTAGCGACACATCCTCAAGAACGAGCGTCTGCACGATCGAACGCCGCCGCCTGCTTTGCACGTTTCGGTCAGGCTGGGCGAGTACGATGCCAGCCGAACGCAAAGGGGCACCGGAGAGTTGCGTTGTGGCGACTGCAACTGAGGCGGAATCCATGCCTCCGCTAAGTTCCACCAGACATCCGCTCGCATCAAAGGGCCGTGCACCGGTTGCGCTCGCCATACAGGCCTCGAACGCACCAAGTACATCCACACCTTCCTGCAAGGCGTGCGGCGAAAACGTTGGCGCAGCGGAAGGGTAGATAAATGATGCGCCCTCGGCATCAACGAGAAGCGAGGAACGCTCGGTCAGCAGTGCGATTCCTGTACAAACCTGGCGACTAGCGTAGAAGGTGCGCAGACCTAGAACATGAGCCAGCACCTCAAAGTCCGCGGCGTGACCTCCGCGAGAAACCACGTCTGCGCAGTCCCATGACAACTCGACATGCCCCGTGCCGACTGCAGCATAGAGAGGAGCAACGCCCAGTTGGCCCAAGGTAACCCGAACTTGCGCACTTGTCCCGTTCGATACGGCTTCCACTAGCACATAGTCGAGTGGCCAATCCAAGATATCTTTGTGAACTCCGGCATAGTCTTCGAACGACAATATGCCGCACGCGGATGGAAAATGTTCCGCCGGCTCATGCTTATTGCGTTCAAGTACGGCGTAAAGCCAACGATTCTCCCCTTGTGCGAATAGAGAGCAGAGGCATGGGTTCGGAAATGCTGAAATCTCGCTACTCCCAAACCGAATGCCTCCGGCACACCTGCGAGGCGTCCGCGACAGATCTTCGATGTTAATCCTTGCCTTCAACATGGCAAGCCTCCGTGCGCGGCGTCAATTCCGCAACGGGTAGTCACATATAGGCCAGGGTTGAACTGTCTCCGGGAAACCGATTCTTTGGCATCGCCGGCTTCGGCCGTACGTTCTCAAGCGGTGCTGCGATTGATGTGCATGGATCGGTAGAGATCAGATCCTTGTAGACGTTACGCAGGATCACCGGTCGGGCTGAAGCGCGAATGGCTTCATGGTTACCAAGTGCAGTCATTTTCATCTCCTTAAAACGTCGATCGAATCGGCAGAGTCAAGACGCTCGTCGATTCGTCTCAATGCTAGGCGAGCAAGGGACTCTCGCTGCAGATGAATTTCCGGCGGAGCTACCGGATATCTCAATATCTGAGCTTGGTGCGACTACCATGCTCTGATGTAGATCAAGCTTGATAGCGTTGTCGGTATGGGATGAAGACTCAGCGTCCTAGACTCCAATCCACTCTCCAATGCGAGCGATGAATGGCCGACACCTGGTCAAGCCCTTCACCATGATGGGCCCGAGCGACACAACCTTGAGATCTCCTGATAGTTCCGGGACAGACGGGACGAGCAGCTTATCGCTTGCCAGGACGATCTTCGGACGGCTTATCAGGCAAGGACGTCTGCGGCAGCTTCAATTACTGGTGATGGTCGAAGAGTGTGGAAGCATTGCGCGTGCCGCCGCTGAGCTCTGCATGAGCCAGTCTGCCGCCACGCAAGCCCTGGCGGAGTTGGAGAGAGTTGTTGGAATGAGATTGTTCGAGCGGCACGCTCGCGGCATTCGACCCACAGCGAGTGGGCATGGATTGATATCGCATGCCCGTGAAGTCATTGTCAGAATCAGGCAGGCTGCGGAGTTCCTCGCAACCAGCAAACGGGGCACGACCAACGCGTTGCGCATCGGCTCCATACCAGCGGCTTCCTACGCACTGATCGCGCCGCTCTTGCCGGCCTTTTACAGACGGCATCCTGATGTGCACATCGACTTGGCGGAAGACACCGACGCGCGCTTGCTACCGGTGCTGATTGGCGGCGGTCTCGATGCCTTGTTCTGCAGGACACCGCTACAAATGCCGGCAGAACTCATGTTCGAGCCGCTGCTTGAAGACGATGCCATCATCGTCGCTGCATCGTCCCATCCGCTGTCCACGATGGCCAGCTTGGCTATCACCGCATTGGATGGTGCACGCTGGGTGCTACCCGCTTCGAGCGTCCAGTTGAGAGAGTTGTTCGATCGCGTAGTACTGAGCGCGCTGCCCGATGCCATGTTGTTTCCGCTCTCGACCATTTCCCTATCGGTGCTGGAAGGATTCCTGCAGCAGCCCGGCGCCGTTACACTTCTGCCACGCAGTGTGTCGAGGGGTCTGATCGCTAGCGGGCGCGTCCACCAACTTGACGTTGCTATCACGGCACCGCTGTCACCGCTTGGTGTTGTGTACAGCGCGGAAAGAGCCCCTGAACTGTTGCAGGCCTTCTTGTCGATTGCGCGGCAATGGATGGGAGATCGCAAGTCGATTGAGCCGTAGGCCTCAGGAGCAAGGGGTCTTGCGGTAGGAGCGCGTCGTTCCCCCGCGACCGGCTGGTCTGCAAGTATGGGTCTCGTACGACGCGGTGCAGTTCGCCGCCAGCGGCAATACCTCATGACTTGGATGACTTCCAGTGCGTTGTCGCAACGCCACCCGCGCCCCGCAACTCTCGCGCCATGGCAGGCTTCACCTGACTGAAGGGGCTGCTGGCTACGTCGATGACGGAGTCGAATCGCAGTGGTTGGGACTGTGGTCGCGCTGGGTGTCGGGACGCTAGTGGCGGGCGGGGGAGCGCGATACGACGTGTCCTTATAGGGGATTGCCAGCGGCAACGGTCTTACGTAGCCTCTATCTCGTCAAGTGCTGAACACACTCTTGCAGCGGACTTACCGCACCCGGACAGCTTGCGGACATTCTTTCAGGAGCCGCAGTGAAGATCAGATCCGCTTGCACGCACGTTCGGACTATCAAGATTAGTCAAACCCACTTCTCGGTTGTTCCAGGTATCAAAAATAACTTCACCGGATTGCGAGCGATACCTTGGATTCGGTTGCAAGGCGTTTGGTTAGAGCAAGCAGGATTCAGTATCGGTCAAACGGTGAAGCTGACGATACGGCGCAAGCGGATTGTTGTCCGGGTGGAATAAAAAATGAGGGGCAAGGACCGTCGGGGCATTGAGTCTGATCGCCACCAGATTCAACAAGAGAATGCAACGCACTAGGCTACACGGGCCGTTGAACGCAATAGTGCTGTCTGCTCAATACTCAATGACCATCGGATGGATAGATGCAGGTTGAATGGATCGCTCAAATCTTAGGCCGCATACGATTGGGGCTGAGGGCCGTCGACAATAACCAAACGGGCCTTTTGCTCCCCAGCAACTGGCATTTCGATTCCCCACGGATAACGCAGCGGTTGGGCCCGCTCGAACTGATAGACGATGAGCTTCGGCAAATTTCGTTTGTCATACCGACAAGAAAGATTGAATACGACGCTGTTTTGCCCGGCAAAGACCAAATGAATCCGTTCGACGCCCTTGGCATCGAGTTGCTTCAAGACCCCCAAGAACTGATCCGCAAGAGCGGATTGCTTGGCCTGAGACCAATGCGGCGACTGAAAATCAGGAAGCGTCATGCGAACAATCGGATGCGTAAAGGTGGTGTCCAGATCTTCTGACTTCACCATGTACGAAGCCGAGACGGCCAACACGATCTCGGGGGCGCGTTCGACTTCTTCTAACCCTGTGATCTCAAAACGTAAGCCGTCATCCTGCCCATCCAGTAGACGCCATCGACTGGTTGTCCGATCCCAGTCCATGACAACGACATCGCCTTCGTCATCCAATAGCACACCTGTCAGGAAGGTCAACGGAACCGCGGTCAGCCCTCCATAAACAGTCGACAAATCGCTTCTGTCATGTCCCTTCTGTGCCTGATGGAACCACGACTTCATGGTACTGATCCGCTGCAAAAGGTCCTCCGGTTCTACTATGACTCCATCCTGGCGTTGCCGCAGGTCCAGAAGATAGTCAATACGGATACCCGAGATGCTAGCAGGAACGGCAGCCGCCAATGGTGAACCGTCATCGTCCCGCAATCCACGTCCCTCAATGACAAGCACCTTCTTCCGCGAGAGCCTCTCTCGTTCGTTCGCGTAGCGCTTCCACGCCCACAGCGCACAGCCTAGCATTAGCAGAATGCAAGCTACAGTAACGCTCCAGACGATGCCGTCCGAAACGGAGCCGCCCGTCCCTATCTCGATGGAGCCGGGTTGGTTCCAGATAGGGCCGGTGTATTTGAACATCCAGCTCGCACCGTGAACTGCAACTAGAACCGCGACGGCTCCACGGAAAATCCAGCTCTCCGCGTTGCGCGCGCGAAACAGCCATCCTGTGGCAGAGCGGATCACAAAATCGAGGGTATCCCAGCGCATCGGCGATTCCTTAGTCGGTTGTGAGCTCGATAGGTACTGGCCTCTGGCCGCGCCGATGAAGACCTGCCGAGGCGATAAGGCGCCCCAGAGACCCAAGCTTCACGATTAGCAGTACAGCGAACTCGATATCTCTTTCTCCCTCAACCAAGTCCCGCATCGATAGGAGATCAACGTTGCTTGCTCGCACCGGAAAACCCGGATGCGAATGCCATTCACCCAGATAGTTAAACGCGCTGTAATTGTGACCTGTTCGCTCGAAGAACTTTTTAAGGGCGTGCCGATGATGGTCAGCATTGCGCACGAAATGAGCACGTTCTCCTGAAAACTCATCCAAGGAGAAGTCGACGATTATGAAATTCCCATAGGAAATTTCATGTCCCATGAGTATGCCGCCGATTTCCCGGAATCCATTTCTGCGCAGTGCCTGCTTCATGCGCTCAAGCACCTGCCCCGATATTCTGACCCGGATCACACTACCTCTTTCGGGAAAAGCGAGGAAAGAAGTTCTTTAAGGTCATCATCTTGAGATGCACCTTCTATTGACCCGCCCCACTGGCCTTCGGAATGAAAATCAATTGGCCAGGTTTCAAATGGTGCGCTGAAGATCCATTCGGCTGCCAGCCCAATTGCATAGGCCGACGATGGAAAAATGCTCTCGTCGCGTGTCAGGATATCTAACGCCAACCTGGATGCATGTCCGGCAATGACACTTACATCACCGTCATCTGCGATGAGCGGGAGTGCATGCTCTCGCTGCACTCCGTAGTTTGCTTCAACCTCCTGCCACGGCACACCATGAGCATCACACCAAGCACGGACTTGGGCTTTTGCGGCCATCGGTATCGGATCGAGATCCGGCCTCGCTCTTGCGATGACGCCACCAATCCCTCCTGCAAACACCTCGCACCAAACGATCGGTTTGCGCTGGCGGCGCGCGACCGCCGCAACCAAATTGAATGCTCGGGGATCGGCGGTTGCATCGATCAGCAGGTCAGCCTGAGCCAACTCCTCCAAGACGGACTCGGTTGTTCCGGCACTCTCCTGTTGGCCAAGGGCCACGCGCCGATTTGAAATCTCGGGATCGACGACAATGTCCCTAAGCCGAGCCGCTAAGGCATCAACCTTGTGTTGGCCAATGACCCGTGCATCGAGGTCGTTCCTAACGAGGTTTGCTTGGAAAAAGATATCGTCATCGATAAGCGTGAACTTTCGAATACCAGTTCTCGCAAGCGTAATGGCAATCTTTGACCCCACAGAACCACATCCGACGATTGCCACGCGCTTCTGTGCGAGTTCGGCGTGACCCGCCGGCAAGCGACCAGACGCGTCAGGAGCAATGATTACCTTATAGCCAAAAACCGTTTGTTTGCCTTGGTACGCATAGAGGTTCAGCGCAACCCAGTGCTCGGCATCCCCGAGAAGCACAAAGCCATCAAAGGGGTTTTCAGGAAGTTTCTCGGCGAGCTCGGGAAACTCAGTAGATAACAGCTCAGCGAAACGTGCCGGTTCCACGCGAAAATGGCTAATTTCCCGCTTTGTCCGAAACGCGAACCCCTTTGCTACGGATGAACCAGATGGCTTCGGGCCATTTTGCGACCATAGTGAGCCCTCATCCCCCACATCGACAAGACAAGCAACCCACGTCGGCTTTTCAACCCTGTCCCATGCAGTGATCGGTATAGGGACGTCGACAGGCAGTCCTGCAAGAACATTGATGGAACTCGCATCGAGCACAAACCTCATCCGCTCACCGCGGGCTTCCCGGCCAATCGACGCCTGATGAGCCGACCGAACAACGCCGGCTTCGTTTCCTCCTAGCCTTTCGCCTGAGAGCAGACGATATGCGCTCTCGACCATCATCGCACCGCTGATCGACGGATCCCAATTGTCCGGCCGGAATTCGAGACAGAGCTCTCCTCCGGGTCCATATTGGTGCCAAGAAAGTCTCTTATCGTCCCGCGGCAGCACCATAGGTGGTGAATCCGGGAATGTCGAAGGATAGGCAATGCAAAGACTGAACCTTTCCCCACTGTGCTCGACGTCGAAGTCCGCGACTAGCTTCAGGTCATCGCCGAGCCGCCAGTTGACATTGGAGAGCCATTCAGCACGCTCCAGCAATCTTGCGAGCTCGGCTTGCTCGGCCCTGGCACGGGAGGCTTCGGTCAGCCACCAGTTCATGCAAATCCCTTTGGCGTCGTCGGCACCCTAGGCGCATTACCGAAAGTAGGAACTGCCCCCGCCGGTGCAGCGGAGGCCGCACGCAGAAGCCCACCGCTACTTCCACCTACCCTCCGCACTGCCCGTTCCGACAACGCAGTTCCCATCCGTACGCCAACAGCTTCATTCATACTTTGCAACGTGGTGGCACGTGCAACACGGGCAAAATCTTGGCGGGCTTGCTCTAGCCACCGAAAAAATGCCTCAGCCTTCCGAGGCTCCCTCTCCCATTTGTCTGCGAAATTTTCGAATGGATCAGTAGGGTTCGGAATAATGTACTTGGTGCCGTCGTGACGGATGTATCGATCCATGCCCTCAAGAATCGAATAGAGGGCACCTGCGATGGTGTCTTGTTCGCCGTATGAATGCCCTGCCAGCGTGGTGATAATGACAGAAATGGGCTTCACATCAGGTTCGCTGGCGAACATGTTGTCCCGATGCCTCTTCAACAGCATTACGGCAGCCTGCAAGGGCGTATGCACGCGATAATCCGGCAATTTCTCGATACTTGCGGTGATGCCTTGCCTCCTCAACGACTCCACGAGGAGCTGCTTTTGCCGGAGGAGAATCGAGGCCATCCTCGACCTGAACCATTCCCCATATCCCTTAGGATTGGAACGTGGCCAAATATCCGACCGCAGTCGATAGGTCGGGACATCACGATCCGTGATGGCAATTGCCGAATCCGCCCACTTCGGGTCAAAGTGTGCTCGTTCAAGCAGAAGTTTCTGTTCTACGCCGTTCGGCAACGCAGGGACGACGTCCATGTGGAACTGGGCTCCATTTGCATAGGACAGGACCCAGCAGCGTCGGCCTTCACGTACCGGCTTGGTCATCCCCTTAGCGTCGTGATAAGCCTTGATTTCTTGCCCCAATAACTGCTTCAGGTCGAACTGCGTGAGATCGCTTTTTGTTAGCGTCCTTAGTTCACACACAGAGTCGATGTCATACTCTTCAGTGTCATTGATGGGCCGAATCGCAGTTCCAAGGCGAAACGATCCCTGCACATAGACTGCCGGACCGAAATTCCGAACTGAACTCTCTGGCCGATGGAACCAATCACCCAGGGACTTGTAGCTGGTCTCGGCCTGTTCGTACCGGGACACGGGAATAACAAGCTCTTCCACGAGTGCCTGTAGAAACTTCTCAACCTGAGGGTCTGTGCCTGCCATCCCAACTCCGTCTATCGATCAAGTTTTTACGGCGCCCGCAGACTACTTCCTGCGTTTTGCGTATAGACGCCCTTGTCCCATCACGAGGACATCTATACGGCATACCAAGGCAGACTTAGAGCCGTACCTGGACTGGCCTGCCTTCTTCTTTTTTATCAATCCCAGCTCAACGCCCCACCCGTCTGATACTCAATAACCCGAGTCTCAAAGAAGTTCCGCTCCTTCTTCAGATCAATCATCTCAGACATCCACGGGAACGGATTCTCCTCATTCGGGAACAGCTGATCCAACCCAATCTGCTGGCACCGACGATTGCAAATAAACCGCAGATAAGACTTAAACATCGGCGCATTCAGACCAAGAACACCGCGCGGCATGGTGTCCTCAGCGTATCGATACTCCAAATCCACCGCCTTCTTAAACAACTCCGTAATCTCAGCCTTAAACTCCGCCGTCCAAAGATGCGGATTCTCCAGCTTGATCTGATTAATCAGGTCGATACCAAAATTGCAGTGCAGCGACTCATCGCGCAGGATGTACTGGTACTGCTCCGCCGCCCCAGTCATCTTGTTCTGCCGCCCCATCGCCAGGATCTGCGTGAAGCCCACATAGAAGAACAGCCCTTCCATGATGCAGGCGAACACGATCAGCGACTTCAGCAGCTTCTGGTCGTTTTCCGGCGTGCCGGTCTTGAACGACGGGTCGGTCAGCGTGTCGATGAACGGGATCAGGAACTCGTCCTTGTCGCGGATCGACTGCACTTCGTGGTACGCGTTGAAGATCTCGGCTTCGTTCAGGCCGAGCGATTCAACGATGTACTGGTAGGCGTGCGTGTGGATGGCCTCTTCAAAGGCCTGGCGCAGCAGGTACTGGCGGCATTCCGGCGCGGTGATCTGGCGGTAGGTGCCCAGCACGATGTTGTTGGCGGCCAGCGAGTCGGCGGTGACGAAGAAGCCGAGGTTGCGCTTGATGATGCGGCGCTCGTCTTCGGTCAGGCCGTTGGGGTCTTTCCACAGGGCGATGTCGCGGGACATGTTGATTTCCTGCGGCATCCAGTGGTTGGCGCAGCCGGCCAGGTACTTTTCCCACGCCCACTTGTACTTGAACGGGACGAGCTGGTTGACGTCGGTCGAGCCGTTGATGACGCGCTTGTCGGCAGCGTTGACGCGGCGGTTGCTTTGCGCGGCGGCGGCGTTGGGGTTGTTGCCCAGGATGCCGGCTTGCGTGGCGCTCGGCGGCAGGACGCCTTGCTGGTCGGCGGTGGCTGCCGATGCAGCGGGTTGCAGGGCAGGCTGCGGTGCGGCCTGCGGGGTGGCTTGAACGTCGTCGTCCCAGCTCAGCATGATGTGGTTCTCCGTGATTCGGTTTGGGGGGCGCGGTGGTTGGTCAGGTTTGACGCTTTACTTCGTTGATGCGCCGGCCCTCACCCCCGCCCCTCTCCCGCAAGCGGGAGAGGGGAGCAAACAGGGGGTGGTTTTTGCTCTCTAGTCTTTTTTGCCTTATTGGCAGGCTTCGCACTCTTCGAAGCCGGGATCGCCCGGGCGCATGGTGCAAACCGCGCCTTCTGCTTCCGGCATGGCCGGTGCTGCGGCGGCGGCTGCGTCCATGGCGGAGCTGCTGTCGCTGCCCGACGACACCGCGTTCAGCGAGCCGCGCGACACGGTGGACTTCTCCACGTGGGTAGCCGCCATGGTGCGCAGGTAGTAGGTGGTCTTCAGGCCGCGCAGCCAGGCCAGCTTGTAGGTGTCGTCCAGCTTCTTGCCCGAGGCGCCGGCCATGTAGATGTTCAGGGACTGGGCCTGGTCGATCCACTTCTGGCGGCGGCTGGCGGCTTCGACCAGCCAGGTCGGCTCGACTTCGAAAGCCGTGGCGTAGATGTCGCGCAGGTCTTGCGGAATGCGGTCGATGCGGGCCAGCGAGCCGTCGAAGTACTTCAGGTCGGCGACCATCACTTCGTCCCACAGGCCGCGTTCCTTCAAGTCGCGCACCAGGTAGTCATTGACCACGGTGAACTCGCCCGACAGGTTGGACTTGACGTACAGGTTCTGGAAGGTCGGCTCGATGCACGCGGACACGCCGATGATGTTCGAGATCGTGGCGGTCGGGGCGATCGCGATGCAGTTCGAGTTGCGCATGCCGTGCTGCTTGATGCGGGCGCGCAGGCTGTCCCAGTCCATGGTGCTGGACAGGTCCACGTCCAGGTAGCCGCCGCGCTCTTCGGCCAGCAGCTTGAGCGAGTCCTGCGGCAGGATGCCGCGGTCCCACAGCGAGCCTTCGTAGGTGCTGTAGCGGCCGCGCTCTTCGGCCAGCTCGGTCGACGCCTGGTACGCGTAGTAGCACACGGCTTCCATCGAGGTGTCGGCGAACTTGACCGCGGCGTCGCTGGCGTACGGGGTGCGCAGCACGTGCAGGCAGTCCTGGAAGCCCATGATGCCCATGCCGACCGGACGGTGGCGCAGGTTGGAGTTGCGGGCCTTGTCGACGGCGTAGTAGTTGATGTCGATGACGTTATCGAGCATCCGCATGGCGGTGCGGATGGTCTTCTGCAGCTTGGCGTGGTCGAGGGCGTACGAGCCGTCGGCCTGCTTGGCCAGGTGGGCCACCAGGTTGACCGAGCCCAGGTTGCAGACGGCGATCTCGCTCTCGTTGGTGTTGAGCGTGATTTCCGTGCACAGGTTGGAGCTGTGGACGACGCCGACGTGCTGCTGCGGGCTGCGGATGTTGCACGGATCCTTGAAGGTGATCCACGGGTGGCCGGTCTCGAACAGCATGCCCAGCATCTTGCGCCACAGTTGCAGCGCGGGCAGCTTCTTGAACAGCTTCAGTTCGCCGCTGGCGGCCTTGGCTTCATAGCCCAGGTAGGCCTTTTCGAATTCCTTGCCGACCTTGTCGTGCAGGTCCGGGCAGGTGGCGGGCGAGAACAGCGTCCATTCGCCGTTTTCCATCACGCGCTTCATGAACAGGTCCGGAATCCAGTTGGCCGTGTTCATGTCGTGGGTGCGGCGGCGGTCGTCGCCGGTGTTCTTGCGCAGCTCCAGGAACTCTTCGATGTCCAGGTGCCACGTTTCCAGGTAGGCGCAGACCGCGCCCTTGCGCTTGCCGCCCTGGTTCACGGCGACGGCGGTGTCGTTCACCACCTTCAGGAACGGCACCACACCCTGGCTCTTGCCGTTGGTGCCCTTGATGTGCGAGCCCAGCGCCCGCACGTTGGTCCAGTCATTGCCCAGGCCGCCGGCAAACTTGGACAGCAGCGCGTTTTCCTTCAGCGCTTCGTAGATGCCTTCCAGGTCGTCCGAGACGGTGGTCAGGTAGCACGACGACAGCTGCGAGCGGCGGGTGCCGGAGTTGAACAGCGTCGGCGTGGACGACATGAAGTCGAACGACGACAGCAGCTGGTAGAACTCGATGGCGCGCGCTTCGCGGTCCTTCTCGTTCAGCGCCAGGCCCATGGCCACGCGCATGAAGAAGGCCTGCGGCATTTCGATGCGGGTTTCATCGATATGCAGGAAGTAGCGGTCGTACAGGGTCTGCAGGCCCAGGTAGTTGAACTGGAAGTCGCGGCCGGCGTCCAGCGCGGCGCCCAGGCGGGCCAGGTCGAAGGTGGCCAGCTTCTCGTCCAGCAGCTCAGCCTCGATGCCGCGCGCGATGAACTTGGGGAAGTATTCGGCGTAGCGCGTGGCCATCTCGGCCTGGGTCACTTCGGTGCCCAGGATTTCCTTGCGGATGGTGTGCAGCAGGATGCGGGCGGTGACCTGGCTGTAGTCCGGGTCCTTCTCGATCAGGGTACGCGCCGCCAGGATGGCGGAGTCGTACACCTGCGTCATCGGCACGCCTTCGTACAGGTTCTTCAGCGTTTCCTTCAGGATGGGCTCGGCGCTGACGGCATTGCCCAGGCCGGAGCAGGCGTTGTCGATCAGGGCGTGCAGCGCGACGATGTCGAGCGGCTTGGTCACGCCGGCGTCGGTCACGTTGATGGTGATGCCGGCTTCCTGCACGCGGGCCACGGCTTCGGCGCTGGCGCTGGCACGCTCGGCCTTGCGCTTCTCGCGGTACAGCACGTAGGCGCGGGCCACTTCATGCTCGCCCGAGCGCATCAGCGACAGCTCGACCTGGTCCTGCACGTCTTCGATATGGATGGCGCCACCGCTCGGGCGGCTGCGCACCAGCGCGCGCACCACGTTGTCGGTCAGCTGCTCGACGATCTCGCGCACGCGCGCGCTGGCGGCGCCCTGCCCGCCGTTGACGGCGAGGAAGGCCTTGGTCATGGCAACGGCGATCTTGGACGGCTCGAACGCCACCACGGCACCGTTGCGACGAATGATCTTGTGATCCGGGTAATTCGAGGTCGCGGCGCTGGGGGTCTGCTGCGTGGTCGAAGCCTGGCTGGCAACGCCGGCGGCGGCGCCACCCGTGGTGATTTCGTTCTGGGCCGTTTGCATGAGAACTCCTGTTTTTACCCTGGCTATTTAGAGACAAAAGAGTCCCTGGCGAAATGCGGCGAAAAAGAACGTCCCTCCCGGCTGCATAGCGGGTGCGACAGACTGCCTTTACGTGAACATTTCGCCAGGGACTCTTGTGATGCCGGCCTTGCGGGGGAGGTTTGCAGTCTATGCGCAGACGTGGCGGCTGCTGCCTCGCTCCTGGGGCCGGCTCCCCGGTTTGACTACTAGATATAGTGTGTGACTCGGAAAACTGGGCTAAGTATAGTGAAACGAATCCGAATGACCAGTCTTGACAACCGCTATTTCGGGCACGCCGGCGGCTGTGCGGCAGCGCCACATGCCCGCAAGCCTAGTACTCGCAAGGGTTTCGGCCAGACCGTTCGCAACTGCACATTTCACAAAAATTTTTTCGATTGTTGCGAGGTTGCGATAGCCCCACACCGACGTGGGGCATGTGCGCCGGGATGGGGCGCACAGGGGCGGGCAATGACGTTAGGAATCCGTCACGTTCTCTGCAGCGCCCCGGCCCTGGTAGGGCAGCATGCCCGGCGCCACGCCCGCCTGCCGGGCAAAGCGCGCCCAGTCGAAATGCGGGCCGGGATCGGTCTTTCGGCCTGGCGCGATGTCGCTGTGACCGGCAATCGCACGCACCGGGTAGGCGGCCATCAGCGCAGGCACCAGCGCCGCCACGGTGTCGTACTGGGCCAGCGTGAACGGCAGGTCGTCGCAGCCTTCAATCTCGATGCCGATCGAAAAATCGTTGCAGCGCGCGCGTCCGAAGAAGTCTGACTGCCCCGCATGCCAGGCCCGCTGCGTGCACGGCACGAACTGCACCAGCTCGCCCGTGCGCGTGACCAGGAAGTGCGCGGACACCTGGACCTGGTGGATGGTGGCAAAGAACGGATGCTTGTTCGGATCGAGCCGGTTCTGGAAAAAGGCCTCGATGTCGCCGCTGCCGAACTGGCCGGGCGGCAGGCTGATGTTGTGCAGCACCACCAGGTCCACCGGCATGCCGTCCGGGCGCGCATCGAAATTGGGCGATGGCACGCGGCGGGCGGCGGGAACCCAGCCGTCGGCATCGGGCAGATAGGCAGAACGCGCTGGCGCGGTCATGGCGTACCCTCGCCTTCCGCCGCGCCGCGGTCGGCGGCGTCCATGGCTTCGCGGATGCCCAGTTGCTGGATGCGGTAGCGCAGCTGGCGCAGGTTCAGGCCCAGCAGCGGCGCGGCCGCGGTGCGGTTGAAGTTGGTCTGCGCCAGCGCCTGCAGGATCAGCTCGCGCTCGACGGCCTCCAGTTTGGCGGGCAGGTCGATCGGGAAGACGATGCCGCGGCAGGCGCGCTCGGCGGGGTCGCTGGCGGGCTCGGGTTCGGGCGCTGCATGGGCGTGCATTGCCGGCGGCTGCGGCTCGGCCTGAACCGGCGCAGGTGTGGCCACGGCCGGCGCGGCCGGAACCCCCGCAGTGTCCCAGGGCGCGTAAGGGTATGGCGTCATCGGCTGGGGCACCATCGCCGGCGCCGGTGCAGGCATCAGCCCGGCGCGCCCGGCGCCGGCGTCCAGCGGGCCCAGGTCGGCCAGCTCGATGTCCTCGCTCTCGGCAAACGCGTAGGCGCGCTCGAGCAGGTTTTCCAGCTCGCGCACATTGCCCGGGAACGGATACGCCGCCAGCCGCTGCAGCGCCGCCGGCGACAGCCGCTTGGGGTGCGCATCGCCGTAGCGCACCGCCAGGTGGTCCAGGATGGCGCGCGCCAGCACCGGGATGTCTTCGCCGCGCTCGCGCAGCGTGGGCATGCGCAGCGCCAGCACGTTCAGCCGGTAATACAGGTCTTGCCGGAACTGCCCCGCCGCCACCATCGCGGCCAGGTCCTTGTGGCTGGCGCACATCACGCGCACGTCGACGGCGTCTTCGCGGCTGGCGCCGATCTTGCGCACGCGGCGCTCCTGCAGCGCGCGCAGCAGCTTGACCTGCATCGGCAACGGCAGGTCGGCCACCTCGTCGAGCAGCAGCGTGCCGCCGTTGGCGGCCTGGAAGAAGCCACCGCGTTCGGCGTCGGCGCCGGTGAACGCCCCTTTGACGTAGCCGAAGAACTCGGACTCCATCAGGTTCTCGGGGATGGCGCCGCAGTTGACGGCGACGAACGGATGGGCGGCGCGCGCGCTGGTGGCGTGGATGGCGCGCGCGGCGCGTTCCTTGCCGCTGCCGGATTCGCCGCTGATCACCACCGGCGCCATGCTGCGCGCCAGCCGCGACAGCGAGCGGCGCACCTCCTGCATCGCCGCGGAATGGCCTGGCAGCAGCGCGGCGGCGCGGTCGGCGGCCTGTTCCGCCGCCGTGGCGGCGTCGGCATCGGCGCTGTCGCGCGGCTGGCGGCCGAGCGCATTCAGCACCAGGCTGCGCAGCTGCTCCAGTGACACCGGCTTGGCGATGTAGTCGAAGGCGCCGGCCTTGAGCGCTTCCACCGCGTTGTCGGCGCTGCCGTAGGCGGTGATCACTGCCACCGGGATGCGCTCGGGCGCCGCCGACAGCTGACGCACGATCTCGATGCCCAGCCCGTCGCCCAGGCGCATGTCGGTCAGCACCAGGCTGTAGCGGCCCTGCGCCAGCCTGTCGCGCGCCTCGGCCAGCGAACCGGCCAGCACCACGTCATGGCCCATGCGGCGGATCGAGATGTCCAGCAGCTCGCGCAGGTCGGCCTCGTCGTCGATGACGAGGATGGGGTCGGGCGCGCGGGACATTCGGGGTGGCATGAGGATGGCGGGATGGAGACGGTTCAGGCGACGGTGGCCGCGGCGGCTTCGGCGCTCTCGATGCGCAGCGTCAGCACGAAGGCCTTGGCCGGCAGTGTATCGCGCGCGGCGGGGGCCAGCACGCCGGTGCGTTCGATCAGCGCCGGCAGCGAGATGGTGCCGTAGCGCACCTGGGCGTCATTGGCGCCGCACAGCTCGCGCGCCATGAACAGGCCCAGCCCGGTGCCCTGGGCATTGCTGGTGAAGAATGGCTCGAACAGGCTGCGCTGGTGTTCGCGCGCCACCTCGGCGCCGTCGTTCCAGACGATCAGCTCGGCATGGTGCTGGTCCAGCGCGTGCGCCAGCAACCGGATCGAGCCCGGCAGCCGGCTGCAGTAGCGCCAGGCGTTGTCGAGCAGGTTGCCGAGCACCTGCTGCAGCTGCGCGGCGTCGAACACCACCGGCTGGGCCACGTCGACGGTCAGGCGGATGGCATTGGCGTTGATGTCGGCGCGGCCGGCCGGGCGGGTCTCGCCGGCGCGCGGGCGGCGCTGGCGCATTTCGGCGCGCCAGCGCTCGACGATCTCGGGCAGCGCCTGCGCCAGGTGCACGGTGCTGCGGCCGGTGCGCGGGCGGCGCGACATCTGCAGCACGTCCGACACCACCTGGTCCAGCCGGCGCACGTTGTCGTGGATGATGCGCAGCAGGCGGGCATCGATATCGACATCGGCCCCGCCCGGATCATGCGCGGCCGGGTCATGCGCGGCCGGATCGTGCCGGCCGGAATCGCCGAGCAGCTCGCTGGCCTGGCTGATTGCCGCCAGCGGGTTGCGGATCTGGTGGGCGATGCTGGCCACCAGCCGGCCCATCGCGGCCAGCTTTTCCTGCTGCACCTGCTCGGCGATGCGTTCCCAGCTTTCGATATGGACCAGCACGGTGTCACGCATCTCGCTGCGCAGCAGCGCCTCGTCCTCCTGCGACCAGGCCATGGCCTCGTTCTGGGCGATGGCCAGGCGCAGGCGGCCGGCGGCTTCGGGCGACAGTTCGTTCCACGCGGCGGTGTCGAGCGCGGCCGGGACGGTGCGGCCATGCGCCATGGTCGAGCGCAGCCCGGCCAGGCCCGGCAGCACGAAGCGCAGCCGCAGCCGGGTATGCTGCATGGTGCCGTCGGCCAGCGCGGCGCCCGAGGCCATCGGCAGCAGCTGCAGGATGCGCGGCACGTCGTCCTTGCTGCGCAGCCAGTCGCGCAGCATTTCCATCAGCGGCTGCAGGCGCGGGATGCGGCGCAGGTCGAACAGCACGGTATCGCCGCCGCCCTGCCCGGCCTCGCCGCCGGGCGCGCCGCCGAGCTTGCGCGAGTAGATGCGCTCGTGCGGCTGCACCCCCAGCAGCACCACCGCGGCGGGGTTGGCGGCCACCACCGCGCCGTTGGCGCGCACCAGCATCACGCCGTCCTGCATGTCGTTGACCATCAGCCGGTTGACCAGCTGCTGCAGCCGCAGCTCCTGCTCGCGCGCCAGCGCCAGGCGCTCCTGCGCGAGCTGGCGGTTGGCCAGCATATACATCAGCAGCGCGGCGATCATGAACACCAGGCCGAACAGGCCCGAGCCCAGCAGCCCGGCATCGGCCTGGCGCAGCAGGATGGTGTGCATGAAGGGCCCGCTCATCACCACCAGCGCCGAGATGGCCGCGGCAAACAGCGCGAACAGCAGGCTGGTCAGCGCGCCGGCCTCCAGCGCCGGCAGCAGGAAGATCATCGCCAGGCCCTCGGCGTGCCCGCCGCGCCCCAGCACGCTGAAGACCAGCGCCAGCAGCGCCAGGTCGGCCAGCACCTGCACCCGCACGCGCAGATGGAAATGCCGGCGCCACAGGGTGCCGGCCAGCATCGCCAGCGCAATGCCAAGGTAAGGGACGGCGACGGCCATAGCCGCCGCATGCTCGATGCCGCCCATGGCCTCCAGGCCAAAGGGCAAGGCGGGGATCGCGGCAGTAATGGTGGAAGCGGCGGCGCTGGCGGCGCCGGTGGCCGGCTCGCCGCGCCGCATCAGCGCAAAGCCGACCAGCAGCAGGCCCACGGCGACGCGGGTCCAGCAGAAATAGCGCAGCAGGCGCCAGTGGAAGTCAGGCGGCTCGGGCTGGCGCCATAGCTGCGCCAGGCCGCGCCAGGCGTTCAGCCGCTGCCAGGCCGACGGCGCCGGCTGGGTCATGGGCGCGGGCCGCTGCCGCCATCGCCGCTGCCGTGGCTGCCTTCGGTGCGGCTTTCCGTGCGGCTTTCGTCGGGCAGGTGGCTGCGCCGGCAGTAGTGCAGGCCGCGCCAGGCGATGGCGTCGCCCTGCGGCAGGTGCACGCCGCACTGGGCGCACTGGACCATGCGTTCGGCGCGGGCATCGGGCGTGCCGGCGGCGGCGTGTTCGCTGGCCTCGCGCGCCTGGCGGGCGCGATGCTCGGCCAGCCGGGCCTCGGCGCGGGCGCGCAGCCACCAGAAGACGCCCAGCACCACGGCCAGCAGGATCAGGATACGTGCCATGGAAAATCAGAGCCGGTGCAGCACGACTTCAATCACGAAACGGCTGCCGACATAGGCCAGCAGCAGGATGCCGAACGAGGCGATGACCCAGCGCAGCGCCACCTTGCCGCGCCAGCCGCGGAAGATGCGCCCGGCCAGGATGCCGCCGAACATGGCCCACGAGATCAGCGCGAACACGGTCTTGTGGTCCAGCCGGAAGGCGCGCCCGAACAGCTCTTCGGAGAACAGCAGGCCCGAGCCGATGGTCAGCGTCAGCAGCACGAAGCCGGCGCCGATCAGCCGGAACAGCAGCTTCTCCAGCGTCAGCAGCGGCGGCAGCAGGTCCAGCCAGCGCCCCAGCCACTGGCTGGGCTGCTGTTGCGACGTCCGTGCCGGCGCGTGCCGGAAGCCGTGCAGGCGCCGCTCGGCCAGCAGCATCAGAAAGGCGTGGAACGCCGCCAGCGTGAACAGCCCGTAGGCCACGTTGGCGATGATGAAATGCAGCTTGAACAGCGGCCGCGCCGCGTAGCCCAGGATCTGCGCGCCGGGAAACGCCAGCGGCATCAGGCTGGCCACCAGCGCCACCGGGATCACGATCAGGCCCAGCCCCGCCAGCGAGAAGAAGAAGCTCTCGATCCAGTAGATGCCCACGCCCAGCCACAGCATGGCCGACAGCGCAAAGGCAAAGCCGAACATCATGCGCTCGGCCGGGAAGATGGTTTCGTGCAGCAGCATGCCGTGGCTGGCCAGCGCCGCCAGCATCAGCACGTGCCACCAGGCCGGGCGCCCTTCGCCGTGCGCGCCGCCGGACGGCGGGATGCCACCGCCGCCCGCCACCAGCACCGCCGTGGCCGAAGCGCCGGCCGGACCGGTTGAAGCGGCCACGCGCGGATGGCGCGTGGCCCAGCCGTGCCAGGCCAGGCCGCAATAGAGAAGTGCCGTCAGGGCATACAGTACAATGACCATTTACGCAGTTTACCTTAGTGCCCACGGCCGGTGGCGGCCCGCTTGAACCGGTGTGGCCGGTGTTCCAGGCCCGCCCCGTGTGCCGGACTGCCTCCCGATTTCAGCCCCGAGCCCTGCTCCGACTTCTCCCCCGATTCCTGCCATGCTGGACAATCTCACTCAACGCCTGGCGCGTGTGGTCAAGACCATGCGCGGCGAGGCGCGCCTGACCGAGGCCAACACCGCCGAGATGCTGCGCGAAGTGCGCCTTGCCATGCTCGAAGCCGACGTGGCGCTGCCGGTCGTGCGCGAATTCGTCGCCCGCGTCAAGGAAAAGGCCATGGGCGAAGAGGTGGTCAGCAGCCTCACGCCGGGCCAGGCCCTGGTCGGCGTGGTCCAGCGCGAGCTGACCGCGGTGATCGGCGGCGCCGAGGCCGCCAGCGGCAACAACAAGGAATCCGAGCTGAACCTGGCGGTGCAGCCGCCCGCCATCATCCTGATGGCCGGCCTGCAGGGCGCCGGCAAGACCACCACCGCCGGCAAGCTGGCCAAGTGGCTCAAGGAAAACAAAAAGAAGAAGGTGCTGACGGTCTCGTGCGACGTCTACCGCCCCGCCGCCATCGCCCAGCTCAAGACCGTGTCCGAGCAGGTCGGCGCGGAATTCTTCCCGTCGCAGCCGGACCAGAAGCCGGTGGACATCGCCCGCGCGGCGGTGGACTGGGCGCGCAAGCATTACCACGACGTGCTGATCGTCGACACGGCCGGCCGGCTGGGTATCGACGAGGCGATGATGCAGGAAATCGCCGCGCTGCACGCCGAGCTGAAGCCGGCTGAAACGCTGTTCGTGGTCGACGCCATGCTGGGCCAGGACGCCGTCAACACCGCCAAGGCCTTCAATGACACCCTGCCGCTGACCGGCGTGGTGCTGACCAAGCTGGACGGCGATGCGCGCGGCGGCGCGGCGCTGTCGGTGCGCCATATCACCGGCCGCCCGATCAAGTTCGTCGGCGTCGGCGAAAAGCTGGACGGCCTGGAGCCGTTCTACCCCGACCGCATGGCCCAGCGCATCCTGGGCATGGGCGACATCCTGGCGCTGGTCGAGGAAGCCCAGCGCGGCGTCGACATGGCGGCGGCCGAGAAGCTGGCCAAGAAGATCAAGAAGACCGGCGACTTCGACCTCGAAGACTTCAAGGCCCAGATCGGCCAGATGAAGAAGATGGGCGGGCTGGGCAGCCTGGTCGACAAGCTGCCGGCGCAGTTCGCCCAGCAGGCGCAGGGCGCCAACATGGACCAGGCCGAGAAGCAGGTGGCACGCATGGAGGGCATCATCAACAGCATGACCCCGGCCGAGCGCGCCAAGCCGGACCTGATCAAGGCCAGCCGCAAGCGCCGCATCGCCGCGGGCGCCGGCGTGCCGGTGCAGGAAGTCAACCGCCTGCTCAACCAGTTCGACCAGATGCAATCCATGATGAAGAAGCTCAAGGGCGGCGGCATGATGAAGATGATGCGCCAGATGGGCGCGATGAAGGGCGGCATGAAGGGCCTCTTCAACCGCTGAAGCCCGCTGCCGCAAGCCGAACCGCCTCCCCGCAAAAGAACAGGAAAGACATCATGATGAGCGCCGAACAGGCCCGCGAGCTGTGGGCCAATTCCGAAGAAATCGTCTCCGCCGCGGAAGTCCAGGCCTCGCTGGACCGCATGGCCGCGGACATCACCGCCAGGATGGGCAATGACTTCCCGCTGGTGCTGTCGGTGATGGGCGGCGCGGTGGTGTTCACCGGCATGCTGCTGCCCAAGCTGGCATTCCCGCTGGAGTTCGACTACATCCACCTCTCGCGCTACAACAACAAGACCGTCGGCGGCGAGATGCAATGGCGCGTGGCGCCGCGCGAATCGGTCAAGGACCGCGTGGTGCTGGTGCTCGACGACATCCTCGATGAAGGCGAGACCATGGCGGCCATCCGCCAGCGCATCATGGACATGGGCGCCAAGGAATTCCACGCCGCGGTGCTGTGCGAGAAGACGCTGAGCAAACCCAAGCCGATGCATCCGGACTTCTGCGGCTTTGCGGTGCCGGACCGCTACGTGTTTGGGTGCGGCATGGATGCGAAGGGGTACTGGCGGAATCTGGATTCGATTCGGGCGCTGGTTTGATCTAGACGGGCGCGGCGCGCGCTGAGGGTGTTCTCCCCTCTCCCGCTCGCGGGAGAGGGGCGGGGGTGAGGGCCGGCGCTGGCAAAAGCGACGCGTGTGACTTCGTTGAGGCTTCGGCCCTCACCCCATCCCTCTCCCGCAAGCGGGAGAGGGAGCAAACAAGCGGGGAGTTGGAAGGCGTTCGGCTACGCCTGGTGCGTCCCCAGGATCGGCCACAGCGACGCCAGCAGCAGCACCGCCATCCCGATATTGAATGCCCGCAGCACCTTCGGCCGCGCCAGCCAGCGCCGCAGCGCCGAGCCGCACAACGCCCACATCGCCACGCTGGGCAGGTTCACCACGCCGAAGATCCCCGACAGCAGCAGCACGTTGAGCCACAGGTTGCCGTGCAGCACATAGGTACTGCACGCGCCCACCGCCATCACCCACGCCTTGGGATTGACCCACTGGAACGCCGCCGCGGCCCAGAAGCCCATCGGCCGCGCCACCTGCTGGTCCTGCACGCCGCCGGCCGTGGCCAGCTTCCAGGCCAGCCAGACCAGGTAGACCGTTGCCACCACCCGCAGCACCTGCCAGGTCCACGGGAACGCATGGAACAGCGACCCCAGCCCCAGCCCGACCAGCCCCACCATCAGCGCGAAGCCGATACTGACGCCGAGCAGGTGCGGCACCGTGCGCAGGAAGCCGAAGTTCACGCCCGAGGCGAGCAGCATGGTGTTGTTCGGACCGGGGGTGATCGACGACACCAGGGCGAAGCCGGCAAAGGCGGCAAAGACACCGGTGCCGGCGGCGAATTGGGACACTTCCATGACTGACTCCAGGCGTTCAAGTACGTTTCAGAAATCAGTCTACGGTCAGTGGGCGGTACAGTACCGGTACAGTTTTTCAGAAATAGGCCGATACGCCGGACGTCAGCGTGCCGGCACAATCAGCGTTCGCTGCGGTACGGCCGTTCGCGCAGCCATTTGGTGGCGATCCACTTTTCCCCGGATGCCACCGGCAGGCCCGCGTGCAGGGTGCGGTCATCGAGCGTGCCGTCGGGCAGCAGGTAACTGAAGTAGACCGCATTGCCCTTGACCGGCGCCACCTCCAGGCCCACGCGCGGAAACGCGGTGGCGCCGCCCGCCTCGGGGGTGTTCAGGTAGATCACCAGCGTGGCGATGCGCTGCCCGCCGACGGACAGCTGCCGCGCTTCGCCGGGCCGCTGCGGGTTGAAGTAATCGAAGTGCGGCTGGTACTCGCCGCCCGGCTTGTAGTTCAGGATCTGCAAGCCTTCGCCGTGCTCGGCCGGCACCCCGGTGACCGCGGCGATGCGGGCCTCGATGCGGGCGATCAGGGCGTGCTCGGCCACCTGGAACATCGCGCCCATGCTGGTGCGGGCGTCGATCAGGTTCTCGTCGCCGGTGTCGGGATTGACCACCGGCGAGCGTGCCAGGCGGCCGCGCGACAGCGCCACCAGCGCATCGCACTCGTCGTCGCTCAGCAGCTGCTGGAACAGCTGCACCTGCGGCGAGGCCAGCCGGAACAGCACCGGCACGCGGCGGTCGCCGCCATCGGCGGCGTAGACCGCGGGCGTGCCGGCGGCCGCCGCTTCAGCCTGCGCCGGCCGTTGCGGCGCCGCGGCGACGGTGTCCCGCGCAAACGCGGCGGCCACGGCACGGCGCGCGAAGGCGTCGTCGTAGCCCGAGCGCAGCATCGACAGCACCAGCGCATCGGCGGTAAAGCCCTGGGCGATATGCCGGGCCAGCCATTGTTCGAGTTCGGGCGAGGATTCGGTGTAGCCGGTCTTGCCGCCGGCAACGGATGCTTCGCGGATCATGACGGATTGACTGCGACGCGCTGCGACGAAAACGGGTTGCGGGCCGGCGGCTCCGCCACCGGCGCGCGCGGGCGCGACGGCGCGATCTCGGCATCGCCGGCCACGGTGACAGTGGCTTCGGAATACTGCCAGCGCTTCCACGCCGCCAGCACCGCGTTGGGATACTCGGGGCGGCCGCGGCTGCCGTTGTAGCGGCCCAGCGCCAGGTACAGGTCGCCCTGCTCGCGGTCCAGGTAGTAGCGCAGGATGGTGCAGCCGTAGCGCAGGTTGCTCTGCAGGTGGAACAGCTTGCGCGCGTCGCTGTCGCCGATGGTGCGCACCCAGAACGGCATCACCTGCATCAGCCCGCGCGCGCCGGCCGAGCTGATCGCGTACTTGCGGAAGTTGCTCTCGACCTGGATCAGGCCCAGCACCAGCGCGGGCTCCAGGCCGGCGCGCTTGGCTTCGTAGTAGGCCACCTCGATCAGCTCGACCCGCACCTGCGGCTCGGGGATGCGCGAGGCCAGCCGCGCCGACATCTCGCCCAGCCACTTCAGGTAAGCCAGCCGCTCGCCGCCGGAGGCGAACACCGGCCGCAGCGGCCGGTCATCGGCAATGGCCGCGGCCAGCGCACCGCGCACCGAATCGGCCAGGTCTTCTTCCTTCTGCGCGCCGGCGTGCGCCGCCGGGGCCGCCAGCGCCAGCAGGAATGCCAGCAGCGATACCATCAGCGCGCCCGCCAGGCGGCGGGCGGCAACAGCGGCGGCGGTCAGGCCGCGGACGGCGCGCATGAGGCTCAGTCTGCCAGCAGGCTGCGCACGTGGCCGACCACCTCGGCCACGCTGACGGCGGTGGCCTGCGCGTCGCGCCGGCCCTGGTACTCGACCTTGCCTTCCTTCAGGCCGCGGTCGCCCACCACCACGCGGTGCGGCACGCCGATCAGCTCCCAGTCGGCAAACATCACGCCCGGGCGCTCGCCGCGGTCGTCGAGGATCACGTCGACGCCGGCGGCGAGCAGCTCGGCATGGATGCGGTCGGCCTCGGCCTTGACGGCCTCGGAGCGGTCGTAGCCCACCGGGCAGATCACCACCGCGAACGGGGCGATCGCGGCCGGCCAGATGATGCCGCGCTCATCGAAGTTCTGCTCGATCGCCGCGCCCAGGATACGGGTGATGCCGATGCCATAGCAGCCCATCTGCATCGGCTGGGTCTTGCCGTTCTCGTCGAGGAAGGTGGCGTTCATCGATTCCGAGTAACGCGTGCCCAGCATGAACACGTGGCCCACCTCGATGCCGCGGCAGATTTCCAGCGTGCCCTGGCCGTCCGGCGAGGCGTCGCCGGCGACCACGTTGCGCAGGTCGGCGACGATCGGCTCGGGCAGGTCGCGGCCCCAGTTGACGCCGGTGTAGTGGTAGTCGCGGTAGTTGGCGCCGCAGATGAAGTCGCTCATGTTGGCGACGGTGCGGTCGGCGACCACCTTGACCGGCTTCTTCATGTCGATCGGGCCCAGGTAGCCCGGAGGCGAGCCGAAGGCTTCGACGATCTCGTTCTCGGTGGCAAAGCGGAAGTCGGCCAGCCCCGGCACCTTGGAGGCCTTGACCTCGTTCAGCTCGTGGTCGGCGCGGATCAGCAGCAGCCAGATCTGGGTGCCGGCCTCGCCGTCGGTGGCCAGCACGATCGACTTGACGTTGGTCTCGAGCGGGACCTTCAGGAATTCGGCCACCTGCTCGCACTTGACCTTCTCCGGGGTGAAGGTCTTGACCAGGTCCTGCCTGGGTGCGGCGCGCTCGGCCAGCAGCGGCAGCGCCTCGGCGGCCTCCATGTTGGCGGCGTAGGCCGAGGTCGGGCAGTAGACGATGGCGTCTTCGCCGGTCTCGGCGATCACGTGGAACTCATGCGAGCCCGAGCCGCCGATGGCGCCGTTGTCGGCCGCCACGGCGCGGAATTCCAGCCCGAAGCGGCGGAAGATGCGCACGTAGGCGTCGTACATGTTCTCGTACGACTTGCGCAGGCCGTCAGTGTCGCGGTCGAAGGAATAGGCGTCCTTCATGGTGAACTCGCGCCCGCGCATGATGCCGAAGCGCGGCCGGCGCTCGTCGCGGAACTTGGTCTGGATCTGGTAGAAATTGAGCGGCAGCTGCTTGTAGCTGCGGATATCGCTGCGGGCGATGTCGGTCACTACCTCTTCGGAGGTAGGCTGCACCGCGAAGTCGCGCTCATGGCGGTCCTTCAGGCGCAGCAGTTCGGGCCCCATCTTGTCCCAGCGGCCGGTCTCCTGCCACAGTTCGGCCGGCTGGATCACCGGCATCGACAGTTCCACCGCGCCGGCGCGGTTCATTTCCTCGCGCACGATGTTTTCCACCTTGCGGATCACGCGCAGCCCGACCGGCATGTAGGTGTAGATGCCGGCGCCCAGCTTCTTGATCATGCCGGCGCGCATCATCAGCTTGTGCGAAACGATTTCCGCGTCGGCGGGCGCTTCCTTGAGGGTGGAAATGAAGAATTGCGAGGCTTTCATCCGTAATTTCTCTCTGGGCCGCCAAGGTCGGAAAAATCCGTCCCGGCACGATCCGGGGGGCCGGCGGCGCTGAATTATGCGCACGCGCCTGAAACTGCCCTTCCGCTCGGGGAAAACCACCATCCCCCGGTCCGGGCCCGGCTGCGCGCTTCCTTTATAATCAGCGTAATTCTAAAGGATTCGAGGTGCAGTCATGCTCGATCGTGAAGGCTTTCGCCCGAACGTCGGCATCATCCTCCTCAACGCAAGAAACGAGGTTTTCTGGGGCAAGCGAATCGGCGAACACTCCTGGCAGTTTCCGCAGGGCGGCATCAAGTACGGCGAAACGCCGGAACAGGCCATGTACCGCGAACTGCATGAGGAAATCGGCCTGCTTCCGGAGCACGTCAGGATCGTCGGTCGCACGCGCGACTGGCTGCGTTACGAGGTGCCGGACAAGTTCATCCGCCGCGAGATCCGCGGCCACTACAAGGGCCAGAAACAAATCTGGTTCCTGCTGCGCATGGCCGGCAGGGACTGCGATATCCACCTGCGCGCCACCGAGCACCCGGAGTTCGATGCCTGGCGCTGGAGCCATTACTGGGTGCCGCTGGAAGCCGTGATCGAATTCAAGCGCGATGTCTACCAGATGGCGCTGACGGAATTGTCACGCTTCCTCAACCGGCATCCGCGCGTGCCGCTCAGCCCCTATGGCACGCATGGCACGCATGGCGCCCATGGTGCCCACGGCGTGCACGGACGCCACGGCGGGCCGCGCGGCCAGGCACTGAGCCGCGCCCAGGCCGCGCAGCAGGCCGACGCCGACGGCAATGCCGAAGCCCCGGCCGCGGCCGCCGCCGACTACGTTTCGCCGGCGACGCCGGTATCCACTACACGGAGCACTGATGACTAGTTTGACCGCCGTGGGCCGCCGCCGCGGCCTGAGCGCTGCCGGGCTGCTGCTTGCCACGGCCAGCCTGGCCCTGGCCGGCTGCAAGACCACCGGCAAGGAGATGGCGGAGGAAGAGAGCACCTGGAACAACCCGTTCGCGCCCAAGACCTTCGAGGAAGCCAAGGCCATGCTGCCGCCATTGCCGCAGGAGGCCAACCTGATCCCGTTCTCGGTGGCCGGCACCGGCACGCTGTCGTTCGCGGTGGACAGCAAGTCGATCTCGGTGGGCAAGGACAACGTGGTGCGCTATACCGCCGTCACCACCAGCCAGAGCGGCGCCCGCAATGTCACCTTCGAAGGCCTGCGCTGCGACGTGTTCGAGCGCAAGCTGTACGCGACCCTGCCCCCGGGCGCCACCGAATGGGTACCCAACACCAGCGACTACGGCGAGACCTGGCACCGCATGCAGACCGGGGTACGCAACGCCTACGCCGCGACGCTGGCGATCGATTTCTTCTGCGAGGGCCGCACCGTGGCCGGCAAGCCCGCGGACATGGTGCGCGAGCTGCAATCGCGCGCGCCCAGCAAGCGCTGAAGCGCTGCGCGCACCGACATGAAAAAACGGCGGGACTGCCAGGCGGTCCCGCCGTTTTTGCTTGCCTCGCTCAGACCAGCACCAGGTTGTCGCGATGGATCAGCTCGGGCTCGTTCAGGTGGCCGAGCACGGCTTCGATCTCGGACGACGGCTTGCGCGCGATCAGCCGCGACTCCGCGCTGGAATAGTTGGTGATGCCGCGCGCCACCTCCTTGCCTTGCGCATCGACGCAGGCAATCACCTCGCCGCGGGCGAATTCGCCCTGCACTTCGACCACGCCGATCGGCAGCAGCGACTTGCCGCCGCTGGTCAGCTTCTCGACCGCTCCGTCGTCGATCACGACGCGGCCGCGCAGCTGCAGATGGTCGGCCATCCATTGCTTGCGCGCCGTCAGCCGCCCGGTCGGCGCCAGCAACTGGGTGCCGATCGCCTCGCCGGCCGCCAGGCGCTCCAGCACGTTGGCCTCGCGTCCCGAGGCGATGGTGGTATGCGCACCGGACTTGGCCGCGCGCTTGGCCGCCAGGATCTTGGTCAGCATGCCGCCGCGCCCGATCGAGGTGCCGGCGCCACCGGCCATCGCTTCCAGTTCCGGCGTGCCGGCCAGCGCCTCGTCGACGAACTGCGCGGCCGGGTCCTTGCGCGGATCGGCGGTGTAGAGGCCGCGCTGGTCGGTCAGGATCACCAGCGCGTCGCCCTCGATCAGGTTGGTGACCAGCGCACCGAGCGTGTCGTTGTCGCCGAACTTGATTTCATCGGTGACCACGGTGTCGTTCTCGTTGATGATCGGCACCACGCCCAGCGACAGCAGCGTCAGCAGCGTCGAGCGCGCGTTCAGGTAGCGCTCGCGGTCGGCCAGGTCGGCGTGGGTCAGCAGCACCTGCGCGGTGCGGATGCCATAGCGGCCGAACTGGCTCTCATAGACCTGCGCCAGCCCCATCTGGCCCACTGCGGCGGCCGCCTGCAATTCATGGATTTCCTTCGGGCGGCGCACCCAGCCGAGCCGCTGCATGCCTTCGGCAATGGCGCCGGAACTGACCAGCACCACTTCCTTGCCGGCCACGCGCAGCTTGGCGATCTGGGCCGCCCAGCGGGCGATGGCGTCGTGGTCCAGCCCCTTGCCGTCGTTGGTGACCAGGCTCGAGCCCACTTTGACGACGATGCGCTTTGCCTGCGCGATGACCGATTGCATGGTGGAAATCCTGTCTCCGATTGTGTTCCCCTCTCCCCTCAGGGGAGAGGGCAGGGTGAGGGGTGGTTTGACAAGGCGCCACGCCCGATCGGGCCCCCGCCCTCACCCCCGGCCCCTCTCCCGACGCGGGAGAGGGGAGCCAACCATTGGCCCTGCTTATGCCTCGCGCTGGCCCTGGTCGACGTTATGCAGGCGGTCGTCCAGGCGGATGTCCGGCTCTGCCAGCGCCGCGGCCTCTTCGGCCTTGATCGCCTGCAGGTGGTCCTTGATCGCGTAGATCAGCTCGCGGCAGCCTTCGCCGGTCAGCGCCGAGATCTGGAACACCGGGCCCTTCCACTTGTAGCGCTTGAGGAAGTCCTTCACGCGCGCGGCGCGCTCATCCTCGGGCACCATGTCGAGCTTGTTCAGCACCAGCCAGCGCGGCTTTTCATACAGGGTCTCGTCGTACTTCTTCAGCTCGTTGACGATGGCCTTGGCCTCGGCGACCGGGTCGACCGCTTCGTCGAACGGTGCCAGGTCGACGATATGCAGCAGCAGCCCGGTGCGCTGCAGGTGGCGCAGGAACTGGTGGCCCAGGCCCGCGCCTTCGGCCGCGCCTTCGATCAGGCCGGGAATGTCGGCGACCACGAACGATTGCTCATGGTCCACGCGCACCACGCCCAGGTTGGGGTGCAGCGTGGTGAACGGATAGTCCGCCACCTTGGGGCGCGCGTTGGAGATATGCGAGATAAAGGTCGACTTGCCGGCATTGGGCATGCCCAGCAGGCCGACGTCGGCCAGCACCTTCAGCTCCAGCTTGAGCATGCGGCGCTCGCCCGGCTTGCCGTCGACCTGCTGGCGCGGGGCACGGTTGGTACTGGACTTGAAGTGCAGGTTGCCCCAGCCGCCCATGCCGCCTTCGGCCAGGCACACGCGCTGACCATGCTCGGTCAGATCGGCGATGACCTCGCCGGTGTCCATGTCGGTGATCAGCGTGCCCACCGGCATGCGCAGCGTGATGTCTTCACCGGCGGCGCCGTAGCAATCGGAGCCGCGGCCGTTCTCGCCGTTCTTCGCCACATGCTTCTTGGCGTAGCGGAAATCGATCAGCGTATTGATATTGCGGTCCGCCACGGCGAACACGCTGCCGCCGCGGCCGCCGTCGCCACCATCCGGGCCGCCGAAGGGCACAAACTTCTCGCGCCGGAACGAGGCGCTGCCATTGCCGCCGTTGCCGGCAATGGCTTCGATTCGGGCTTCGTCGATGAACTTCATGATGGGTTTTCCGTAATGGATCGGCAGGATCGGCAGCGATCGGCAGATCGGGGGCCGGCGTAGTTTACTCCGCCAGAAAAGAAAAAGCCCCGCAAGCGTTGCGGGGCCTTTCGTCCTGCAAAGGCTGTTATCAGGCCGCCGGGACGACGCTGACTTGCTGCTTCTTGGCAGGGCCCTTGACGGCGAACTGCACGTGGCCGTCGACCAGGGCGAACAGCGTGTGGTCCTTGCCCACGCCGACGTTGTCGCCGGCATGCACGCGGGTACCGCGCTGGCGCACGATGATGCCGCCGGCGTTGATGGCCTGGCCACCAAACACCTTCACGCCCAGACGCTTCGATTCGGAATCACGGCCGTTCCGCGTGGAACCGCCGCCTTTTTTCTGTGCCATGTCTTACTCCTGTCGCTTTACCGGATTACGCTCGATCGATCAGGCAACGATCGCTTCGATGCGCAGTTCGGTGTAATTCTGACGATGGCCCTGACGCTTCTGGTAGTGCTTGCGACGGCGCATCTTGAAGATCTTCACCTTGTCGTGACGACCCTGGGAGATAACGGTAGCCTTGACGGAAGCCCCGCTCACCAGCGGCGTACCAAACTTGATTTGGTCGCCGGCGCCCACTGCGAGCACCTGGTCGAGCGTGATTTCTGCGCCAATGTCTGCCGGTATCTGTTCTACTTTCAGTTTTTCGCCAGCAGCAACCTTGTATTGCTTGCCGCCGGTTTTTACGACCGCGTACATTGTCGAACCTCTCGGATGTGAATAAAACGCCGAAGCCGCGCGATGCGGCCCGGTTATCTCCCACCGGCAAGGACCCGCAAGGCGAGCGACTACCGGAGGAAACCGGGAATTGTAAACGAGATCGAGGAAAACTGCAAAGAAAACAGGCACATAGCCTGCGAGCGGCGCGCCCGGCACAATCCGCCGCGGCTGGGCTCAGGTCAGATCGGCGAGCAGAAACCCCGCCAGTGCGGCAAACGCCACCCACCAGGCGGTGCGGCGCAGTTGGCGGCGAGGTACGGGCTTGTCCATGGCTGCAATTATAGTGGCGCCCATGACTGACGCCGCTGCGCGCCTACCCTGAGCCGATCGTCCGGCAAACTATGCGGGGCATGCGTAGAACGCCGCCTGCATCGCATATAATCGTCCGGTTTTGCGCAACGGTGATCATCTTGTCCCAGCCTTCCGCCACTGCCTTGCTTGCCCCGGTCGCTGCAGACATGCGCGCGGTCGATGCTGTTATCCGCCAGCGGCTGTCCTCCGAAGTCCCGCTGATCGAACAGATCGGCGAATACATCATCGGTGCCGGCGGCAAGCGCCTGCGCCCGGTGATCCTGCTGCTGACGGCGCGCGCGCTGGGTTACGACGGCAACCGCCACCACGAACTGGCCGCCGTCGTGGAATTCATCCATACCGCCACGCTGCTGCACGACGATGTCGTCGACGAGTCCGAACTGCGGCGCGGGCGCGACACCGCCAACGCCGTGTTCGGCAATGCCGCCAGCGTGCTGGTGGGCGACTTCCTCTATTCGCGCGCGTTCCAGATGATGGTCGATGCCGGCAGCATGCGCATCATGGAGATCCTGTCCAACGCGACCAACGTGATCGCCGAGGGCGAAGTGCTGCAGCTGCTGAACATGCACGACCCCGACGTCACCGTCGAGCGCTACCTGCAGGTGATCCGCTACAAGACCGCCAAGCTGTTCGAGGCCGCCGCGCAGCTGGGCGCGGTGCTGTCCGGCGCCGACGCGCAGATGGAAGAAGCCGCCGCCGAATACGGCCGCCGCATCGGCACCGCGTTCCAGCTGATCGACGACATGCTGGACTACACCGCCAGCGCCGAACAGATGGGCAAGAACGCCGGCGACGACCTGCGCGAAGGCAAGCCCACCCTGCCGCTGCTGCACCTGCTGGAACACGGCACCGCCGAGCAGCGCCAGCTGGCCCGCGACGCAATCGTGCAAGGCGGCACCGAGCATTTCGACGCGGTCTTTGCCGCGATCCACGCCAGCGGCGCGCTCGAGGTCACCTTCGAAGCCGCACGGCGCGAAGCCGATGCCGCCGAGCAGGCAGCCCGGCAGTTCCCGCCGTCCGAGCTGAAGGAAACGCTGATCCAGCTGTGCGCGTTCTCGCTGCAGCGGCAGTCGTGAACCGGGACGAACGGCGGGGATGAACGGCGTTTCCCTCCGCCCTCTTCCATTCCCCAAAAAACGCTGCTAAACTTACGTTCTTTGCTGCTGACGCTACAACGTCTGTCGGCAAACCAAATCGGGGTGTAGCTTAGCCTGGTAGAGCGCTACGTTCGGGACGTAGAGGCCGGAGGTTCGAATCCTCTCACCCCGACCAGATTTAAAAAGCCGAATCAACGAAAGTTGGTTCGGCTTTTTGTCTTTCTACCCACCTTCTCAGCCCTTGATGGCTTTGCGCTGTCGCTTGAATGCTTTCAGCTCGGCTGCGGAGAAAAGCTGGCTGCGCCCGACTTCCGCCCGTGGAACCACCTTGCCATCGCGCACCAGCCGGCGGAAGGTAGCCATCGAGATTTCGAGGTATTGGGCAGCCTCGGCCGCGGTGAAATCCTCCTCCGCCAGGTGGCCAAAGACTTCCTCGTGCGAGAAATTCTCGTCACCAAAGGCCTGCTGTCCGATCAGCGTGAAGAACCTGACGCGTTCCCGCGGGGGCAACTCGCCGAGGGCATGCAGCAGATCTTCAGCGGTCATCGTGTCCATTTCTTTCAGCCCTCAGGTATTTCTTGAGCTCGTCATAGAAGTTCTCATGCGAGCCGACCTTGTAGAAATCGATCCATAGCACCTCAAGTGCCACGCCTTTCACGTTGAACCCCTGCGGCAGTGGCCGGTAGGCGATCAGGTATTCCTGCCGGTTGAACCTGAATTTATGCACCCGGATGCCAGCCAGGTCGCCAGTCTTCGCTTCCCCCAGCTCGGGCACGGCACAGAGCTCCTCAACCTCGTCTTCGATCGCCAGTTGCAGCGGCTTGTGTGCTTTCTTGACGAATTGAGCGAAAGGCTTCTTGTAGTTGCGCCGCATGCGATGTTATACACTCATTTTTGATTCTATAACAGATCAGCCGACGCCGGACGCCGGCGAGCCACCACGCCGAGAAGCATGGCTGGCCAGCCACCAATGGGGATTGGGGCAATTCTCAAATTGCCGTCTGCTGTGCTCGCGTCTCCGTGGGAACCGGGCCCCGCGCAAGTAGGGTTGCGCCGGTGTCGCGCAAACGCCAATACGTCCCGCCGTCGCCTTTACAAAAAGTGACCCCATCGGCAAACTGCCCCGATCCCAAGAAGCGGGCTCGTCTCGTCCTGCCCTGTCCGCGGACACTGCTCCAACCACTGCGCACCTGCCATGACCCTCGGACTTGCCCTGGCCCAGAGCCGGCGTATCGCGCCCGCCCTGCTTGCTCAGCTGGAGCAGGCCGCACGTGAAAAGCAATCGCAGCTGATCGACGAGATCGTCGGCAGCGGCACCATGAGCGCGCACGACCTGGCGCTGTTCGCCGCCGACAAGTACCAGCTGCCGCTGCTGGACCTGGCCCAGTACAACCTCTCCAAGGTGCCGCCGGCGCTGGCTGGCAACCGTGAATTCCATGCCCACCGGCTGCTGCCGCTGGGCCGGCGCGACAACCGCCTGGTGCTGGCGCTGTCCGATCCGTCCAACCAGGCCGGCCTGGATGCGATCCGCGACAAGTACAAGCTGCCGGTCGAAGCGGTGGTGGTCGAGCACGACAAGCTGATGAAGCATGTGCGCGCCGCCGGCGAGGCCCTGGGGACGCTGAAGAACATCTCGCCGGTGCAGGCCGAGCGCAAGATGATCGAATACGATCCGGTCGCCGCCGCCGCCAACCCGCGCAACCGCACCACGGCCGACAACATCGACGACGCCCCGGTGGTGCGCTTCCTGCAGAAGCTGCTGACCGAGGCCTTCCACCGCGGCGCGTCGGACCTGCACTTCGAACCGTTCGAAACTTTCTACCGCATCCGCTTCCGCGTCGATGGCGTGCTGCAGGAAGTCGCGCGCCCGCCGCTGGATATCCGCGACAAGATCGCGACCCGGATCAAGGTGCTGTCGCGGCTGGATATTTCTGAAAAGCGTGTGCCGCAGGACGGCCGCATGAAGCTGCTGATCGCGCTGCCCAAGGACAAGGATGCCAAGGAAACCGTCGAGAAGGCGGTGGACTTCCGCGTGTCGACGCTGCCGACGCTGTTCGGCGAGAAGATCGTGATGCGGATCCTGGAATCGTCGTCCGACAAGCTCGACATCGACCAGCTCGGCTACGAGCCGGAGCAGAAGGCGCTGCTGCTGGACGTGATCAAGCGCCCGTACGGCATGGTGCTGGTGACCGGCCCCACGGGCAGCGGCAAGACCGTGTCGCTGTACACCTTCCTGAACCTGCTGAACCAGGGCGACATCAATATCTCCACGGCCGAGGACCCAGCCGAAATCCAGCTGCCGGGCATCAACCAGGTCAACGTCAACGACAAGGCCGGGCTGACCTTTGCCGCCGCGCTGCGCTCGTTCCTGCGCCAGGATCCGGACATCATCATGGTCGGCGAAATCCGCGACCTGGAAACCGCCGACATTTCCATCAAGGCCGCGCAGACCGGCCACCTGGTGTTGTCGACGCTGCACACCAACGACGCGCCGACCACGCTGACCCGCCTGATGAACATGGGCGTGGCCGCCTTCAACATTGCCTCGAGCGTGCTGATGATCACCGCGCAGCGGCTGGCGCGGCGGCTGTGCACCTGCAAGCGCGAGGGCGAGATCCCGCGCGAGGCCTTGCTGGAAGCGGGCTTCCGCGAGCAGGACCTGGACGGCAGCTGGCAGCCCTACCATCCGGTCGGCTGCGAGCGCTGCAACGGCAGCGGCTACAAGGGCCGCTGCGGCATCTACCAGGTGATGCCGATCACCGAGGCCATGCAGGAGATCATCCTGGCGCACGGCACCGCGCTGCAGATTGCCGAGCAGGCGCGCAAGGACGGCGTGCTATCGTTGCGCGAAGCGGGGCTGCTGAAGGTCAGGCAGGGCGTCACGTCACTCGAAGAAGTGCTGGCGACCACAAATACGTAGGGAAGCACGACATAACGTAAAGACAAGACGCACAACAAGCGTCATTTACATCGGGGGTCAAAACCATGGCGACGCGCGCACCAGCAGCGGGCGCCCGGACGGGGGCACCGTCACGGGCCAAATCAGGGAAGGGACGCAAGGCCCCCACCCAGTACATCTTCGAGTGGGAAGGCAAGGACCGCAAGGGCAAGACCTTCACCGGCGAGCTGCGCGCCGAAAACCAGGCCGAGGTCACCGCCACGCTGCGCAAGCAGGGCCTGACCATCGTCAAGCTGAAGAAGCGCAAGGCCGCGCGCGGGCGCAAGATCACCGAGAAGGACATCGCCTACTTCACCCGGCAGCTGTCGACCATGCTCAAGGCCGGCATCCCGCTGCTGCAATCGATCGACATCATCGCGCGCGGGCACGTCAACCCCAACTTCACCCAGCTGCTGTCCGACATCCGCTTCGACATCGAGGCCGGCAGCAGCATGGCCGCGGCGTTCCGCCGCCACCCCAAATATTTCGACACGCTGTACTGCAACCTGATCGATGCCGGCGAACAGGGCGGCATCCTGGATTCGCTGCTGGAGCGCCTGTCGCTCTACATGGAGAAGACCATCGCGCTGAAGGGGCAGATCAACTCCGCGATGATCTACCCGATCGCGGTGCTGACCGTCGCCTTTGCCGTCACGGTGATCCTGATGCTGTTCGTGATCCCGGCGTTCAAGGGGGTGTTCTCCAGCTTCGGTGCCAACCTGCCCGCGCCGACGCTGCTGGTGATCGCGATCTCCGACTTTTTTGTCCAGTACTGGTACCTGGTGATCGGCGCGCCGGTGGCCGGCATCAGCTTCTACCTGCGCGCGCTGAAGAAGTCCGAGAAGGTGCAGCGCGCCACCGACCGCGCGCTGCTGAAGCTGCCGATCTTCGGCAACCTGTTCCGCAAGGCCGTGATCGCGCGCTGGACCCGCACCCTGGCGACGATGTTCGCGGCCGGCACGCCGCTGGTGGAGTCGATGGAGTCGGTCGCCGGCGCGGCCGGCAACTGGGTCTACTACGATGCCACCCGCGAGATCGAGCAATCGGTGCGCATCGGCACCAGCCTGACCAACGCGATGCAGGCAACCCATGTGTTCGACAACATGGTGCTGCAGATGACGCAGATCGGCGAAGAATCCGGCGCGCTGGACAACATGCTGCTGAAGGTGGCGGAGTTCTACGAGCGTGAAGTCGACGATGCCGTCGCCGCCATCTCCAGCCTGATCGAGCCGCTGATCATCGTGGTGCTGGGCGTGCTGATCGGCGGCATGGTGGTGGCGATGTACCTGCCGATCTTCAAGCTGGGACAGGTGGTGTAAGCGATGCAGTCTGTGTGGTCCGCATCTCCCTTTTCGACCAGCACCGCCCCGCTGCTGCATGCGCTGGCGGCGCTGCCGCCCGTCTTCCTGGTGGCGGCCGCGGCGCTGCTGGGGCTGGTGGTCGGCAGCTTCCTCAACGTGGTGATCCACCGCGTGCCGCGCATGATGGAGCGCGACGAGGCCAACTATATTGCCGAACTGCGCGGCGACCCGCTGCCCTACCCCGGCCGCTACAACCTGATGGTGCCGCGCTCGGCCTGCCCGCATTGCGGCCACGCCATCGCCCCGTGGGAAAACGTGCCGGTGCTGAGCTACCTGTTCCTGCGTGGCCGCTGCTCGGCGTGCAAGGCGCCGATCAGCGTGCGCTATCCGCTGGTGGAGCTGGCCTGCGGCGTGCTGAGCGCGCTGGTGGCATGGCGCTTCGGCCCGGGCGCGCAGGCGCTGGCCGCGCTGGTGCTGGTATGGGGGCTGCTGGCGTTGACCATGATCGATGCCGATACGCAATTGCTGCCGGACCAGATCACGCTGCCGCTGCTGTGGATGGGGCTGCTGCTGAACCTGGCCAGCCTGTTCGTGGCGCTGCCCGACGCGGTGATCGGCGCCGCCGCCGGCTACCTGGTGCTGTGGATCGCCTACTGGCTGTTCCGGCTGCTGCGCGGCAAGGAAGGCATGGGCTTCGGCGACTTCAAGCTGATGGCGGCGCTGGGGGCGTGGTTCGGCTGGCAGGCGCTGCCGGCGCTGTTGCTGCTGTCGTCGGTGGCCGGCGTGCTGTTCGGGCTGGCCAATATCGCGCTGCGCCGCCAGGAGCGCGACACGCCGTTCCCGTTCGGGCCCTTCATTGCGCTGGCCGGCGTGGTGGTGCTGCTGTTCGGCCCCGGGGTGCTGCCGCTGTTTGCCTGGTAAGGGCCGCGCCGCCGCGACCGGTCCACTGCCGAAGCGGCCGAAGCTGGTATCGTTGCGGCAACGACGTCTGACAGAACCTCACATGCTGGAAATCGGACTGACCGGCGGCATCGGCAGCGGCAAGACCCGCGTGGCCGACATGTTCGCCGCGCGCGGCGCCGCGATCATCGATACCGACCTGCTCGCGCACGAGATCACCGCACCGGGCGGGCGTGCCATCCCGGCACTGGTCGAGGCCTTCGGCCCGGCCTGCCTGCGCCCGGACGGGGCCATGGACCGCGACGCGATGCGCGCGCTGGTGTTTGCCGATCCCGCCGCCAAGGCGCGGCTGGAAGCCATCACGCACCCGCTGATCCGCGCGCTGACGACCGAGCGCGCGCAGTCGATCCGCGCTGCCGGCGCGCATCCCTACCTGATCTACGTGGTGCCGCTGCTGGTGGAATCGGGCTCGTGGCGCGAGCGCGTGGGCCGCGTGCTGGTGGTCGACTGCACCGAAGCCACGCAGGTGGCCCGCGTGATGTCGCGCAACGGCTTCAGCCGCGAACAGGTGCTGGCGATCATGGCCAAGCAGGCAACACGCGCGGCCCGCCTGGCATGTGCCGACGACGTCATCGACAACGACGGACCGGTCGAGGCGCTGGTGGCGCAGGTGGACCGGCTCGACCGCTACTACCGTGAACTGTCCGCCGCGGGCGCGGTCCATCCATGACGCGCCGGGCCGTGCTGTGGCGCATTGCATCATGCGCGCGACATTGTCCTCGGACCTGGTCTCGCATAGAATGCGCTGGAACATGCCGGGAAATCGCCGCATAGTGCCGGTATCCAACGCGCATAGATCACCCTTTCCGGTATTTCCCGGGCCTCATTCTGCACCGGGCCGCCCCTGAAGCGCCCGACGCCCTGCACGGACACAGCACTTGATTCTGTACGAATACCCTTTCAACGAACGCATCAGGACTCTCCTGCGCCTGGAGGACCTGTTCGATCGGCTGGAATACTTCCTCGGCCAGGATCATGCCCAGCAGCACCATGTCGCGCTGACCACGCTGTTCGAGATCATCGACGTCGCCGGCCGCGCCGACCTCAAGACCGACCTGATCAAGGAGCTGGAGCGCCAGCGGCAGGCATTGGCGCCGCTGCGCGCCAATCCGCAGATCGACCAGGACGCGCTCGACTCGGTCATCGGCGAGATCGAGCAGGGCATCGCCATGCTCAACCAGACCGTGGGCAAGGCCGGTCAGCTGCTGACCGACAACGAGTGGCTGACCAGCATCCGCAGCCGCGCCATCATCCCCGGCGGCACCTGCGAGTTCGACCTGCCTGCGTACTATGCATGGCAGCACCGTCCCGCCGAAGACCGCCGCGCCGATATCCTGAAATGGGCGCGTCCATTGGTGTCGCTGCGCATGGGCACCACCATCGTGCTGCGGCTATTGCGTGAAGCGGGCCAGAGCGGCAAGGTGATCGCCACCGGCGGCAGCTACCAGCAGATGCTGTCGGGCCGCAGCTACCAGCTGATGCAGGTCTACCTGGACGATTCGCTGCTGGCCTTCATCCCCGAGATGAGCGCCAACAAGTACATGCTGTGGGTGCGCTTCACGCAGCAGGACGGCGACCTGCGCCCGCGCTCGGTCGATGCCGATATTCCGTTCCTGCTAAAACTTTGCAATTTCTGAAGCCTGCGCTGAACGCCATGCCTGCTGTCGTCAAATGCCCCACCTGCGGCACTGAGGTGGCCTGGGTGCCCGACAACAAATTCCGCCCGTTCTGTTCCGAGCGCTGCAAGCAGATCGACCTCGGCGCCTGGGCGTCGGAGAAATACGTGATCGGCGGCAAGCCGGGCGAGACCTCGCCCGACCGGTCCGAAGACGAGGACGACTGAGGGCGCGACGCAGACGCCCCCGCCCTCAGTGCGCCGCGGCCAGCACGCGGCGGTAGAAGCCCACGCACACCAGCACGAACACCGCCAGGCCCAGCCACTGCGCGGTCGCTTCAAACCCGGCCCCGACCACGGCCAGCGGCGCATCGCTGCCTGACAGGCCGATCACCGCGGCCAGCATCACGCCAACCAGGCTTTCGCCGACGATCAGGCCGGACGCCAGCAGCGTGCCGCGCCGCTCGGCGTGCTCCAGCGCCAGCTTCACATCGTCGCCGCGCGCGGTGGCGCGGCGACGCTCGGCGCGCAGCAACAGCCACGACAGCACCGCGCCGACCACCAGCGCCGAGCTGATCGTCGGCGGCAGGTAGATGCCGATGCCAACCGCCAGCACCGGCAGCCGTGCCGCGCCGCCACGGCGGCGCAGGATCTCGTCGATGGCGATCAGCACCACGCCCAGCCCGATGCCGATCAGGATCATGTTCCAGTTGAGCTGGTGGGTGAAGATGCCGGTGGCGATGGCGGTCATCAGCGTCGCCTGCGGCGCGGCCAGCGCCTGGTTCGGGTCCATGCCCGCACGCGGCAGCGCGCCGGCGAAGCCATAGGCGCTGTAGAGCAGTTCCAGCACCGGCGGGATCACCGCAGCGCCGACCACGCAGCCGATCAGCAGCGCCACCTGCTGGCGCCACGGCGTGGCGCCGACCAGCCAGCCGGTCTTCAGGTCCTGCAGGTTGTCATTGGCAATCGAGGCCACCGCCACCACCGCCGAGGTGGTGAAGATCGCCAGCGCGATCGCGAACTTGCCGCCCTCTGGCGTGGCCAGCAGGCCATCGGCCTGGCCCGCCAGCAGGATCAGCAGCGACACCAGGATCACCGCGATGATGCCGATGCCGGAAATCGGGCTGGCCGACGAGCCCACCAGTCCGGCCATGTAGCCGCACGCCGCCGCCACCAGGAAGCCGAAAATAAACGCGAACACCACCGCGTAGACCACCAGGCGCCAGCGCGCCCCGCCATCGAGCGGCGCCGGCGCGAGGAACCACGCGAACACCGTCACCAGCACCGCCAGCAGACCCAGCATCACCAGCCCGATCCACTTCGCCGGCATGTCCTGCTGCGTGCGCGGCACGCTGCCCTGCCCCGCCGGGCCGGCCTGCAGCGCGCCGAACGAGGCCTGGATGCCATAGAGCATCGGTTTGGCCAATGACAGCAGCGTCCAGATCGCGGCGATGCCGATGGTGCCGGCGCCGATAAAGCGTGCCTGCTGGCTCCACACCAGGGTGCCGAAGGCCGACAGCGTGGCGCCGTCCGGGCGCGGCGTGACCGCGGTCAGCCACGGCACCGCGACGCCCCAGGTCAGCACCAGCCCGAGCAGCATGGCCAGCCCGCCGACGATGCCGACCAGGTAGCCCGCGCCCACCAGCGCCAGCGAGAAGCCCATCGACAGCCGCACCACCGAGGCGCCCGCCGACAGCCAGAAGTTGGCACCCTCGGCCAGCACGCGCAGCCCGCCGGCGGCAAAGCTGAACAACCCCGCGACCAGGCCGCCGGCCATCAGGTCGGCGAGTCCGGTCGCCTGCGGCTTCTGGCCTGGCGCGGCCTCGGCCGGCGCGGCGCTGCCCACGCGCAGAATTTCCGCCGCGGCCACGCCCTCGGGATACGGCAGCTCGCTCTGCACCACCATGGCATGGCGCAGCGGGATGCTGAACAACACGCCCAGCATGCCGCCGGCCGCGCAGATCGCCAGCGTCTGCCAGAACGGGAAGCCCTGCCAGTGGCCCAGCATCACCAGCCCGGGCAGGATGAAATGATCGACGACAGGGTGCCCGCGGCCGAGGCCTGTGTCTGCACCATGTTGTTTTCCAGGATGTTGGCGCCGGGGAAGAGCCGCAGCACGGCCATCGAGATCACGGCCGCCGGGATCGCCGACGAGAAGGTCAGGCCGACCTTCAGCCCCAGGTAGATGTTGGAAGCGGTGAACACGACCGTGATCAGCGCACCGAGGATGATGCCGCGCAGGGTCAGTTCAGGCAGGGAAACGTCGTCGGCGATACGATCGACACGTAGCATGCAGGTTCCTTTCCTGTGGATCCGGGCCGGCTGGCCCTGCGGCGCACAAGCGGGCGCCGCGGCCGCTTGTCAGTGACGCGGACGGCAGGGTCAGCCGTGGCGCGATTCCTCGGCCAGCCACGCCACCACGGGAATGGTCGCCGGCAGCAGCGGCCCGACCGTCACCGGCGTGTCCTGCCACGAGAACGCCTGGCCTTCGCGGCCAACGGGCTCGCCGCGCCAGGCCGTAACCTTGCAGAAGTGCAGCCGCACATAGGCGTGCGGGTAATCATGTTCCAGGATGTGCCAGCGCTCGCATTGCGTGACATCAAGGCCCAGCTCTTCGTGCAGTTCGCGCGCCAGCGCTGCCTCCACCGACTCGCCCGGCTCGAGCTTGCCGCCGGGGAATTCCCAGTAGCCCTCGTAGGGCTTGCCGGCCGGGCGCTGCGCCAGCAGGAAGCGGCCGTCGGGCTGCACCAGCACGCCGACCGCCACCTCGGTCACCTTGCGTGGCGGGTTGCCGCCGGTGGCTGCGGGGTTCTGCGTCGCCGCGCTCATGCCTTGGCGTCCCCGGCAACATCGGCGATGTACGGCTTGCCGTGCTTGCCGCCCCAGTCGCGCGCGAACTGCCACGCCACGCGGCCCGAACGCGAGCCGCGCTCCAGCGCCCACACCAGCGCGTCGCCGCGCGCGGCGGCGATGTCCTCGTCGGTGCAGCCGAAGTGCCGCAGCCAGTGGCCGACGATGGCCAGGTACTCGTCCTGCTTGGGCGGGTAGAACGACAGCCACAGGCCGAAGCGCTCGGACAGCGAGATCTTCTCTTCCACCACTTCACCGGGATGGATCTCGCCGTCGTCGGTGTGGCGGTAGCTCTCGTTGTCCTTCATGTACTCCGGCAGCAGGTGCCGGCGGTTGGAGGTGGCGTAGATCAGCACGTTGTCCGACTGCGCCGCGACCGAGCCATCCAGCGCCGACTTGAGCGACTTGTAGCCCGACTCGCCTTCCTCGAACGACAGGTCGTCGCAGAAGATCACGAAGCGCTCGGGGCGCTGCGAGACCAGCTCGACGATATCGCCGAGGTCACCCAGGTCGTCCTTGTCGACCTCGACCAGCCGCAATCCGTCCTGGACGAAGGCGTTGAGGCAGGCCTTGATCAGCGACGACTTGCCGGTGCCGCGCGCGCCCGTCAGCAGCACGTTGTTGGCCGCCAGGCGGTTCACGAACTGGCGCGTATTGCCGACGATGGCATCCTTCTGGCGCTCGATGTTCTTCAGGTCGTCCAGGTGGATCGGCGGCAGCTGGCGCACCGGCTGCAGGTAGCCGATATTGCCGAACAGGCTCTGGCGCTTGCGCCAGCGGAACGCGACCGCCTCCTGCCAGTCCGCATCGCTCAGTTGCGGCGGCAGCCATTGTTCGAGTCGGGCAAGAAAGTTGTCGAGGCGGGCGGCGAGGTCGGACATGGTGATGGGGCGGTGTCAGTAGTGGGGAGCGGGCGGGTTGCCGGGCATGGCGCCATCCGGAAACGCCGGCCCTCTCCCCCGGCCCCTCTCCCGCAAGCGGGAGAGGGGAGCAAAACAGTGGTGCTTACGAACGGTAGTCGGCGTTGATCGACACGTAGTCGTGCGACAGGTCGCAGGTCCACACGGTCGCTTCGGCATTGCCGCGGCCGAGCGCGATGCGCACGGTGATCTCGGCCTGCTTCATCACGCGCTGGCCGTCTTCCTCGCGGTAATCGGGGTTGCGGCCGCCGTCGCGGGCGACCCAGACATCGTCCAGCCACAGGTTGACGCGGCCGACGTCGAGGTCATCCACGCCGGCGTAGCCGACCGCGGCCAGGATGCGGCCCAGGTTGGGGTCCGAGGCATAGAACGCGGTCTTGACCAGCGGCGAATGCGCCACCGCGTAGGCGATCTGGCGGCATTCCGCCACGTCCTTGCCGCCTTCGACGCGGATGGTCATCAGCTTGGTCGCGCCTTCGCCGTCGCGCACGATCATCTGCGCCAGCTCCTGCGCCAGGCTCGTCACCGCCTCGCGCAGCGCTTCGAAGGCCGGGCCTTCGGCGCGGTCGACCACGGCGCCGGACTTGCCCGAGGCGATCAGCACGAAGGAGTCGTTGGTCGAGGTATCGCCGTCGATGGTGATGCTGTTGAACGAGTGGTCGGCGGCGTGCGTCACCAGGCCCTGCAGCACCGGCTGCGCCACCGCGGCATCCATGGCGATGAAGCCCAGCATGGTCGCCATGTTGGGGCGGATCATGCCGGCGCCCTTGCTGATGCCCGACAGCGTCACGGTCTTGCCGTCGATCTGCACCGTGCGCGACGCGACCTTGGGCTGGGTATCGGTGGTCATGATCGCTTCCGCCGCGGCCAGCCAGTTGTCGGCGCCGGCGTTGGCGATGGCGGCGGGCAGGCCGGCCAGCAGGCGGTCCATCGGCAGTTGCTCGAGGATCACGCCGGTCGAGAACGGCAGCACCTGCGCGGCATCGATGCCCAGCTGCGCGGCCAGCGCGTCGCAGGTGGCGCGGGCGTTGGCCAGGCCTTGCTCGCCGGTGCCGGCGTTGGCGTTGCCGGTGTTGACCACCAGCGCACGGATGCCCTTGCCCGACTTGGCCGCCACAGCCAGGTGCTCGCGGCAGACCTGTACCGGCGCGGCGCAGAAGCGGTTGCTGGTGAAGACGCCGGCCACGGTGCTGCCTTCGGCCACGCGCACCACCAGCACGTCCTTGCGGTTGGCCTTGCGGATGCCCGCCTCGGCCCAGCCGAGCTCCACGCCGGCGACGGATTTCAGGTTCTCTGCCTGGGGCAGCGGAAGATTGACGGGCATGATCGCTCCATTTTCGCTATTGCCGTCATTCCCGCGCACGCGGGAATCCAGCGTCTGCAAAGCCACCAGGTCCCCGCGTGCGCGGGGACGACGAAGAAAACACTCACACTTTCGCCGTCCTCCTGACGAACATGCCCGCTTGCGCGGGCATGTTGCGGCGTGACGGCGTCGCGCTGACTACGGTGCCGCTCGGCTCAGCTGAGCTTGCCGTGGCACTGCTTGAACTTCTTGCCCGAGCCGCACGGGCACGGATCGTTGCGGCCGACCTTGGGCATGCCCGCCAGCGCCAGCTCGGCGGCGGCCAGGGCCGTGCCGGTGCGCGGCGATGGTGCCTCCTCGACCGGCTCGCGGCCTTCGGCGAACTCGTCGTGCTTGTACTGCACGTTCTCCAGGTGCGACAGGCCTTCCTCGATCTGCTCCGAGGCCTGTTCCAGTTCTTCCGGCGACTGGATCTGCACGTTGAAGGTCACGCGCGTGACTTCGTTCTTGATCACGTCCAGCAGGCGCGCGAACAGCTCGAACGACTCGCGCTTGTACTCCTGCTTGGGATCCTTCTGCGCGTAGCCGCGCAGGTGGATGCCCTGGCGCAGGTGGTCCAGCGCGGCCAGGTGCTCGCGCCAGTGCGTGTCGATGCTCTGCAGCATGACCGAGCGCTCGAAGCCGGCGAACGACTCGCGGCCGACCATCGCGACCTTGCTGTCGTAGCGCTCCGTCGCCGCCTTCATGATCAGGTTGAGCAGCTCTTCGTCCTCGATGCTCTGCGCGCCCTCGATGGTCTGCGCCAGCGGCACCTCCAGGCCCCAGTCCTCGCGCAGGCGCGTTTCCAGGCCGGCGATGTTCCACTGCTCTTCCATCGTGTCGGCCGGCACGTGGTCGCGGAACAGCTCGATCAGCACGCTCTCGCGCAGGTTGGCGACCATCTCGCCGACGTCGTTGGCCTCGAGCACGTCGTTGCGCAGCTTGTAGATTTCCTTGCGCTGGTCGTTGGCAACGTCGTCGTACTGCAGCAGCTGCTTGCGGATGTCGAAGTTGCGGCCTTCCACCTTGCGCTGCGCCGATTCGATCGAACGCGTGACGATGCCGGCTTCGATCGGCTCGCCCTCGGGCATCTTCAGGCGCTCCATGATGGCGCGCACGCGGTCGCCGGCGAAGATGCGCAGCAGCTGGTCGTCCAGCGACAGGTAGAAGCGCGACGAACCCGGGTCGCCCTGGCGGCCGGCACGGCCGCGCAGCTGGTTGTCGATGCGGCGCGACTCGTGGCGCTCGGTGCCGACGATATGCAGCCCGCCCGCGGCCTTGACCTGCTCGTGCAGCGACTGCCATTCATCCTTGAGCTGCTGGATGCGCGCGGCCTTGTCGGCGTCGGACAGGTTGGGGTCGGCCTCGATGAAGCCGGCCTGCTTCTCGACGTTGCCGCCCAGCACGATGTCGGTACCGCGGCCAGCCATGTTGGTGGCGATGGTGATCATCTTCGGGCGGCCGGCCTGCGCCACGATCTCGGCTTCGCGCGCATGCTGCTTGGCGTTGAGCACCTGGTGCGGCAGCTGCTCGCGGTCGAGCAGGCCCGACAGGTATTCCGAGGTCTCGATCGAGGTGGTGCCCACCAGCACCGGCTGGCCGCGCTCGTAGCAGTCGCGGATATCGCGCACCACGGCGTCGTAGCGCTCCTTGCCGGTCTTGTAGATCTGGTCCTGCAGGTCCTTGCGCTGGGTCGGGCGGTTGGTCGGGATCACCACCACTTCCAGGCCGTAGATTTCCTGGAACTCGTACGCTTCGGTGTCGGCCGTGCCGGTCATGCCGGCCAGCTTCTCGTACATGCGGAAGTAGTTCTGGAACGTGACGGTCGCCAGCGTCTGGTTTTCCTGCTGGACGGTGACGCCTTCCTTCGCTTCCACGGCCTGGTGCAGGCCGTCGGACCAGCGGCGGCCGGTCATCAGGCGGCCGGTGAATTCATCGACGATCACGACTTCGTCGTTCTGCACCACGTAGTGCTGGTCGCGGTGGAACAGGCTGTGCGCGCGCAAGGCCGCGTACAGGTGGTGCATCAGCGTGATGTTCTGCGGCGCGTAGAGCGATTCGCCTTCGCCGATCAGGCCCAGCTGCGACAGGATCTCTTCGGCCTTTTCATGCCCGGCCTCGGTCAGGTAGACCTGGTGGCCCTTTTCGTCGACGTAGTAGTCGCCCGGCTTCTCGACCCCGGTGCCGTCGGCCTTTTCCTCGCCGATCTGGCGCTCGAGCAGCTTGGGAATGCCGTTCATGCGCTGGTACAGGTCGGTCTGGTTCTCGGCCTGGCCGGAGATGATCAGCGGGGTGCGGGCCTCGTCGATCAGGATCGAGTCCACCTCGTCGACGATGGCGTAGTGCAACGGCCGCTGCACCCGCTGCGACGGGTCGTAGACCATGTTGTCGCGCAGGTAGTCGAAGCCGAACTCGTTGTTGGTGCCGTAGGTGATGTCGGCGTTGTACGCCGCCTGCTTCTGGTCGTGCGCCATCTGCGACAGGTTCACGCCCACCGACAGGCCCAGGAAGTTGTACAGCCGGCCCATCCACTCGGCATCGCGCTGCGCCAGGTAGTCGTTGACGGTGACCACGTGCACGCCCTTGCCGGTGATGGCATTCAGGTACACCGCCAGCGTCGCGGTCAGGGTCTTGCCTTCGCCGGTGCGCATTTCGGCGATCTTGTTGTCGTTCAGCACCATGCCGCCGATCAGCTGCACGTCGAAGTGGCGCATCTTCATGACGCGCTTGCTGGCCTCGCGGCACACGGCAAAAGCCTCGGGCAGCAGCGCCTCGAGCGATTCGCCGCCGGCGTGGCGCTGCCGGAAGGCCTCGGTCATGCCGCGCAGCTCGTCGTCGGAGAGCTGCTCGAACTTCGGCTCCAGCGCATTGATCTGCGCCACCGTGCGGCGGTATTGCTTGATCAGCCGCTCATTGCGGCTGCCGAAGACTTTCTTGAGAAGGCCCGTGATCATCGATTGCTTTCACCTGCGCGGAACCGGGCTGGCATCCCCAGGGAAGGCGGGCTGCTCCGGCGGCCGGGCGCGGTAATGGATAGATTGGCGCAAAACGCCGAGTTTATCATGTGCCGGCGTCACGGCCGGCGGGGGTGGACGCTTGCGCAGAAGCCGCCGCCCCCTTGCTAGAATGGCTGCATGCGCCGCTTCACCCATCCCGCCCTGCAGACCCCCGCAGCCAAGCCGCTCAATGACTGGCTGGCCAAGGCCGGCCCTGTCTCCGCGCTGCTCCAGACCGCGCGCCAGCTGTCGGTGCTGGAGGCGGAAGTGCTGGCGCTGCTGCCCGCCGGCATGCGCGCGGGCCTGGCGGTGGCCGGCGTCAAGCGCGATCCGTCCGACCCCAACGGCCAGGTGTTGCTGTTGCTGGCCGCCCATGGCGCGGCCGCGGCACGGGTGCGGCAGGTCGTGCCGACGCTGCTCGGACGCCTGCAGCAGCGCGGCTCCCCGGTCACCTCGATCCGTGTGCGGGTGCAGCCGGAGGTGCAACGCCATTCGGACTGGGAAGTCGAGCCGGTGGCACGGCCGCGCACCAGCGGCCGCATGACACCCACCGGGCTGGCCAACCTCGACCAGCTCGCGCGCAGCCTGCCCGATTCGCCGCTGCGCGACGCGCTCCATACCTTGCTGGCCCACCACCGCTGAGCGTCCGCGCCGCGTCCAAAGCAAAAGAGCCGACCCGCAGGTCGGCTCTTTCTCTATGCGGGGCAGCTCAGGCGAAGGCCGGCTGGGCCTGCGGCAGGAACGCCGCCGGCGCTTCCTCGACACGGTCGAAGGTGACCAGCTCGTAGGCCTCCTGGTCCGCCAGCAGCGCGCGCAGCAGCTGGTTGTTCAGGCCGTGACCCGACTTGTTCGCCACATAGGCGCCGATCAGCGGATGGCCGACCACATACAGGTCGCCGATCGCATCGAGGATCTTGTGGCGCACGAACTCGTCGCCGTAGCGCAGTTCCTCGTTGTTGAGCATGCGGTGCTCGTCCAGCACGATCGCGTTGTCCAGGCTGCCGCCGCGCGCCAGCCCCATTTCACGCAGGGCCTCGACCTCGTGCGCAAAGCCGAAGGTGCGGGCGCGGGCGATCTCGCGCACATAGCTGGTGTCGGCAAAATCGATCGAGAAGGTCTGGCCGGTCTTGTCGACCGCCGGGTGGCGGAAGTCGATGGTGAACGACAGCTTGAAGCCGAAGAACGGCTCCAGCCGCGCCAGCTTGTCGCCTTCGCGCACTTCCACCGGCTTCTTGACGCGGATGAAGGTCTTGGGCGCGTTCTGTTCTTCGATGCCGGCCGACTGCAGCAGGAACACGAAGGACGCCGCGCTGCCGTCCATGATCGGGATTTCCTCGGCGTCGACGTCGACATAGAGGTTGTCGATGCCCAGGCCGGCGCAGGCGGACATCAGGTGCTCGACGGTGGAAACGCGCGCGCCATCCTTCTGCAGCACCGACGCCAGCCGCGTGTCGCCGATGGCCGACGCGGCCACGGGAATCTCGACGGCCTCGGGCAGGTCGACGCGGGTGAAGACGATGCCGGTACCCGCCGGCGCCGGACGCAGCGTCAGCGTGACCTTGCGGCCGGAGTGCAGGCCGATGCCGACGGTCTTCACCAGGGATTTGATCGTGCGCTGTTTGAGCATGACAGCCTCAACAATTATTAAAATCTATCGTGTTATCTTTTTGATTAAGGGATTTTACCACCACATCCGGGGCGCTGCAGCCGGGTTTTGTTTCCGGCTGTTAACACGCACGTCACAAGTTACGTATTATCCACGTTTACCCGGATGACTGTGTCAGCCACGCAACGCCGCCAGCACGGCCTCGGCGCTGCTGACGCGGAATTCGCCCGGTGCCTCGACGTCGAGCCGCGTCACCACGCCATCGTCGATCACCATCGCGTAGCGCTTCGAGCGCACCCCCATGCCGCGCGCGTTCAGGTCCTGGTCCAGGCCCAGTGCGCGGGTCCACTCGGCGCTGCCATCGGCCATCATCCGCACCTTGCCGGCCACCTGCTGCTCGCGGCCCCACGCGCCCATCACGAAGGCATCGTTGACCGAGACGCACCAGACCTCGTCCACGCCGGCGTCGCGCAACGCCTCGGCATGCTGCACGAAGCCCGGCACATGCTTGGCCGAACACGTCGGCGTGAAGGCGCCGGGCAGGCCGAACACCACGATCCTGCGGCCGCGGACCAGGTCCGCCACCTTGAAGGCATTGGGGCCGAGCGCGCAGCCGTTGCTTTCGGTCTCGAAAAATTCCTGAAGCGTGGCGTCGGGGACGCGGGAACCGACAGTGATCATGGCTTTCTGGTTTTCCTTGGCTGTCTGAACGGGTCTATGAAGGATAGGACGGATGCGGGGTCGCATGGCGGCGCGTTGCCGCAGGGCAACCTAACGATCATAGGCGCCCGGCCGGCACTGCCAAAGCCGGATCACATCCCGTGACATTCGGACAAATCGATCCAGCTGAAGACGCTACAAAAGACGTCCGCGCGGCGCACCTTTTGGGTGCGCCGCGCGGACGGCGATACATCCCGACCGGGAAGGCGGGAAACCAGTCCGGGGAGGCGGCCAGCGGCACGCCCGACCCGGCGACGGGATGCGGGTGAAGCGCAGTCCGGCACAGGCGCGGCGCCGCCAGCAGCCCGGCGGTTCACGTCAGCCATGCAAGGCACGCGCGGATGGGGAGCGCACGTGCATCGCGACCAGGCGACGCGTTCCGTCAGGCGGCCGGTGGAGGCACCGATGCCGCGCCAGGCAGGCTTCAGTCTGCCTGCTTGCGCAGGAAGGCCGGGATGTCGTACGTATCCACACCCTTTTCCTGCAGCGCCGCCACGTGGGCCGACGCCGACTCACGCGAGCTGCGCCACACTGCCGGCGTATCCAGGTTGCTGTAGTCGGGCGAGCTGTGCGTGGCGGCGGTGGCGGCCATGTTGGCCATCATCTGCACCGGCATGTTGTCGGTGCCGGTCTTCAGCAGCGTCATCGGCTGCTGCTTCTTGGCCGAGCGGCCCAGGCCGGTCGCGACCACGGTCACGCGCAGCGCATCGCTCATCGAGTCGTCGTACACCGTACCGAAGATCACGGTCGCATCTTCCGCGGCGTAGCTGCGGATGGTGTTCATGACTTCCTTGGTTTCCGACAGCTTGAGCGAACGGCTGGCGGTGATGTTGACCAGCACGCCGCGCGCGCCGGACAGGTCCACGCCTTCCAGCAGCGGGCTGGCCACGGCCTGCTCGGCCGCCAGGCGGGCGCGGTCGACGCCCGACACGGTGGCCGTCCCCATCATGGCCTTGCCCTGCTCGCCCATCACCGTCTTGACGTCTTCGAAGTCGACGTTGACCAGGCCGTCAACGTTGATGATCTCGGCAATGCCGGCCACCGCGTTGTGCAGCACGTCGTCGGCGCACTGGAAGCACTTGTCCATCTCGGCGTCGTCGCCCATCACTTCGAACAGCTTCTCGTTGAGCACCACGATCAGCGAGTCGACGCTCGATTCCAGCTCGCTGGAACCGTGCTCGGCCACCTTGGCGCGGCGCGCGCCTTCGAAGTCGAACGGCTTGCTGACCACGCCCACGGTCAGGATGCCCATCTCCTTGGCCACCTGCGCGACGATCGGCGCGGCGCCCGTGCCGGTGCCGCCGCCCATGCCGGCAGTGATGAAGACCATGTGCGCGCCGCGCAGCGCGTCGGCGATCTGATCGCGCGCCGATTCGGCGCAGTTGCGGCCCACTTCCGGCTTGGCGCCGGCGCCCAAGCCCGTATTGCCGAGCTGCAGCACGCGCGAAGCGGTCGAACGCTTGAGCGCCTGGGCGTCGGTGTTCATGCAGATGAATTCGACGCCTTGCACGCCGCGGCTGATCATGTGCTGCACGGCATTGCCGCCCGCGCCGCCCACGCCGACCACCTTGATGATGGTGCCGTCCTGCACTTCCGTTTCGATCATGTCAAAGTCCATCACTGCCTCCGAGAAAAATCAGTCCCCAGACGATGCGGCCTCCCCGCCGCAACCCCTGGTTTCTGAACAAGAAACCAAAAAAAGAAAACCTGAAAACCGTTACCTGGCACGCAAGCCTGTCCGGTAGACCGTCCTGCCTGCGCACCGTTGCATCGCCGGCGCGTCAATCCGCGCGCGGCTCAGAAATTGCCAACGAACCATTCCTTCATGCGGGTCCACACCTGCTTGACCGACCCGCTCTGCACCGCCACCTTGCGTCCGCGCATGCGTTGCACGCGGCCTTCCAGCAGCAGGCCCATCACCGTCGCGTAGCGCGGGCTCTTCACCACCTCGTGCAGGTTGCCGCGATACTCGGGCACGCCGACGCGCACGGGCTTGAGGAAGATGTCCTCGCCCAGCTCGACCATGCCCGGCATCATCGCGGTCCCACCGGTGATGACCACGCCCGACGACAACAGTTCTTCATAACCCGACTCGCGCACCACCTGGTGCACCAGCGAGTACAGCTCTTCGATGCGCGGCTCGATCACCGCGGCCAGCGCCTGGCGGCTGAGCGTGCGCGTGCCGCGGTCGCCCACGCCCGGCACCTCGATCATGTCGTCCGGGTCGGCGATCGCCTGCTTGGCGATGCCGTACTGGATCTTGATGTCCTCGGCGTCGGGCGTCGGCGTGCGCAGCGCCATCGCGATATCGTTGGTGATCTGGTCGCCGGCGATGGGGATCACGGCCGTATGGCGGATCGCGCCTTCGCTGAAGATGGCGATGTCGGTGGTGCCGCCGCCGATGTCGACCAGCACCACGCCCAGTTCCTTCTCGTCCTCGGTCAGCACGGCCAGGCTCGACGCCAGCGGCTGCAGGATCAGGTCGTGCACTTCCAGGCCGCAGCGGCGCACGCACTTGACGATGTTCTGCGCCGCGCTGACCGCGCCGGTGACGATATGCACCTTCACTTCCAGGCGGATGCCGCTCATGCCGATGGGCTCGCGCACGTCTTCCTGGCCGTCGATGATGAATTCCTGCGTCAGGATGTGCAGGATCTGCTGGTCGGTCGGGATATTGACCGCCTTGGCGGTCTCGATCACGCGCGCGACGTCGGTCTGCGTGACCTCCTTGTCCTTGATCGCCACCATGCCGCTGGAGTTGAAGCTGCGGATATGGCTGCCGGCAATGCCGGTGAAGACCTCCGAAATCTTGCAGTCGGCCATCAGCTCGGCCTCTTCCAGCGCCTTCTGGATCGACTGCACGGTGGCCTCGATGTTGACCACGACCCCTTTCTTCAGACCCTTGGACTCAGACTGGCCCATCCCGATCACCTCGTAGCTGCCGTCGGGGCGCAGCTCCGCCACCACGGCCGCCACCTTCGAGGTGCCGATATCGAGACCGACCAACAGGTCCTTGTATTCCTTGCTCATCGGGTTTTCTCCGCGTTCTTGCTCTTCAGTCGCGTCGGATTGTTGTTGGATGTACCTGAAACCGTTGCGGCCGCCCCCGGCCTGGCGGCGCTATTCGTCGCACTCGCCGCCTTCGCCTTGGCCGCTTTCTCGGCCTTTTCGGCCCGCACTGCCGCCGCGATCTGCGCCTCGGTCAGGAAGCGCGCATTGGCGGCGCGGATGGCAAAGCCGTTGGGATAGCGCAGGTCGGCGTATTCGATCTGGCTGCCCCATTGCTGCGTGACCTGCGGCCAGGCGGCGACGAAGCGGCGCACGCGCTGGTCCATCGCGGTGCGGTCCTCGTCGTTCTGCTCGCGGCCCAGCTCGACCTCCATGCCGTTGGACAGGCGCGCGCGCCAGGCGTAGCGGCCGGACAGCGCCACTGCCAGCGGCTCGGCCTTGAGCGGCTTGAACCACTGGCGCATCACCTCGAGCTTCTCGATCACGTCGCCTTCGCTGTCCGGCGGCCCGTCCAGCGCCAGCAACTGCGCGTCCTCTTCGGCCTCGGCGGTGTTGGCGACAAAGATCTCGCCATAGGTATTGATCAGCCGGCCGCTGTCGGGCGCGCCCCAGGTGCCCAGCGCCTCGTGCTCCTCGACCTCGACCGCGAGCCCGTTGGGCCATTCGCGCCGCACGCTGGCGCGCCGCACCCACGGCACCGACTCGAACGCCTGGCGCGCCGCGTTGAGGTCAAGCGTGAAGAAGTTGCCGGCGAGCTTGCCCAGCGCACTGGCGCGCACGCTGGGCGCATTCACGTGGCGCAGCGCGCCGCCATCCATCGGCCCGATCTCCACATGCGTGATGGCAAACACCGGCCGCTGCGCCAGCCACAGCAGGCCCGCCGCGAGCGCCATCAGCGCCACCACCGCATACAGCGTGGAGGCGATCAGGTTGAGCAGGCGTGCGTTATGCCACATGGTCCGGTGCGGTCCTGTCGGGTGAAGTTATTCGGGTTTCCAATGCTCGTTGGGATGGAGATCCAGCGTGGCGGCGGCCACCACCTGCAGCACGAAGTCCTCGTAGCTGATGCCGACCGCGCGCGCCGCCATCGGCACCAGCGAATGGCCGGTCATGCCGGGCGAGGTATTCATCTCGAGCAGGAAAGGCGTGCCGTCGGCGCGCAGCATCACGTCGGCGCGCGCCCAGCCGCGGCAGCCCAGCACGCGGTAGGCCTGCACCGCCAGCGCCTGCACCTGCCGTTCGACTTCGGCATCCAGGCCCGACGGACACAAGTACTGGGTATCGTCAGTAAAGTACTTATTTTGATAGTCGTAGTTGGCCTCGGGCGCGACGATGCGGATCACCGGCAGCGCTTCGGCGCTATCGCCCTCGCCCACCACCGGGCAGGTCAGCTCGGCGCCGTCGACGAAGGTCTCGGCGATGACGTCGTTGTCGAGCGCCGCGGCCTTGTCGAAGGCGGCGCGCATCTGGTCGGCAGCGGTGACCTTGGTCAGGCCGATCGACGAGCCCTCGCGCGCCGGCTTGACGATCAGCGGCAGGCCCAGGTCGGCCGCCACCGCGTCAAAGTCGGTGTCTGCATGCAGCATGGCGAAGCGCGGCGTGGCCAGGCCGTGCGTCATCCACAGGCGCTTGGTGGCCTGCTTGTCCATGGCCAGCGCCGACGCCAGCACGCCGCTGCCGGTGTACGGCACGCCCAGCTGCTCGAGCAGGCCCTGGATGGTGCCGTCCTCGCCGTAGCGGCCGTGCAGCGCGATGAAGACGCGGTCGAAGCCGGCCGCGGCCAGCTCGGCCACGCCCTGCAGGCCCGGGTCGAAGCCGTGCGCGTCGACGCCGCGCGACTGCAGCGCGGCCAGCACGCCGTTGCCGGACATCAGCGAGATCTCGCGCTCGGCCGAGCGGCCGCCCAGCAGCACGCCGACCTTGCCCAGGGACTTGGGGTCGATATTGGGATGGGCGACGAAGCTCATGCCTGGCTCCCTTGCTGCAGCGGTTGCTGGTGCGACACCAGTTGGCCCGGCACGCCGCCGATCGAACCCGCGCCCATGGTCACGACCACATCGCCGGGCCGTACGGCATTCAGGATGGCCTGCGGCATCTCTTCCATCTGCTCTACAAAAACAGGTTCGACCTTGCCGGCCACGCGCAGCGCGCGGGTCAGCGCACGGCCGTCGGCGGCCACAATCGGGGCTTCGCCGGCGGCATAGACCTCGGCCAGCAGCAGGGCATCGACCGTGCCCAGCACCTTGACGAAGTCCTCGAAGCAATCGCGCGTACGGGTAAAGCGATGCGGCTGGAACGCCAGCACCAGGCGCCGATTCGGGAACGCGCCGCGCGCGGCGGCCAAGGTGGCGGCCATCTCCACCGGATGGTGGCCATAGTCGTCCACCAGCGTGAAGGTGCCGGCGCCGTCGGGCGTGGCGACCTCGCCGTAGCGCTGGAAGCGGCGGCCAACGCCGTGGAACTCGCGCAGCGCCTTGACGATGGCGGCATCGGGCACTTCCAGCTCGGTGGCGATGGCGATCGCCGCCAGCGCGTTCTGCACGTTGTGCAGGCCGGGCAGGTTCAGCACGATCTCCAGCGGCGGCTCGGCATGGCCGTTGAGCTGGCGCAGCACGGTGAAGTGCATCTGGCCGTCGACCGCGCGCGCATCGACGGCGCGGATCTGCGCATCTTCGGCAAAGCCGTAGCGCACCACCGGCTTGGACACGAACGGCAGGATCTCGCGCACGTTGGGGTCGTCGACGCACAGCACCGCGATGCCGTAGAACGGCAGCCGCTGGGTGAATTCGATGAACGCCTGCTTGAGCCGGGCAAAGTCGTGCCCGTAGGTGTCCATGTGGTCGGCATCGATATTGGTGATGACCTCGATCACCGGGAACAGGTTCAGGAACGAGGCATCCGATTCGTCGGCCTCGGCCACGATAAAGTCGCCGGTGCCCAGGCGCGCGTTGGCGCCGGCCGAGTTCAGCCGGCCGCCGATGACGAAGGTCGGGTCGAGGCCGCCTTCGGCCAGCACCGATGCCACCAGGCTGGTGGTGGTGGTCTTGCCGTGCGTGCCGGCAATGGCCACGCCCTGCTTCAGCCGCATCAGCTCGGCCAGCATCACCGCGCGCGGCACCACCGGGATGCGCTGGCTGCGTGCGGCCAGCACTTCGGGGTTGTCGCCGCTGACCGCGGTCGACACCACCACCGCGTTGGCGCCGCGCACGTTGGCGGCGTCATGGCCGTGCATGACGGTGGCGCCCAGCGACGCCAGGCGCCGCGTGGCGGCGTTGTTGCCCACGTCCGAGCCCGAGACCTTGTATCCCAGGTTCAGCAGGACCTCGGCGATGCCGCTCATGCCGGCGCCGCCGATGCCCACGAAGTGGATGTTCTTGACGATATGCTTCATTGGATTGCTGCTTCGCTCACTTCAGTCCCTGGCCAGCTCGCGGCAGACCTCGGCGACGCGCCGGGTTGCCTCAGGCCGGGCCAGTCCGCGCGCCAGGCGCGCCATGTCTTTCAGCTGCGGCCGGGTCAGGCTGGCAATGGTCTGCGCCAGGCCCTCGGCCGTCAGGTCTTTCTGCTGCACGAGCAGGGCCGCGCCCTGGCTCGACAAAAACTGTGCGTTGGTGGTCTGGTGGTCGTCCACCGCATGCGGGAACGGCACGAACAGCGCCGCCACGCCCGCCGCCGCCACTTCCGACACCGTCATCGCCCCGGCGCGGCAGATCACCAGGTCGGCGTCGGCATAGGCGCGCGTCATGTCGTCGATGAACGGCAAGGTCTGCGCCGGCACCTGCGCCGCGGCGTAGTTGGCGCGCAGCGTGTCGATCTGCTTCGCGCCCGCCTGGTGCGTCACCACCGGACGCTGGTCCTGCGGCAACATTGCGATCGCCTTGGGCACCACCTCGTTGAGCGCTGCGGCGCCCAGGCTGCCGCCCACCACCAGGATGCGCAGCGGGCCGTCGCGCCGGTCGTAGCGCGCCTCGGGCGCGTCCAGCTGCGCCAGCTCCTCGCGCACCGGGTTGCCGGTCCATTCACTGCCGGGCAGTGCATCGGGGAACGCGCACAGCACGCGGTCCGCCACCCTGGCCAGCACCTTGTTGGCGAGGCCTGCGATCGAGTTCTGCTCGTGCAGCACCAGCGGCCGCCCCAGCAGCGACGCCATCATGCCGGCCGGGAAGGTGATATAGCCGCCCATGCCCAGCACCACGCTCGGACGCACCCGGCGCAGCGCGGCAAGGCTCTGCCAGAACGCGCGCAGCAGGTTCAGCGGCAGCAGGAACTTGGTCACCAGCCCCTTGCCGCGCAACCCGCCGAACTGGATGAACTCCATCGGGATGTCGTGCTTGGGCACCAGCGTGGCTTCCATGCCGGTGCGGTTGCCCAGCCAGACCACGTTCCAGCCCTGCGCGCGCAGCGCCTGCGCGACCGCCAGCCCGGGGAACACATGTCCCCCGGTGCCGCCGGCCATCACGAGCAGGGTGCGCGGCTGCGTCATACCTTCCCTCCGCGCATCAGCACGCGATTTTGGCTTCGGCCGCTGCGCTTAACTTCCTGCTGACGCAGGAAGTTAGCCTTCGCCGAAACCGTGTATTGCTGCGCTCCGGTCATACCTTCCCTCCGCGCATCAATACACGGTTTTCATAATCAATGCGAAGGAGGATCGCCAGCGCCACGCAATTCATCAGGATGCCCGAGCCGCCATAGCTGACCAGCGGCAGCGTCAGCCCCTTGGTCGGCAGCAGCCCCAGGTTCACGCCCATGTTGATAAAGGTCTGCCAGCCGATCCAGACGCCGATGCCCTTGGCCACCAGCCCGGCAAAGGTGCGGTCCAGCTGCAGCGCGGTGCGGCCGATGTTGAAGGCGCGCCGCACCAGCCAGTAGAACAGCACGATCACCACCAGCACGCCGATAAAGCCGAATTCCTCGCCGATCACGGCGAGGATGAAGTCGGTATGCGCCTCGGGCAGGTAGTGCAGCTTTTCGATGCTGCCGCCCAGCCCCACGCCGGTCCATTCGCCGCGGCCGAAGGCGATCAGCGAGTGCGTCAGCTGGTACGCCTTGCCCAGCGCGTTGCTCTCTTCCCACGGATTCAGGTAGGCGAAGATGCGCTCGCGCCGCCAGGGCGATGCGGTGATCAGCAGCGCGAATGCGCCCACCGCCACCCCGACCAGCCCGGCGAAGAGCTTGCCGTTGATGCCGCCCAGGAACAGGATGCCCATCGCCACCGCGGCGATCACCAGGAACGCGCCCATGTCGGGTTCGAGCAGCAGCAGCAAGCCCACCACCACCACCGCCACGCCCATCGGCAGGAAGCCCTTGGACACGGTCTGCATCCACTCCTGCTTGCGCACGGTGTAGTTGGCGGCATACAGCACCACCGCCAGCTTCATCAGCTCGGACGGCTGGAAGTTCATCACGCCCAGCGGAATCCAGCGCCGCGCGCCGTTCACGCCCTTGCCCACGAACGGCACCAGCACGATCACCAGCAGGATCAGCGCGAAGATGAAGAGCTTGGGCGCGTAGCGGTCCCACACCTTGACCGGCACCTGGAACGCCGCCAGCCCGACCGACAGCCCGATACCCAGCGCGAACGCATGGCGCACCAGGAAGTGGCTTTCGCGATAGTTGGCGTAGCGCGGCGAGTCCGGCAGCGCGATCGACGCCGAGTAGACCATCACCAGGCCGAGCGCGAGCAGCACGATCGAGACCCACAGCATGGGCTGGTCGTACTCCATCATGCGCGAACGGGTCGGCTTGACGCCCGACACCGCGTCGCGCAGGCCGCCCCAGGCATTGCCGATGGTGGCGCCGATAAAACCGCTGCGCTTGACCTGTGCGTCACTCATGGCAGGATCCCCCGGGACAGCGCCAGTTCTTCCACCGCGCCGCGGAACACCTCGGCGCGATGCACGTAGTTGCGGAACATGTCGAGGCTGGCGCACGCCGGCGACAGCAGCACCGCGTCGCCGGCCTGGGCCAGCGCGGCGGCCTGCGTCACCGCCTCTTCCAGCGTGGCGGCATCGACCAGGCTGGCGCCGCTGCCCTGCAGCGCCTCGCGTAACTCAGCCGCGGCGCGGCCGATCAGCACCACCGCGCGCGCGTACTGCGCCACCGGCGCGGCCAGCGGCGAGAAGTCCTGCCCCTTGCCCTCGCCCCCGGCGATCAGCACCACGCGCTTGTCCAGGCCCGACAGTGCGGCCACGGTGGCGCCCACGTTGGTGCCCTTGCTGTCGTCGAAGTACTCGACGTCGTCGATGGTGGCGACCCACTCGACGCGGTGCGGCTCGCCGCGGTACTCGCGCAGGCCGTGCAGCAGCGCGTTCAGCGGCAGGTCGATGGCGCGGCACAGCGCCAGCGCGGCCATCGCGTTGGTGGCGTTGTGCATGCCGCGGATATGCAGCGCATCGGCCGGCATCAGGCGCTTGTGGCGCACCGGCACCGCTTCCGGCGCGGCTTCGGCAGCCTTGCGGCGGCGCGGCTTGCCCTCCCCTTCCGCATCGGGATCGGGCTCGGCCAGCACCAGCCAGGGCATGCCGCCTTCGCGCAGGATGCCGAAGCTGCCCGGCACTTCGGGCAGGTCGATGCCGAAGGTCACCGGCGTCGAGCCGGGGCGTGCCATGTCCAGCGTCAGCCGGTCGTTGCGGTTCAGCACCTGCACGCACGCGTGGCCGGCCGGGCCGAAGATGCGTGCCTTGGACGCGGCATAGGCTTCCATCGAGCCGTGCCAGTCGAGGTGGTCCTGCGTCACGTTGAGCACCGTGGCGGCATGCGGTGCCAGCGTATGGGTGGTTTCCAGCTGGAAGCTCGACAGCTCCAGCACCCAGACCTCCGGCAGCGACGCCGAGGCGATGCAGGCCGACAGCTTGTCCAGCGCCGACGGGCTGATATTGCCTGCCACCGCCACGCTCTTGCCGGCGCGCTCGACCAGGCGGCCGGTCAGCGCGGTGGTGGTGGTCTTGCCGTTGGTGCCGGTGATCGCCAGCAGCTTCGGCGCATAACCGGACTCGGCCTCGAGGTGGCGCAGCGCGCGCACGAACAGCTCGATCTCGCCCCACACCGGGATGCCGCGCGCCTGCGCCGCCGCCAGCAGCGCAGCGGTGGCGGGCTCGAGCGGCGACAAGCCGGGGCTGATCGCCACCAGGCCGATGCCGTCGAGCAGATCCTCGGTGAACGGGCCGCCGGCGAATTCGGCCGACGTCAGTTCGGCCTGCAGGAACACAAGGTTGGCGGGCGCCTCGCGCGTGTCGGCCACGCGCACCGCGCAGCCGTTCAGGCCACACCAGCGCGCCATGGCCAGCCCCGACTCGCCGAGGCCCAGTACCAGCACATGAGGTTTTTGCAGCTCGCCAAACACTTCGATTTCCTGCCTTTGGTTTCCTGTATCGATATAGGCTGCGCCGGCTTCGGCGCAGCGTCTTCCCGAACTCTTAACGCAGCTTCAGCGTCGACAACCCGATCAGCACCAGCAGCATGGTGATGATCCAGAAGCGCACCGTGACCTGGGTTTCCTTCCAGCCGCCCAACTCAAAATGGTGATGCAGCGGCGCCATCCGGAACAGCCGCCTGCCCTCGCCATAGCGGCGCTTGGTGATCTTGAACCAGGTGACCTGCGCCATCACCGACAGTGTTTCCACCACGAAGATGCCACCCATCACGAACAGCACGATCTCCTGCCGCACGATCACCGCCACCGTGCCCAGCGCGCCGCCCAGCGCCAGCGCGCCGACGTCGCCCATGAACACCTGCGCCGGATGCGCGTTGAACCAGAGGAATGCCAGCCCCGCGCCGCCGAGCGCCGAGCAGAAGATCAGCAGCTCGCCCGCGCCCGGGATATGCGGGAACAGCAGGTATTTGCTGTAGACCGCGTTGCCCATCACGTAGGCAAACACCCCCAGCCCGCCGCCGACCAGCACCACCGGCATGATCACCAGGCCGTCGAGGCCGTCGGTCAGGTTGACGGCGTTGCTCGAGCCCACGATCACCAGGTAGGTCAGCACGATGAAGCCGGCCACGCCCAGCGGGTAGCTGATCTCCTTGAAGAAGGGCACGATCAGGTTGGACTTGTACGGCATGTCCAGCGACAGCCCGCCCTCGACCCAGTTCAGGAACAGTTCCCAGACCCGCACATTGCTGCTCTCGGACACCGAGAACGCCAGGTAGACCGCCGCCACCAGGCCGATCAGCGTCTGCCAGAAAAACTTCTCGCGGCTCGACATGCCGCGCGGGTCGCGATACACCACCTTGCGGTAGTCGTCGACCCAGCCGATCGCGCCATAGCCGAAGGTGACCAGCATCACCACCCAGATAAAGCGGTTGCCCCAGTCGCACCACAGCAGCGTCGACACGGCGATCGACACCAGCACCAGCACGCCGCCCATGGTGGGCGTGCCGGACTTGACCAGGTGCGTCTGCGGGCCGATGGTGCGCACCGCCTGGCCGACCTTCAGCTCGGTCAGCTTGCGGATCACCCACGGCCCGAACGCCAGGCCGATCACCAGCGCGGTGACGTTGGCCATCACCGCGCGGAAGGTCAGGTAGTTGACGACCCGGAGGAAGCTGTAGTCGTTTTGCAGCCACTGGGCCAGAGCCAATAACATCGTGTTGTCTTATTTAGTGTGCGGAAGTGTCTGCGACCAGCGCCGCGACCATCCGTTCCATGCGCATGAAGCGCGATCCCTTCACCAGCACGGCGCCCGCTTGCGCCACCATGCCCCCGCTGTCTTCCTCCAAGGCCTTTGCCAGCTCTTCCGCGCTGCCGAAATGGCGGCCGTTGGCGCCGAACGCCTGTACCGCGTGCACCGCCAGCGCGCCGGTGGCCCACAGCACGTCGATGCCGCGCGCCCGGGCGTAGGCACCGATCTCGTCGTGGAACGCCGGGCCCTGGTCGCCCACCTCGCCCATGTCGCCCAGCACCAGCACGCGCGGCGCGGCAAAGCCGGCCAGCACGTCGATGGCGGCGCGCATCGAGTCGGGGTTGGCGTTGTAGGTGTCGTCGATCACCACCGTGCCGGCCGGCGTGTACTTGACCTGCAGCCGCCCCTTCACGGGCTTGAACGCCTCCAGGCCCGCCTGGATTGCCGGCACGTGCACGCCGGCGGCGAGCGCGCAGGCGATCGCCGCCAGCGCGTTGCGCACGTTGTGCTCGCCCAGCAGCGCCAGCCGCACCTCGAAGGCATGGCCCGGCGCGCGCACCTGCATCACCTGCACGCCATCGACCAGCGCCACGGTGGCGTGCACGTCGGCCTGCTGCGAGGTGCCGAACGACAGCACGCGGCGCGCGCCCGCGGCCGCGCGCCACACCGGGGCGTAGGCGCCGCCGCTTTCCGCGTCGAGCGGGAACACCGCCACGCCGTCGGCCGGCAGTGCGGCGATGGCGGCGGCGTGCTCGTGCGCCACGGCTTCCACGCTGACCATGAACTCCTGGTGCTCGCGCTGCGCGTTGGTGATCACCGCCACGGTGGGCTGGGCGATGCCGGCCAGGTAGACCGTCTCGCCCGGATGGTTCATGCCCAGCTCCAGCACCGCCAACTGGTGCGTGGCGCGCAGGCGCAGCACCGTCAGCGGCAGGCCGATGTCGTTGTTCAGGTTGCCGCCGGTGGCCAGGCGCTGGTCTTCGCCGACGGCCGCGGCGAAGATCGCCGCGATCATTTCCTTGACCGTGGTCTTGCCATTGCTGCCGGTCACCGCCACCGCCGGCAGCGTGAACTGGCGGCGCCAGCCGGCGCCCAGTTCGCCCAGCGCGAGACGCGTGTCCGGCGCAACGATGGCCGGCACCCCGGCGTCGACCTCGCGGCTCACCAGCACCGCGGCGGCGCCGCGCGCGACCACGTCGGCAATGAAGTCGTGCGCGTCGAAGCGCTCGCCCTGCAGGGCCACGAACAGGTCGCCGGCCTCGACGCTGCGGCTGTCGGTATGCACGCGCGCGAACGGCACGGCGCCGTCGCCGGCGATACGCGCGCCGGCGATCCAGCCGGCGGCTTGCTGCAAGGTGGTCATGGTGGTCTGGCTCATGCCGATACTCCGCGTGTGGCCAGTGCCAGACGTACGTGTTCGCGATCCGAGAACGGGCGCTTGCGGCCCTGGATCTCCTGGGTGGCCTCATGGCCCTTGCCCGCCACCAGCACCACGTCGGCCGGCGCCGCGTGCCGCACGGCATAGAGGATGGCGGCGGCGCGGTCTTCGATCTGGCGCCCGCGCGCGCGCTCGGCCATGCCGTCGGCAATCGCGTCGAGGATGTCCTGCGGATCTTCGCTGCGCGGGTTGTCGCTGGTCAGCACGACTTCGTCGGCCAGGCGCTCGGCCACGGCGCCCATCAGCGGGCGCTTGATCGGGTCGCGGTCACCGCCGCAGCCGAACACGCACCACAGGCGGCCGTGGCGCGCCTGCGCCACCGGGCGCAACGCGGCCAGGGTCTGCTCGAGCGCGTCGGGCGTGTGGGCGTAGTCGACCACCGCCAGCGGCGCCTGCGCGGCGTCATGGCCGCTGCCGGCGCCGAACAGTTCCATCCGTCCTTCCACCGGCGCCAGCGCGCGCAGCGCGGCAATCGCCGCATCCCACGCCACCCCGCTGGCCAGCGCGGCGCCCAGCACTGCGAGCAGGTTGCTGACATTGAAGGCGCCGATCATCGGCGTCGCCATTTCCGCGTGGCCAAAGCTGCCGTCGATATGGAAGGCGGTGCCGGTGGCCGTGGCGCGCACGTTGGTGGCGCGCAGCCATGCGCCGCGCGGGCCGCGCACCGTGGCGGCGGCGGGGCCGTCGATGCCGTATTCGATCACGTGCGGCGCGGCCACGGCGGCGGCGTCGGCCGCCAGCAGGCGCTGGCCCATGGCGTCGTCGCGGTTGATCACCGCGGTGCGCAGGCCGTCCCAGCGGAACAGGCGCGCCTTGGCGGCCTCGTACTCGGCCATCGAGCCGTGGTAGTCGAGGTGGTCCTGGGTCAGGTTGGTCAGCACCGCCACCGAGAAATGCGTGCCCGCCACGCGCTCCTGCTCGAGGCCGTGCGACGACACTTCCATCGCCACGGCGCGCGCGCCGGCGTCGTGCAGCGTGGCCAGGCTGGCCTGCAGCTGCACCGCGTCGGGGGTGGTGAAGCCGGTTGCCTGCAGCGCGTCCGGGAAGCCCGTGCCGAGCGTGCCGATGGCCGCGCAGCGCGTGCCGGCCGCCTGCAGCACCCGCGCCAGCCACTGGCTGCATGAGGTCTTGCCGTTGGTGCCGGTAATGCCGGTCACGGCCAGGCCGCGCGCCGGGTTGCCGTGCCAGCCGGCGGCGATCGGGCCGGCCAGCTGGTGCAGGCGGCTCACGGCCAGGTGCGGCACGGCGTCGCCGAAGGGCCAGTCGAAGCCGTCGGCCTCATAGACCACGGCGCCGGCGCCGGCGGCAATCGCCTGCGCGATATAGGGCCGGCCGTCGGTGGCGAGGCGGTCGTTGCCCAGCACGTAGGCGAAGAACACATCGCCGCGCGCCAGGCGCCGGGTATCGCCGCTCAGCTGCGCCGCGGCGGCCACGTTGGTACGCAGCCAGGCCAGCGCGTTGCTGGCCTGGGCGGTGACCTCGAGGGGGAGCAGGGGCTTGGCCGTCATCGGGTCGATCTCATTGGGTCGAGCTCCACGGTTCGCTTTCCTGCACCTTGTCGCTGACCACCAGCTGGCGGATCGGCGAATCGGGCTGGACGTTCAGCGCGCGCAGCGTGCCGCCGGTGATGGCCGCGAACGCCGGACCGGCGACCAGGCCGCCGTAGTGGCTGCCGGCGGTAGGCTCGTCCACGCTGACGGCGACGATGATGCGCGGGTTCGACATCGGCGCCAGGCCGATGAACGAGGCGCGGTACTTGCTGCGGTTGTAGCCGCGCCCTTCGTGCTTGTAGGCGGTGCCGGTCTTGCCGCCGACGCGGTAGCCCATCACCTGCGCCTCGGGCGCGGTGCCGCCGGGCGCGGTCACGGTTTCCATCATCGCGCGCACGTCGCGCGCCACCTGCGGCGACAGGATGCGCTCGCCGGTGGCGGGGCCGTTGGTGCGGAACATCGTCACCGGGATCAGCTCGCCATCGTGCGCGAAGATGGTGTAGGCATGCGCCATCTGGAACAGCGACACCGACAGGCCGTAGCCATATGACATGGTGGCCTGCTCGATCGGGCGCCAGCTCTTGTACGGGCGCACGCGCCCGGCCACCGCGCCGGGGAAGCCGATCTTGGGCGCCTGGCCCAGGCCGATGCTGGTGTACATGTCCCACATTTCCTGCGGCTTCATCATCATCGCGATCTTGGTCGTGCCGATGTTGGACGACTTCTGGATCACGCCGGTGACGGTGAGCGCGCCGTAGTTGTGGGTATCGGTGATGGTGGCGCCTTCGAACTGGTACTTGCCGGTGGTGGCGATCACCGTCGACGGCGACACGCGCTTGAGCTGCAGCGCCAGCCCCACCGTGATCGGCTTCATCATCGAGCCGGGCTCGAAGGTGTCGGTCAGCACGCGGTTGCGCAGCTGCTCACCCGACAGCCGGGTGCGGTCGTTGGGGTTGTAGGTGGGCCAGTTGGCCAGCGCCAGCACCTCGCCGGTCTGGGCGTCGAGCACCACCGCGCTGGCGGCCTTGGCCTTGTGCTTCTCTACCACCGCCTTGAGCTCGTTGTAGGCCAGGTACTGGATCTTGGCGTCGATCGACAGCTGGATGTCCTCGCCATCGCGCGGGGTCTTCAGCACGCCGATGTCCTCGACCACGCGGCCGAGCCGGTCCTTGATCACCTGGCGCGCGCCGGCGCGGCCGGCCAGGCCGCTCTCGCGCGCCAGCTCGACGCCTTCCTGCCCGCGGTCCTCCACGTTGGTGAAGCCGACGATATGCGCCATCGCCTCCCCTTCCGGGTAGAAGCGCTTGTATTCGCGGGTCTGGTGGATGCCTTCGATCTTCAGCGCGGCAATCTTGTCGGCGACGTCGGGCAGCACCTGGCGCTTCAGGTAGACAAAGCCCTTGTCCTCGGACAGCTTCTTGCTCAGGTCCTTCTCGGACATGCCGAGCAGCCGGGCCAGCTGGCGGATCTTGGCCGCCTCGACCTGGTTGGGCACGTCCTCGGGCACCGCCCAGATTGCCTTGACCGGCAGGCTGGTGGCCAGCACCAGGCCGTTGCGGTCGAGGATCTTGCCGCGCGTGGCCGGCAATTCCAGCGTGCGCTGGAAGCGCTTCTTGCCCTCGGCCTCGTAGAACTGGTTGCCCGGCCCCTGGATCCAGGCCGCGCGCAGGGCCAGCGCGACGAACGCCGCGAACATCAGGAACACCACCAGCTTGGAGCGCCACATCGGCAGGCGCAGGCCCAGCACCGGGCTGGCGGCGAACTGGCCGCTGCGCGGGCGCGAGGCGGTGCCGTTGCGGTCGCGGCGGGGCGGGTTGGGGCGGGCCATGCTCATCAGCGCGCCTCCGCTGCGCTGGCCGGCGCGGACGGTGCCGGCGGCAGCACGATGCCCGACAGGTACTGGGTCTTGCCGGGGTTGATCGGGGCCATCTTCAGCTGCGCGCGCGCGGCGTCGGCAATGCGCGCGCTCTTGCCGAGCGCGCTCTGCTGGTATTGCAGGCGCGACCAGTCGACATCGAGTTGCCTTTCTTCGGCCTGGGCCCGCTCCAGCGCGACGAACAGCGTGCGCGCCTGGTGCTGCGCGCTCACCAGCGACAGCGCGCACAGGATCAGCGCGGCCAGCAGGAAGAAGGTCAGGCGGTTCATGCGCGCGCCCCTGCGCCGGCGGGCGCTGCGGCCAGCTTTTCGGCGACGCGCATCACCGCCGAGCGCGCGCGCGGGTTGGCGGCCACCTCTGCGGCGCCCGGCTTGTAGCGCCCCAGCAGGCGCAGCGTCGGTTGCGGCAGGTCGGCCGCGCGCAGCGGCGCGCGGCGCAGCGCCGGATCGGCATCCTGCTGGGGACGGGCGTGCGCCGCCATGAACCGCTTGACGATGCGGTCCTCCAGCGAATGGAAGCTGATCACCACCAGGCGTCCCCCAACCTGCAGCAGGTCATAAGCCGCCTTCAGCCCTCTTTCGAGGTCCTCAAGCTCTTGATTGATGTGAATCCGTAGAGCCTGAAAGGTGCGGGTCGCAGGGTCCTGACCCTTCTCGCGTGTTTTGACGGCTTTCGCCACGAGCGCGGCAAGGTCGGCAGTAGTGGCGACGGGTCCGCCATCGCCGGATTCGCTCCGGCGAGCAACAATCGCCTTTGCAATCTGTATAGCAAACCGTTCTTCCCCATAGTCTCGTATCACCCTGGCAATGTCCTGCTCATCCGCCTGCGCCAGCCACTGGGCGGCAGTGATGCCGCGCGTGGTGTCCATGCGCATGTCCAGCGGGCCCTCGAAACGAAAGGAAAACCCCCTCGCCGCCTCATCGATCTGGGGCGAGCTGATCCCCAGGTCGAGCAGCACGCCGGCGACATGGCCGCGCCCCGACAGGCGCTCGGCCATCGCCGCAAAGCTCGCGTGCTCAATGGAGAAGCGGGCATCCTTGATGGTGCCCGCTTCTGCGATTGCTGCTGGGTCCTTGTCGAACGCAACCAGGGCCCCGTCTGGCCCCAGCCGGGCCAGTACCGCCCGGCTGTGCCCTCCCCTGCCGAAGGTGCCGTCGACGTAAACCCCGTCGGGCCGCCAGACCAGCGCGTCGACGGCCTCGTCCAGCAGCACGGTGCGATGGTGCAGGGCGGGGGTTGCCGGGGTTCCGGTAGGACTCATGACCTCTTCAGAAAGAGAAATTCTTCAATGCTTCGGGCATGCCCTGCGCCATCGCCTGTTGCTCCTTGGCGGCGTAGGTTGCGGCATCCCACACTTCGAAATGGCTGCCCATGCCGAGCAGCATGACTTCCTTGTCGAGCATGGCGGCACTGCGCAGCTCCGGTGCGATCAGCACCCGGCCCGCGCCGTCCATTTCCACGTCGGCGGCGTTGCCCAGGAAGATGCGCTTCCACCAGTGCGCATCCATCGGCAGCGCTGCAATGCGCGTGCGGAAGTTTTCCCACTCGGGCCGGGGAAACAGCAGCAGGCAGCCATCCGGGTGCTTGGTCAGCGTCACCCGGCCCTCGGCCTGCTGTTGCAGCGCTTCGCGATGCCGGGACGGAATCGACATCCGCCCCTTGGCATCCAGCGACAGCGCCGATGCTCCCTGAAACAAGCTTGCTCCCGGTCCATGCCGGCGCCGCGAACGCTTCGCCGGCCGGCATGCGCGTGAATCCTTCCGTTCCGGCTATGGCGAGAATCATCCCACGGCCGGGGCCCAATTTCACACAAAAATACACTTCCTCACACTATTTCCCACTTTAGAGGAAGCGATATGGGCGGTCAAGGCTGCAGGCCGGGGTGCAAACGAGATTTTTTTAATCAGAACAATGACTTAGCGCGCACACCTCACGCACCGGAAAAGTGATTCCTTAATGAAATGAAGATGTTAGGGAGGAAAGCAGAGAAACCACCTGAGAACCACTTGCGGAGGAACTGCCGACCACGCGGGAAAGACCTGTCCCGGCGCGCGCCCCGAGGATACAACAAATGCCCGCCAGCCCTGCTGAATCCAGGGCTCGGCGGGAGCCGCCCGGGCTCGGACGACGGACCTCAGATGCGGTAGGCGGCGGTGGTCATCACGCGCGAGGCACCGCGCATCAGCGCCCGCACCGGCGCCGGCAACGGCATGCCGCCGGCCTCGCGCGCGGCGTCGCCGTGGCGGATCTCGTCGTCGCGCATCTGTTCCAGGATGGCGCGGGAGCGGCCGTCGGACTCGGGCAGGCGGTCCAGGTGTCCGCCGAGGTGGTGCTCGACCTGGCGCTCGGTCTCGGCAACGAAGCCAAGGCTGACGCGATCGCCGGCACGGCCGGCGACCCAGCCGATGGCGAAGGCGCCGGCGTACCACAGGGGATTGAGCAGGCTGGGACGCGAACCCAGTTCGCGCAGGCGCTCGGCGCACCAGGCCAGGTGGTCTTCCTCTTCGCGCGCGGCGGCGTCCATCTGCGCGCGCACGGCACCGTTGCGCGCGGTCAGCTTCTGCGCCTGGTACAGGGCTTGCGCGCAGACCTCGCCGACATGGTTGATGCGCATCAGGCCGGCCACATGGCGGCGCTCTTCGGGGCTCATCTGTTCGGTTTCCGGCGCCAGCCGGTCGGCCGGGTTGGCGCGCGCCGAACGCGTGGCGCCGGCAATGGCGCGCAGGGCCACGTCGAATTCTTTGATCAGGTTGTCCATGTCGCAGAGGCGGTTGGAATCGGTGCCCGGGCAAGCCCCTGCCATGGTGGGGTGCGCGGCCGCGGCGCGGCACGCCGGGGCGCCATCGGGATTACCCGTATTGTAGCTTGCCTCTAATCGCCGCCAGCCCGCATCCCGCCTTGCGTTGATACGCCTGGCTACTCACAAACCCTGAGTTGTTAAAACAAGACAAGGGGTTGGGCCCCAATGGTGAACGAAAAGTTGTTTGTTACAGTACTTCGCAACTTCGAAGGAAGTTTGACGCACGGGGGATGGAGACCATCAGGAGGTTCTTCCGCGCCGTCACCAATAATTCTTACAGTGGAGATCAACGAGCATGAAGAAATCGCTTCTGGCGCTGGCAGCGCTTGGCGCATTTGCTGGGGCGGCGCAGGCCCAATCGAGCGTGACCCTGTACGGTGTGGTCGATGCCAACATCGAATACGTGAGCAACATGTCCAGCGTCACCCCGTCGGCCGCCAATGGCCTGGCAACCGGCCCGGCGGAAAACGTCTTCCGGCTGACCTCGGGCGGCCTGTCCGGTTCGCGTTGGGGTCTGCGCGGCGTGGAAGACCTCGGCAGCGGCCTGAAGGCGCTGTTCGTGCTCGAAAGCGGTTTCGGCCTGGATGATGGCCGCTTGCAGCAAGGCGGCCGCCTGTTCGGTCGTCAGGCTTATGTCGGCCTGGAAAGCAACCAGGTTGGTCGCTTCACCTTCGGTCGCCAGTACACCACGCTGTTCGACATGATGGCCAACTTCTCGCCGACCGGCTACGCCACCCAGTATGAGCCGGTGGTGGCGCAGCTGGGCCTGAACTTCCGCTCGGACAACACCGCCAAGTACACCGGCAAGTTCGGTCCGGTGACGGCAATCGCCCACTGGTCGTTCGGCAACGGCGTGGCCGGCGCCGGCGAGGTCCCGGGTCAGTTCCGCCGCGACACCGGCTACGGTGCCGGCCTGGCGTGGGCGGCAGGTCCGTTCGGCATTTCGGCGGCCTACGACCAGTACAACCCGACCCTGAACGCCGCCGGCGGCACCGGCGAGTTCAAGAAGGCCGCGGTTGCCGCGAGCTACGCCTTCGGCCCGGCCAAGCTGATGGCCGGCTACCGCTGGGGCATGAACAAGGCACCCAACGAGAACACCATCCTGAAGGACAACTACTACTGGGTCGGTGCCAACTACCAGGTCACCCCGGCGCTGGGCCTGACGCTCGCCTACTTCTATGACGACGTCAAGAACCTGAACCTGGCCGCCACCGGCACCACCAACAACATCAAGAACCCCTGGCAGATTTCGTTTGTCGCGGACTACAACCTGTCCAAGCGCACCGACGTCTACCTGACCACCGCCTACGCGAAGAACGCCGGCGTCAACTTCGACACCTCGGCCATCAGCTTCGCCAACGGCTACTTCCTGGGCACCGGCAAGGACAACATGGTCGGCGTCGCGGTGGGCATCCGCCACAAGTTCTGATCCGCCTTCCAAGGCCGATCCTGCAAGGCACCTTCGGGTGCCTTTTTTCATTGCGCCACCGTGCGCGCACGCCATAGGGCATCCATAGGGCATCACCTCATCGGCGCCGCCGCGGGTGCCGACTAGAATGCACTGACCATACGCACCGTGGGCTATCCAGCGGGCCACAACAGGAGACCAAGCATGCAACCCACTCGCCGGCGCGTCGTTGCGCTGCTGCTGTCCGCCAGCCTCGGCGCGCTTGCCGCCCAGCCGGCGCTCGCCGCCGACCCGTATCCGGCCAAGCCGATCCGGCTGGTGGTGCCGTTTGCCGCGGGCGGCACCACCGACATCCTGGCGCGCGCGGTTGCGGCCGAACTCGGCAAGCTGCCAGGCTGGAACGTGGTGGTCGACAACAAGCCCGGCGCCGGCGGCAATATCGGCGCCGACATCGTCGCCAAGGCCGCGCCCGACGGCTATACGCTGCTGATGGGCACCGTCGGCACCCATGGCATCAACCAGTCGCTGTACGGCAAGCTGCCGTTCGACCCGATCAAGGATTTCGCGCCGATCACCGAGGTGGCGGCGGTGCCCAACGTGCTGGTGCTCAATCCGGCGTTTGCGCAGCAGCACAAGATCGACAGCGTCAAGGACCTGATTGCCTATGCGCGCGCCAATCCCGGCAAGATCAACATGGCCTCGAGCGGCAACGGCACCTCGATCCACCTGGCCGGCGAGCTGTTCAAGACGCAAACCCGGACTTTCATGGTGCACTTCCCGTACAAGGGCAGCGGTCCCGCGCTGACCGACCTGGCGGGCGGCACCATGCAGGTGATGTTCGACAACCTGCCGTCGTCGATGGCGCTGATCAAGAGCGGCAAGCTCAAGGCGCTGGCGGTGACCAGCGCAAAGCCGTCGCCGGCGCTGCCGGGCGTGCCCACCATCGCCCAGGCCGCCGGCCTGCCGCAGTACGAGGCCAGCTCCTGGTTCGGCATGCTGGCGCCGGCCGGCACGCCGACGGACGTGATCCAGCGCATCCATCAGGAAGTGGCCAAGGCCCTGGGCGCCCCGGCGGTGCGCGAACGGCTGCAGGCGCAGGGCGCCGAGCCGGTCGGCAACACGCCGGAGCAGTTCGCCGCGTTCATCCGCGCCGAAACCGCGAAATGGGCCAAGGTGGTCAAGGATTCGGGCGCCAAGGTGGATTGACGCACGCGGCGGCGCGGGCTTGATCGCCGGCAGGGCTGCGGCGCGTATCGCGCATATACTTGAGGCATCAAATGTCGGCCGCCCGCAGCGTGGGCGGCCCCAGGCGGCGCTTGCCGCACACCTGCCGCACACCTGCCGCACTGAAGATGCCCAACCTGTCTCCCGCCCCCGGCGCCGAGAGCGCGCCGGTCGACCTCGAAACCCGCGCCGACCACACCGAGCACGAGGCCCTGCGGCTATGGCTGCGGCTGCTGACCTGCACCAACCTGATCGAGGCGGATATCCGCTCGCGGCTGCGCCAGGAGTTCGCCTGCACCCTGCCCCGCTTCGACCTGATGGCCCAGCTCGACCGCCATCCCGAAGGGCTCAAGATGGGCGAGCTGTCGCGCCGCATGATGGTGACCGGCGGCAACGTCACGGGCATCACCGACCAGCTGCAGCAGGAAGGGCTGGTCTCGCGCGAGGCCCTGCCCACCGATCGGCGCGCCTATCTGATCCGCCTGACGCCGGCCGGGCGCGCCGCGTTCTCGCGCATGGCGCGCGCGCACGAGGACTGGATCGGGCAACTGTTCTCGGGCCTGGCCGAGACCGACCGGCGCGCCTTGTTCCGACTGCTTGGCCGGCTCAAATCCGGCCTGATCTCGCCATGAAACCGCATGCCATCCTTACCCTGGGCGGCCTGCTGCCGGTGCTGGCCGCCTGCAGCAGCACGCCGCAGCCGCCGCAGGTCACCCCGGTGAACGCCACCATCAAGCTGGGCCGTGTCACCGAAAGAGTGTTCCTGACCCGCCTGGACGTGGCCCAGGTGCCCCCTTACTACGGCGGCGGCACCAGCGTCGGCGTGGGTGCCGCCAGCGGCGGGCACGGCGGCGGCGTGGGGGTGGGCTTTGCCTTCGACCTGAGCCGGCTGTTCAGCAAGCCGGCGCCGGTGCAGCAAGTGGACCTGTTCCAGTACAAGGTGCGCACCCTGGACGGCGCCATGGTGTCGGCCAACGCACCGGCGGCGCCGGGGCTGGAGCCTGGCGCCTGCGTGCGCGTGATCTACCCCGACGGCGGCCAGGAGGCGCGGCTGGCGCCATCGAACGAGTGTTGACCCGGCATTGCCCTGCCTGAATGCACAACGGCCTCCGAGGAGGCCGTTGTCGTTTCCGTGGCGCCGGGTTCAGGCTGCGGCGCGGCTGTCGCGCAGTTCGCGGCGCAGGATCTTGCCGACGTTGGTCTTCGGCAGCTCGGTGCGGAACTCGACGTACTTGGGCCGCTTGTAGCCGGTCAGGCGCTCCTTGCAGAATTCGATCACGTCGGCCTCGGTCAGCGCCGGGTCCTTCTTCACCACGAACAGCTTGACCACCTCGCCCGAGTGCGTGTCCGGCACGCCGACCGCCGCCACTTCCAGCACGCCCGGGCACTCCGCCACCACGCCTTCGACCTCGTTCGGATACACGTTGAAGCCCGACACCAGGATCATGTCCTTCTTGCGGTCGACGATCCGGGTATAGCCGCGCTCGTCCATCATGCCGATATCGCCGGTCTTGAAGAAGCCATCCGGCGTCATGACCTTGGCGGTCTCGTCGGGACGGTTCCAGTAGCCGGCCATCACCTGCGGGCCGCGGATGCAGATCTCGCCCGGCTGGCCCAGCGGCACGTCGTTGCCGTCGTCGTCGCGGATCACGACTTCGGTCGACGGCAGCGGCATGCCGATGGTGCCGGAGAACGCATCGGTGTCGGTCGGGTTGCAGGTGGCCGAAGGGGAGGTCTCGGACAGGCCGTAGCCCTCGATGATGGGGCAGCCGGTCTTGGCCAGCCATTGCTTGGCCACCGCCTCCTGCACCGCCATGCCGCCGCCGTTGGCCACGCGCAGGCCGGAGAAGTCGACCTTGCCGATGTCGGGGTGGTTGAGCAGCGCGTTGTAGAGCGTGTTGACAGCCGGGAACATGTTGAACTTGTACTTCTGCAGTTCCTTGATGAAGCCCGGGATGTCGCGCGGATTCGGGATCAGCACGCTGGTGCCGCCGCTGCGCATGCCGAGCAGGCAGCAGACCGTCAGCGCGAAGATGTGGTACAGCGGCAGCGCCGTGATGGTGATGGGCTGGTCGATATGGGCGCCCTTGTTCAGCGCCGGCTGCATCCAGGCCTCGGACTGCAGCACGTTGGCGACCACGTTACGGTGCAGCAGCACCGCGCCCTTGGACACCCCCGTGGTGCCGCCCGTGTACTGCAGGAAGGCGATGTCGTCGGGCCCGGTGGTGGCCGGCTGCAGCGTCAGCTTGCGGCCTTCGGCCAGCACGCTGTTGAAGCGCACGCAGTTGGGCAGCTCCCACGCCGGCACCATCTTCTTGACGTTGCGCACGACGAAATTGACGATCGCGCCCTTCAGCCCGCCCAGCATGTCGCCCATGCTGGCCACCACCACGTGCTTGACCGGCGTCCGGGGCAGCACCTGCTGCAGCGTCGCGGCAAAGTTCTCCAGGATCACGATGGCTTCGGCGCCGCTGTCCTTGAGTTGGTGCTCGAGTTCGCGCGGGGTGTAGAGCGGGTTGACGTTGACCACCACGAAGCCCGCGCGCAGCACCGCGGCCAGCACCACCGGGTACTGCAGCACGTTCGGCATCATGATGGCGACGCGCGCGCCGGGACGCAGTCCGCGCGACTGCAGCCACGCGGCGAAATGGGTCGAGAGCCGGTCCAGTTCGCCGTAGGTGATGGCCTTGTCCATGCAGATGAAGGCCTTGCGGTCGGCATAGGTGTGGAAAGACGCCTCGAGCAGCGCGGCAAGCGAGCGGAACTGGCTGGCATCGATCTCGGCAGGGACGCCGGCCGGGTAGTGTTTCAGCCAAATTCTTTCCATAGCACCGTCTCCTGAATTTCTGAATGGTCGTTCGATTTTGCCGAGATGCTAAACGTGCGCCCCGGTTAAAACAACAACTTAGACGAAGTCCTCAGGGTCGTTCGCCCATCCTTTGCGCCCCTCGCGAGCATTATGCGCCACCGATCGGACATCGGCAGCGGGATAACCCCTAGGTGTCTGCGCCGCGCTCACCCGCCGCTGGGCAGTACCAGCTTCATCATGCTGGCCGCGAGTTCCTGCGCCAGGGTCTCGGGGTCGGTGCGCCCCGGTTCGTGCCAGGTGTACAGGAAGCCGACCACGCTGCCGATCGCATGCGCGGTCACGCGCGCGTCGCCAAAGGCGAACGCCCCGTCGCGCTTGCCTTCTTCCAGCAGCGCATAGAGGTCGCGATAGAAGTCCCGCGCCATGCTGTCGAGCCACGCCACGGTGTCCGGGCGCAGGTACTGCCGGTCGCGAAAGCTCAGCGTGGCCGGCACGTGGCAAGCGATGCAGCGCCGCGCCATCTCCAGCAGGCAGGCGTGCAGGCGCGCCTGGACGGGTTGCGCCGGGTCCGCGGTCTCGCGGATCACCGGCAGGCAGGTCTGGGCCGACTCCCGGCACAGGATGTCGAAGATCTCGTACTTGTCAGTGAAGTAGTAGTAGACCGCCGGCTTGGTCACGCCCAGCGCGCGGCACAGGTCGTTCATGGTCATGCCGGGATAGCCCTTGCTGTAGAACAGCTGCGCGGCGGTATCGAGGATCTGCCGGCGGCGCGCCTCCTGGCGCTCGGCGATATGCGGGCGGGCCGGCTGGGGCTCGGTCGGCGCGCCCGACGGCGGCGCCAGCGGTTCGGATCTGGGAGCAATCGACATGACGGCATTCTCGCACGGGCACATCGGCGCGGCACCGGGGTTGCCGCCCGAAGCCAGCCCGCGGCCTAGTTGGCCGCTGCCTTGACGCCCGCGGCCAGCGTGTCGGTACGGGTGGCCGGCGGCGCCAGCCGGCGCAATGCCGCCTCGCGCTCGGCGGCAGGCAGCGTGCCGATGCGGCGCGCCTCGGCATAGAAGCGCTGCCAGTCGCCGTCGCAGCGCGCCAGCAGCGCGGTGAAGGCCGGCACCCATTGCTGGTAGGTCGCCACCGCGGCCAGGTGGGCGTTGGTGAGCGGCTGGTCGAACCAGCGGTCATAGCCGCTGTAGCCGCCCCATTCGGTACGCAGCCGCGCATAGCCGGCACGCAGGTCGGCAAAGATCTTCGCCTTGCCCTCGCGCTTGGCGGCGTCGTCGAGCGGCGTCTGGTACAGCGCCACCAGCCGGTCGCGCGTGCCCAGCAGCAGCGCGCGGAACTGCTGGCGCCGGGCATCGTACTGGCGGTAGCTGATACGCGCATCCTCCGACGCGTCCTGGTCCAGCCAGCGCTCGACGCCGGCGGCTTCCACCGCGGTGGCGAAGGACTCGTTGAAGGCGGTGTCGTTGCGCACGTACACCACCTGGTGCGCCAGTTCATGGAAGATCAGCCGCGCCAGCTCGCCCTCCGGCAGATAGACGAAGGTATTGAGCAGCGGGTCATCGAAATAGCCCAGCGTCGAATAGGCGGGGACGCCGGCCACATAGGTCTCGAGCCCGTCGCGGCGCAGGCCTTGCGCATACTGCTCGGCGTCGGACTGGGCGTAGTAGCCGCGGTAGCTGATGCAGCCGACGATGGGGAAGCACCACTTGCGCAGCTCCATCGACAGCTCCGGCGTGGCGAACACGCTCCACACCACATAGGGCCGGTGCAGGTTGGCGTAGCGGCGGTAGCTGCCGTTGTCGGGCAGCTTCAGCTCGCGCGAGGCAAAGTCGCGCATGCGGCCGGCCAGCGCCAGCCGCTGGGCCAGGCGCGCATCGTTGGCGTCGCGCGCGCTGGCGATCGCGTCGGTCAGCGGCTGCGCCTGGGCCATCACGCCGAGATGGCCGCCGATCGACTGCGCGTAGTAGCCGACCGCCTCGCATCCCGCCGTCAGCAGCACCAGGGCCGTCAGCGCCGCCGCCCCCACGAGTGCCGCCCAGCCGCGGCAGCCGCGCGGGCGCGTCATGCCGCCTCGACTGCCCCTTGCGCGCAGGCTTCGACCTGCACCAGGCAGTCGTAGAACACCGGCGCCCGGCCCAGGTCGGTCAGGCGCTGGCTGGTCAGCTCATTGGCGTTCTTGCCATCGGGCGCGAGCTTCTTCCACCAGATCGACAGCCCCACCACCAGCCCGCGCCGGGCCCGATCGGTGACGCGCGCGCGCGCCACCATGCTGCCGCGGTCATTGAAGGCGCGCACCAGCGCGCCGTGCACGATGCCGCGCTCGGCGGCGTCGGCCGGATGGAGGTCCAGGTGCGGCTCGCCCTCGGTGGCGCGCAGGCTGTCGACGTTGACGAACGAGCTGTTGAGGAAATTGCGCGCCGGCGGCGAGATCATCGCCAGCGGATAGCGCGCCGCCAGTTCCGGCGCGGTCTGCGGCGCTTCGTACTGCGGCACGTAGTCGGGCAGCGGATCGAAGCCGTCGCGCGCCATCGGCTCCGAATAGAGCTGACACTTGCCCGATGGTGTCGGAAAGCCGCCCTCGGCGAACGGCGCCGCCGGCAGCGCCAGCTTCTGCCAGCCCTGCGCTTTCAGCGCTTCCCAGCTGATTCCGGCCGCGCGCGCATCGTCCGGCAGGATGGCCTGCGCGGCGATGGCCTCGTCGCTGTCGGCAAAGCAGGGGTCGGTAAAGCCCATGCGCTGCGCCAGCCGGCGGAAGATCTCGGTGTTGGGCAGGGCCTGGCCCAGCGGCGCGATGGCGGCGTTGTTGGCCAGGAAATAGGTATGGCCGTAGGCCTTGTGCACGTCGGTGTGCTCGAGCTGCGTGGTCGCGGGCAGGATGATGTCGGCATAGTCGGCGGTGTCGGTGCGGAAGTGCTCCAGCACCACCGTGAACAGGTCCTCGCGCGCGAAGCCCGCGGCGACCTTGCCGGATTCCGGCGCCACCGCCACCGGGTTGCTGTTGTAGACCACCACCGCCTCGATGCGCGGCGCGCCGGGCGCGGCTTCGGCCAGCAAGGCATCGCCGATGGTGCTCATGTTGACCAGGCGCGGCAGTTGCTGCGGCCATCCCGGCAGCAGGTCCGGGCGCTGCAGCGCGGCTTCGTTGATAGGGAAGAAGCCCGAGGTCGACAGCTGCAGCCCACCCGCCGGATGGCGCCACGCGCCCACCAGCGACGGCAGGCACGCCACCGCGCGCACCGCCTGGCCGCCGCCGTGCACGCGCTGCATGCCGTAGTTCAGCCGGATCGCCACCGGCTGGCGCTCGCGCACCGCCAGCTGGCCGTAGAGCCCGGCCAGCCATTCGATGTCCTCGACCGGGATGCCGCAGATCTCGGCGGCGCGCGCCGGCGGATACGCCTGCGCGCGCTCGCGCAGCGCCTCGAAGCCCACGGTGTGGCGTTCGATGTAGTCGTGGTCGAGCAGGCCGTCGCGGATCAGCACGTGCATCATCGCCAGCGCCAGCGCGCCGTCGGTGCCAGGCATCGGCGCGATATGGCGGTGGCACTTCTCGGCGCTGAGCGAGCGGTACGGGTCGATCGCCACCAGCGTGGCGCCGCGCCGCTTGGCCTCCTGCGCACGGGTCCAGAAATGCAGGTTGGAGGCGATCGGGTTGCCGCCCCAGATGATCACCAGCCTGGCATCGACCACATGCTCCATGTCCATGCCGACGCTGGCGCCGTAGGTGTAGCGCAGCGCGGTGGCGCCGGCGCTGGCGCAGATGGTGCGGTCCAGCCGCGACGCGCCCAGCTTGTTGAAGAAGCGCGCCGCCATGCTTTCGCCCTGCACCAGCCCCATGGTGCCGGCATAGCTGTACGGCACGATCGCCTGCGGATCGCGCGCGGCGATCGCCTGCAGGCGGCTGGCGATGGTGTCGAGCGCCTCATCCCAGGAGATCGGCGCGAACTTGCCCTCGCCCTTCTTGCCGACGCGCTTCATCGGCGTCAGCAGGCGGTCCGGGTGGTAGGTGCGCTCGGTGTAGCGCGACACCTTGGTGCACAGCACGCCCTGCGTGCCGGGATGGTCGGGATCGCCCGCCACCTTGACGGCGCGGCCGTCCTCGACGGTGACGAGCAAGGCACAAGTATCGGGACAGTCATGCGGGCAGGCGGCGCGGACGATGCGGGAAGCCATGGGGTCTCCGGGCGGGGGATGTGTTGTTTTCGTTCGGTCGTACGGAATGGGAGATGCCGGCGCAGGCGGCGGGTGGCGGCGCCTGCGTCGCGCCAGCGGGCGGCGCTTCCCCGGGCGTGCGTGGCGGCGGCGGGGAGTATCTCGTCCCGATTGTATTCGATTATGATGTGCCGGCGCGCTCGCGGCAGAGACCGCGACGCGCACCATGCCGCACGATCCAGCAGCTCGCCGGCGCAGACCGGCCAACGCGGCGAACGGGTAACCGAACCATCATTCGCGGGGGGTTTATGTCTTTCCGATCCGGGGTCAAGGGCCGGCTTGCCGGCCTGCTGGTGGCGTGCGCCATCGGCATGGGCGGCGCGTGCTGCGCCGCTTTTGCGGCAAACGCCGCCACCACCACATCCGAGCACGGCGTCACCGCCGACACCATCCTGCTGGGCCAGTCCGCCGCGCTGACTGGCCCGACCGCCGTGCTTGGCAAGCAGATGAACTCGGGCGCGCTGCTGTATTTCGACCACATCAACCAGCAGGGCGGCATCCACGGGCGCAAGATCCGGCTCCAGGCGCTGGACGACTACTACGAGCCCGAACCGGCGGCCAAGAACACCCGCAAGCTGATCGAGGAAGACCGCGTCTTCGCCCTGTTCGGCTATGTCGGCACGCCGACCAGTCAGGCGGCGCTGCCGCTCGCGATCCAGGCCAGGGTGCCGTTCTTCGGTCCGTACACCGGCGCGCAGTCGCTGCGCGAGCCGCGCAGCCGCTACGTGTTCCATGTGCGCGCCGGCTACAACGAGGAAACCGCGGCCATCCTGCGCCAGATCCAGACCACCGGGCTCAAGCGCGTGGCCGTGGTCTACAACGAGGACGCCTACGGCAAGGCCGGCCTGGACGGGCTCGAGCGCGCGCTCAAGGCCGCGCCCGACAGCGGCGTGCAGATCGTCGCGCGCGAACCGGTGGTGCGCAACACCACGGAAATCGGCGACGCCATGCAGGGCTCGATGAAAGCCAAGCCCGACGCCGTGGTCATGATCAGCGCCTACCGCACCGCCGGCGCCTTCGTCAAGGAAGCGCTGCGCCGCGGCTACAACGGCCAATTCTACAACGTGTCCTTCGTCGGCACGCAGGCGCTGGCCAACGTGGTCGGCGCGCAGGGCAGCGGCGTGATCATCTCGCAGGTGATGCCGCACCCCGGCAACGCCACGCTGCCGATCGTGCGCGAATACCTGCGCCTGCTGCAGGCCGCGGGCAAGCCCAGCGAATTCGACTACGCCAGCATCGAGGGCTTTATCGCCGCCAAGACCTTCACCGAAGGCCTGCGCCGCGCCGGCAAGGATTTGACGCGCGAGAAGCTGGTGACCGCGCTGGAATCGATGCGCAACTACGACCTGGGCGGGTTTATCGTCAACTTCACGCCGGAGAACCACGTCGGCTCGAAGTTCGTGGAGATGACGATCATCAATTCGAAGGGGCAGGTGATTCGTTGACGCGAGCCCCGTGAACGCTGGTTTTCTCCCCTCTCCCATTTATGGGAGAGGGGCGGGGGTGAGGGCGGGCGTTTCAACGAAGCGATGCACGACAACGCTCATCACGCGCCTGCCCTCACCCCCTGCCCCTCTCCCGCAAGCGGGAGATGGGAGAAAACCAGTGCGATCGTCGTAGCCTCTACTTCATGTCATTCAAATGACACGCCGAGAACCGCATCGGCGCGATCTCCTTGAGCAGCGGCTGCTCTTCCCGGCAACGCGGCATCGCGTGCGGGCAGCGCGGATGGAAATGGCAGCCGCTCGGCGGGTGCAGCGGCGATGGGATCTCGCCGCGGATCGCGACATAGGTCTTGCGCGCCACCTCCAGCTTGGGCGCCTCCGCCAGCAGCGCTTGCGTATAGGGGTGGTTGGGTGCGGCGAACACGTCTTCGGTCGGCGCGGATTCGACCACCCGTCCCAGGTACATGATCACCACGCGGTCGCTGATGTGCTTGACCACGCCCAGGTCATGGCTGATGAACAGGTAGGTCAGGTTCAGCTCTTCGCGCAGGCGCATGAACAGGTTCAGCACCTGAGCCTGGATCGACACGTCCAGTGCCGCCACCGATTCGTCGCAGACCAGGAACTCGGGCTTCACCGCCAGCGCGCGCGCAATGCCGATGCGCGCCCGCTGCCCGCCGGAGAACTGGTGCGGAAAGCGGCGCAGCACGGTCGGGTCCATGCCGACGCGCACCAGCATGTCTTCGACATAGCCCTTCTGCGCGCCGCGCTCCACCAGGCCATGCACCACCGGTGCCTCGCCGACGATATCGAGCACGCGCAGCCGCGGGTTCAGCGAGGCATACGGGTCCTGGAAGATCATCTGGATCGCCAGCTGCTTTTCGCGGCGCTTGTCGGGCGGCAGGTGGTCCAGGTTGATGCCGCGCCACAGGCGCTCGCCCTCGGTCAGCGAGTGCAGGCCCACGGCCATGCGCCCGAGCGTGGACTTGCCACAGCCGGATTCGCCCACCAGCCCCACCACCTCGCCGGCGCGAATGCTCAGGTCGACGCGGTCGACCGCGTGCACCACCTCTTCGCGCGCATGCGCGCCGAACAGGTTGGCGATGCGCGCCGCGGCATCGAGCGACTTGACGAAGCGCTTGGACACGCCGCGCAGTTCGAGAATCGGCGCAGCGGGCGTGGCGCCTTCTTGCCCGGCGGGTTCGGTCATCGGGCGGGATTGCAGTGCGGTGGCGTTCATGCCGCCTCCTGGTTGGCCAGTACCGGATGGAAGCAGCGCAGCCGGCGCCCGTCTGCAGCGGTTTCCAGCGGGGGGTCGGTCTTGCATGCAGCCGTCGCATACGGACAGCGCTCGCGGAACGAACAGCCGCCCGGCAGGTTCAGCAGCGACGGCGTCATGCCCGGGATCTGCCGCAGCGGCGCGCCGCGCGGATTGCGCGACGGCGCCGAGCTGATCAGGCCGTGCGTGTAGGGATGCTCGGGGTGCTCCAGCACCTGGCGCACGTCGCCGGCCTCGACGATCTTGCCGGCGTACATCACGCAGACGGTATCGGCCAGCCCCGCTACCACCGACAGATCGTGCGTAATCCAGATCAGCGCCGTGCCGGACTCGCGGCACAGGGTCTGCATCTCGTACAGGATCTGGCCCTGGATGGTGACGTCGAGCGCGGTGGTCGGTTCGTCGGCAATGATCAGGTCCGGCTTGTTCAGCAGCGCCGTGGCAATCGCCACGCGCTGGCGCATGCCGCCCGAGAACTGGTGCGGATAGGCCTGCAGGCGCTCGTCCGGCGACGGAATGCCGACCCGCGCCAGCACATTGCGGGCGCGCTCGCGCGCCACCGCCTTGCTCACGTTCTCATGCGCCAGCACTGCCTCGATCATCTGCGTATCGATGCGCAGCACCGGATTCAGCGTCATCATCGGATCCTGGAAGATCATGGCGATGCGGTTGCCGCGCACGTCGCGCTGCTGCGCCGGCGTGAGCGCGCGCAGGTCGCGCGTGACGCCGTCGCGGCTGGTCAGCGCGATGCGGCCGTCGACGATCTTCCCGGGCGGATCGATCAGTCCCATGATCGAATAGCCGGTCATGGACTTGCCCGAGCCCGACTCTCCCACCAGCCCCATGATCTCGCCGCGGCCAACGGTAAAGGACACGTCGTCGACGGCCCGGGCGATGCCGCCGCGCGTATAGAAATGCGTTTTCAGGTGTTCGACCACCAGTGTCGGTTGTGCCATCGGGTGTGCCATCTCGTGCTCCCGGTTATTGCGTCTGCAGGCGCGGGTTCAGCACATCGCGCAGCTGGTCGGCGACCAGGTTCATCGCGACGATGGTGACCACCAGCGCGATGCCCGGGAAGAAGCTGATCCAGTACTTGCCCGACAGCATGTACTGCTGGCCGTTCGAGATCAGCGAACCGAGCGACGGCTCGGTGATCGGCACGCCCAGCCCGAGGAAGGACAGCGTCGCCTCCAGCGTGATCGCCGAGGCCACCTGCAGCGCCGCGATCACGATCAGCGGCGGCAGGCAGTTGGGCAGCAGGTGCCGGAACATGATGCGCGCGGGCGGCAGCCCCAGGCAGGTGGCGGCCTCGATGTATTCCTTGCGCCGTTCGACCAGCGCCGCGCTGCGCGTGGTGCGCGCGTAGTAGGCCCACTGCACCGCCACCAGCGCGATCACGATATTGCCCAGCCCCGGGCGCAGGAACGCCAGCAGGATCAGCGCCAGCAGGATCGGCGGGAACGACAGCTGCAGGTCCGCCACGCGCATGATGAAGGCTTCGGTGCGACCACCCAGGAAGCCGGCGAGCAGGCCGAGGGTGGCGCCCAGCAGCAGCGCGATGAGCGTGCTGACCACGCCCACGCCGATGCTGATGCGCAGCCCGTACATCACCGCCGACAGGATATCGCGGCCCTGCTCGTCCGAGCCCAACAGGAAGGTCATGCCGCTGCCGGCCTGCTCGCCGGGCGCCAGGCGCGCGTCGAGCACGTCCAGCGTGGCCAGGTCGTACGGGTTCTGCGGCGCCAGCCACGGCGCAAAGATGGCGATCAGGATGATCGTCACCAGCGTCGCCAGCCCGGCCACGGCGATCTTGCTGGCGAAGAATTCGGCGGCGAAGCGCCGCCACGGGGATTGCTCGCGCGCCGCGGCGGGCGGCGGCGTCTTGTCTTCGGGTTCGACAGTTACGGCAGTCATGGCTCAGCCCTTGTTGTCGGCAATGCGCACGCGCGGATCGAGCATGCTGTAGATGATGTCCACCACCAGGTTGATCAGGATAAACAGCGTCACGATCACCATCAGGTAGGCGACGATCACCGGCCGGTCCAGCAGCTGGATCGAGTCGATGATGAGCTTGCCCATGCCGGGCCAGGCGAAGATGGTCTCGGTCACGATCGCAAAGGCGATGATCGAGCCGAACTGCAGCGCGATCACCGTGACGATGGGGATCAGGATGTTCTTCAGCACATGCACGCCGACGATGCGGGTGTTCGACAGCCCCTTGGCGCGCGCGAACTTGACGTAGTCCTGCAGCATCGCCTCCTGCGTGCCGGCGCGCGTGAGCCGGATCACCATGGCGATGTTCAGCAGCGACAGCGTCACCGCCGGCAGGATCAGGTGGCGGATCCCGTCAGCGGTCAGGAAGCTGAGCGGGATGCCCAGCACGCGCACGGTCTCGCCACGGCCGTTGGACGGCAGCCAGCCCAGCTGCACCGCGAACACCATGATCAGCATCAGCCCGACCCAGAAGGTGGGCAGCGAGAAGCCCAGGATCGACACCGTCATGATCGACTTGCCGGCAATGCCCTTGGGCCGCAGCCCGGCCCACAGGCCCAGCGGGATGCCCAGCACGATGGCCAGCAGGATCGCGCAGACCGCCAGCTCCATGGTCGCCGGCATGCGCTCGAAGATCAGCTTGAGCGCCGGCGTGCCGTGCGCGAACGAGGTGCCGAGGTTGCCTTGCAGCGCGTTCTGCAGGAACACCCAGTACTGCTCCCACAGCGGCTTGTCCAGGCCCAGCGCCGCGATGGTGCGCTTGATGTCCTCCTGGTCGGCCTGCGGGTTGATCAGGATGTCGACGGGATTGCCGATGGCAAACACGCCGAGGAAAACCAGCAGCGACATGACGAAGAGCACGACCACGCTCTGCATCAGGCGCCGGATGATAAAGACCAGCATATTCAGACCACTATCCTTTCGCGCGGGAATGCGCACGCCGCCCGGGAGCGCCATGCGCTTCCAGGCGGCGCGGCAGCCCTGCGCGGCACCGCGAACTCAGCAGCAGGCAGCCTGCTTACTGGGGCTTGAAGTTATGCGCGTAGGTGCGCTCGTCGGTGCGCGGCACGTAGACGATGCCCTTCTGCGTGGCCCAAGTGGTCACCTGCTGGTGGATCGGGATGATACCGCCATCGTTGATCGCGATCGCGGTGGCTTCCTGCAGCAGCTTGGAGCGCTCGGTGTCGTCCACCGTCGACAGCGCCTTTTCCAGCACCACGTCCATCTTCGGGTTGCAGTACTCGCCCCAGTTGGTGGTGCCGAAGCCCTTCTTGCTGTCTTCGCACGCCAGCAGCGCGCGCAGCGGCGAGCTGACCTCGCCGGTCTGCGCGCCCCAGCCGAGCAGGCCGAACGACCACTCGTGCTTGATGCCCTTGGACGAGTACGTGGCCATCGGCATGCCCTCTACCTTGGTGGCAATGCCGATGCGGGTCAGGTTCTGCGCGATGGTCTGCGCGATCTTCTCGTCGTTGACGTAGCGGTTGTTGGGCGTGTGCAGCGTCACGCCGAAACCATTGGGGAAGCCCGCCTCGGCCAGCAGCTTCTTGGCGCCCTCGGGGTCGTACTTGACCGTCTTCAGGTTGGGGTTGTAGCCGAACAGGGTGGGCGGCACCAGGTTGTTGGTCGGCTCGGACAGGCCTTCCATCAGCCGGTCCTTGATGCCCTGCCGGTTGATCGCCATGCTGATGGCATTGCGCACGCGCGTGTCCTTGAGCGGGTTCTTGTCCAGCGGCGCGCCTTCCTTGGTGGTGACGTACGGCGACTTGTCGCGCTTGGCATCGAAATACAGGTAGATCACGCGGTGCGAGATCTTGGAGAAGAACGCCAGCTTGGGATCCTTGCGCACCTTGGGCAGGTCGGGCGTGGGCACGTTCTCGATGGCCTGCACATCACCCGACAGCAGCGCCGCCAGGCGCGTCGCCGGGTTGGGGATGAAGCGCAGCGTCACCTTGTCCCAGGCCGGCTTGTTGCCCCAGTAATCGTTGTTGCGCACCAGCTCGACCCGGTCGTCGCGCGCATAGCTGACAAACTTGAACGGGCCGGTGCCGATCATGCCCTTGCCCTGCGCGAAGTCATCCGAGCTCAGGCCGTGCGTCGCCTTCTTCTGCACGATGAAGATCGAGGTCAGGTCATTCAGCATCAGCGGATACGGCTGGCTGGTGGTGAGCTGGATGGTGTGCTTGTCGATGATCTTCTTGTTGACGATCGCCTTGGTGTAGACGTCGAACTTGCCCGGGCTGTTCTGGATGGTGGCGGGGCGGTCGAGCGACCAGATCACGTCCTCGGCGGTCAGCTCGGAGCCGTCGTGGAACTTCACGCCCTTGCGGATCTTGAATTCCCAGGTGAGGTTGTTGACCAGCTTCCACGACTCGGCCAGGCCCGGGATGATGCGGCTGTCCGGGTCCATCTTGGTCAGCGAGTCGAAGATATGCTCGGAAACGTTGATGTTGGAGAACAGGTTGTAGAAGTGCGGATCCATCGAGGTCGGCGGCGAACTCATGGCCAGTTTGAGGTCCGCGGCCTGGGCGGTGCCGGCCAGCGCAAGGCCAAGGGCCCCCGCCACCGCGACCGCGCCAATTGCCTTCTTGAAAGTGCGAAGGGACATCGCGCAATTCTCCCTGTAGGAAGTGAAGCAGACGTTTTAGGATCGGCAATGCGCGCGCGCAGCGGGTCACGAGCGGCGCTGCTTTTTGGTGCGATGGGGCATCACAAAGCGACGGTATTGCCGGCCGGGCACTTCAAGCATGAACTGTTCCAGCAGTGCACATGCCACGGCAATGCGGGGAAACCCACCCGCGCCGGCATATTGCACTGCGCCAAGGCGGCCATTGCGCAGCAAATCGCCGCGTTTTGGCGCTTTCGCGACAGGCATCGTATGATCCGGGTATCCCATTGCTAACGCCTTCGACCCCGAGGCCGCCCGGCATCATGAAACTCATCCCCGAAATCCTGCAGGCACAAGCCGAAATCCGCGCGATCCGGCGCGACATCCACGCCCACCCTGAACTCTGCTTCGAAGAGCAGCGCACCGCCGACGTGGTCGCGCGCAACCTGGAATCGTGGGGCATCGAAGTCCACCGCGGGCTCGGCACCACCGGCCTGGTCGGCGTGATCCGCAACGGCAGCAGCCCGCGCACCATCGGCTTGCGCGCCGACATGGACGCGCTGCCGCTGCAGGAAGCCAACACCTTCGAGCACCGCTCGCAGCACACCGGCAAGATGCACGCGTGCGGCCATGACGGCCACACCGCCATGCTGCTCGGCGCGGCGCGCTACCTGGCGCAGCACAAGCCCTTCGACGGCACCGTGCACCTGATTTTCCAGCCGGCCGAGGAAGGCGGCGGCGGCGCGCGCGAGATGATCAAGGACGGCCTGTTCGAGCGCTTTCCGTGCGACGCGGTGTTCGGCGTGCATAACTGGCCGGGCATGCCGGTCGGTGCCTTCGGCACGCGCGCCGGACCTCTGATGGCGTCGAGCAATGAGTTCCGCATCGTCGTGCGCGGCAAGGGCGCGCATGCGGCCATGCCCAACAACGGCAACGACCCGGTGTTTACCGCGGCGCAGATCGTGTCGGCACTGCAGGGCATCATCACGCGCAACAAGCGCCCGATCGATACCGCGGTGATTTCTGTCACCCAGTTCCACGCCGGCGATGCCACCAACATCGTGCCGGACCAGGCCTGGATCGGCGGCACGGTGCGCACGTTCACGGTGCCGGTGCTGGACCTGATCGAGCGACGCATGGAAGAGGTGGCGCGCGCGGTGGCGGCGGCATTCGACTGCACCATCGAATACGAATTCCACCGCAACTATCCGCCCACCATCAACAGCGAAGCCGAGACCGGCTTTGCCGCCACGGTCGCCGCCGAACTGGTCGGCGCGGACAACGTCGACAGCAATGTCGAGCCCACCATGGGCGCCGAGGATTTCTCGTTCATGCTGCAGCACAAGCCAGGCTGCTATCTGTTCCTCGGCAATGGCGACGGTGGCCATCGCGACGCCGGCCACGGCATCGGGCCTTGCATGCTGCACAACCCGAGCTACGATTTCAACGACGAACTGCTGCCGGTCGGCTCGACCTTCTTCGTGCGACTGGTGGAGAAGTGGCTGGCGCCTGCCTGATGGCATGTAACGAATGACCAGAGCGTGCCCGAGCACGCCTGCCTGAGCAAGGCACGATTACTACAGGGGAGCTTCAGCGATGGGGCGTTTGGCGCTGGATCGCGAGACCGCGCGCAGCTTTGCGCGCGTGGCGCTGGAGAATGTCCAGCGCCGTTATCCGTACAAGCTTGACCACATGATGGCGGGCGCCGGCGACCTGGCCGGGCCGGCCGCCTGGCATCCGGTGTTTTGCGGCAGCTACGACTGGCACTCCAGCGTCCATATGCACTGGCTGCTGGTGCGGCTGCTGGCACTGTATCCGGACCTCGAGGAAGCGCCGCGCATCCGCGCCCTGCTGGACGCCCAATTGCGGGCCGACGCCATGGCCGCCGAACTGGCCTACTTCCAACGGGCCGATTCACGGACCTTCGAGCGCCCCTACGGCTGGGGCTGGATGCTGAAGCTGCAGGCCGAGTTGCTGGCGCTGGCGCGACAGGATCCGCACGCCACCGTCTGGACCGAGGCGTGCGCACCGCTGGCCTCGCACTTGTCGCAGCAACTGGCGGAGTTCCTCGATGCGGCGGCATTCCCGGTGCGCACCGGGACCCATTACAACAGCGCATTCGCACTGGTCATGGCGCTGGCCTATGCGCGCACGCATCAGGACCTGGCGCTGCGGCGCGCCGTGGTGCGCCGCGCCCACCGCTGGTTCGGCCACGACCAGAAGTATCCGGCGCGCTACGAGCCCGGCGGCGACGAGTTCCTGTCCGGCGGGCTGACCGAAGCCGTGCTGATGCACGCCGTGATGGACGGCTGCGCGTTTTCGGAATGGTGGGAATTGTTCGTGCCGGGGCAAGCCGAGCTGGCCAACTGGCTGACACCGGTGACGGTGACCAACCGCAACGACCCCAAGGCCGCGCATCTGGACGGACTGAACCTGTCGCGCGCCTGGTGCTGGCGCATGCTGGAACCGGCGCTGCCCGATCCGCTGCGGCCGCTGGCGATCCGCGCGTGGTCGGACCATATCGAGGCATCGCTGCCGCAGGCGGTGGAAGGCGAGTATGTGTCCACGCACTGGCTGGCGTCGTTCGCGGTGCTCGCGCTGGCCGAGCCGATCGGCGGCTGAAACGCCGCCGCTGCGCTTCAATCCAGCGCGATGTCGCCGTACCAGGCTTCGGCCTTGCTCTTGGTATTGTCGGTATCCGTCATGATGCCGACCGCGATCACCCGGCCGGGATCGACGCCAAACGCCTTGCGGTAGTCGGCGCGCAGATCGCGTTCGTGGCAACGCCACTCATTGGCATGCTTCGTGCCGCTATCCACCACGATCATGCGCACCCGATCGGTGTGCGGGTTCTTTACCACCGCGCCTTCCGCACGCTGTCCGCCCCAGATGTACATCAGCGTGGCGTACGGCATCTCGCGTCCGGTGGTCAGGCGCGCCATCTCGTACATCAACTGGTCCTTGAGCGGCAGCGCGCCCTTGTCGCCATCGAAGGCCACGAACAGCCGCAGCGGCGAGTCCTCGCGCGGGCCGTGACTGTTGTCGGCATCACGGATGATGCCGCTGGTCTTCCAGGTCCAGCGCAGCATGCCGGCATCGCGCTCGCGCAACGGCACATAGAGGCCGGAGGCCGAACTGTCGGCCTTGGCATGCACCACGACGCGCTGGTCCACCTCGGCCATCGAGTAAGTGGTGGGGATCTTATTGCGATTGATGGTCCACGGCTGCCAGCCGACGGGGAGCCGGTCGCCGCGCGGTGAAATCGAAAACAACGGCAATGTGGCAAGGGTGGCCGGCGAGGCGTCGGCGGGTTCGCCATCGTCGCCGGCTTCGGCATCCGCGACGGAGATGTTGGCAGCGGCCAGGGCGTCGGGCCCGGTCACCGCGGTATCGGCCTGCGCCGCCGCGTGGGCAGCCATGCGCTCGGTGAAGGCCTGGCAATCGATGGCGGAGCTGGAAGTCACAGGGCCGGCGGGGGCCGGATGCGCTTGCGACGCGGAAGGATCAGGAGGAGTGGAAGCGCACCCTGCCAGCAACAGCGCGCCGGCGGCGCCAGTCAAAACCAGCCGAAACATCTTGGCCGTCATGTAACCCCTCGAAACCCGAAATCGCGGACCCGCTCTGTCGGCATCGGCCCGCTCTATTGCTCACTGCTTGCTGCAAACACGTGTTGCAACCGCCTTCGTGCCACCCGTTGGCACTTGAGGGTCGAACATAGCAGAACGCGGCCGGGGCCGGAATGCGCCGCGACCCGCAATGCAGCATGAAAACAACGGGGGCCTGCACAGCGTTAGCGTCGCGCCAAAGACAAAACCCCTCGCAGCGAACGCTGCGAGGGGTTTTGGGGATAAGAGCCTGGCGATGACCTACTTTCACACGGGTAATCCGCACTATCATCGGCGCGGAGTCGTTTCACGGACCTGTTCGGGATGGGAAGGGGTGGTTCCAACTCGCTATGGTCACCAGGCATGAGGGGTTGTGGCGCTGTCGGGTGGGACAGCGTCACGAATCGGGATGTAGTGTTGGTTGTGTGTGTATCGAGGCACAAGGCGATCGCTCACCAGGTGAAACACACTGGTTATAGGATCAAGCCTTACGGGCAATTAGTACTGGTTAGCTTAACGCATTACTGCGCTTCCACACCCAGCCTATCAACGTCCTGGTCTCGAACGACCCTTCAAGGAGGTCAAGCCTCCAGGGAATCCTCATCTTCAGGCGAGTTTCCCGCTTAGATGCTTTCAGCGGTTATCTCTTCCGTACATAGCTACCCTGCGATGCCTCTGGCGAGACAACAGGTACACCAGCGGTACGTCCACTCCGGTCCTCTCGTACTAGGAGCAGCCCCCGTCAAGATTCCAACGCCCACGGCAGATAGGGACCAAACTGTCTCACGACGTTTTAAACCCAGCTCACGTACCTCTTTAAATGGCGAACAGCCATACCCTTGGGACCGGCTACAGCCCCAGGATGAGATGAGCCGACATCGAGGTGCCAAACACCGCCGTCGATATGAACTCTTGGGCGGTATCAGCCTGTTATCCCCAGAGTACCTTTTATCCGTTGAGCGATGGCCCTTCCATTCAGAACCACCGGATCACTATGTCCTGCTTTCGCACCTGCTCGACTTGTCGGTCTCGCAGTTAAGCACGCTTTTGCCATTGCACTTTAGGTACGATGTCCGACCGTACCAAGCGTACCTTCGAACTCCTCCGTTACACTTTGGGAGGAGACCGCCCCAGTCAAACTGCCTACCATGCACTGTCCCCGACCCGGATTCACGGGCCAAGGTTAGAACCTCAAACAAACCAGGGTGGTATTTCAAGGACGGCTCCACGTAGACTAGCGTCCACGCTTCAAAGCCTCCCACCTATCCTACACAGATCGGTTCAAAGTCCAATGCAAAGCTACAGTAAAGGTTCATGGGGTCTTTCCGTCTAGCCGCGGGGAGATTGCATCATCACAAACACTTCAACTTCGCTGAGTCTCGGGAGGAGACAGTGTGGCCATCGTTACGCCATTCGTGCAGGTCGGAACTTACCCGACAAGGAATTTCGCTACCTTAGGACCGTTATAGTTACGGCCGCCGTTTACCGGGACTTCAATCAAGAGCTTGCACCCCATCATTTAATCTTCCGGCACCGGGCAGGCGTCACACCCTATACGTCCACTTTCGTGTTTGCAGAGTGCTGTGTTTTTATTAAACAGTCGCAGCCACCATTTTATTGCAACCCCTTCACCCTTCTGGCGCAGGCCAGTCAAGCTACCAGGGCGTACCTTATCCCGAAGTTACGGTACCAATTTGCCGAGTTCCTTCTCCCGAGTTCTCTCAAGCGCCTTAGAATACTCATCTCGCCCACCTGTGTCGGTTTGCGGTACGGTCTCGTATGACTGAAGCTTAGAGGCTTTTCTTGGAACCACTTCCAATTGCTTCGCAGCACTAGGCCGCTCGCCCCATAGCCTTGAATTACGCGCCCGGATTTGCCTAAGCGCCTTCTCCACTACAGGGACCGGGACTTCCAACACCCGGACAACCTTCCGCGATCCGTCCCCCCATCGCATCATACGACGGTGCAGGAATATTAACCTGCTTCCCATCAGCTACGCATCTCTGCCTCGCCTTAGGGGCCGACTCACCCTACGCCGATGAACGTTGCGTAGGAAACCTTGGGCTTACGGCGAGGGGGCCTTTCACCCCCTTTATCGCTACTCATGTCAGCATTCGCACTTCTGATACCTCCAGCATCCTTTACAAGACACCTTCACAGGCTTACAGAACGCTCTCCTACCACGCACTTGCGTGCGTCCGCAGCTTCGGTGACTGGCTTAGCCCCGTTACATCTTCCGCGCAGGACGACTCGATCAGTGAGCTATTACGCTTTCTTTAAAGGGTGGCTGCTTCTAAGCCAACCTCCTGACTGTTTTAGCCTTCCCACTTCGTTTCCCACTTAGCCAATCTTGGGGACCTTAGCTGGCGGTCTGGGTTGTTTCCCTCTTGACACCGGACGTTAGCACCCGATGTCTGTCTCCCGTGATTGCACTCTTCGGTATTCGGAGTTTGCTATGGCGGGGTAATCAGCAATAGACCCCCCAACCATGACAGTGCTCTACCCCCGAAGGTGAGACACGAGGCACTACCTAAATAGTTTTCGGAGAGAACCAGCTATTTCCAGATTTGTTTAGCCTTTCACCCCTATCCACAGCTCATCCCCTAACTTTTCAACGTTAGTGGGTTCGGTCCTCCAGTACGTGTTACCGCACCTTCAACCTGGCCATGGATAGATCATCTGGTTTCGGGTCTACACCCAGCGACTCAACGCCCTGTTCGGACTCGCTTTCGCTACGCCTTCCCTAATCGGTTAAGCTTGCCACTGAATGTAAGTCGCTGACCCATTATACAAAAGGTACGCCGTCACCCCCGAAAGGGCTCCGACTGTTTGTATGCATGCGGTTTCAGGATCTATTTCACTCCCCTCCCGGGGTTCTTTTCGCCTTTCCCTCACGGTACTGGTTCACTATCGGTCGATCACGAGTATTTAGCCTTGGAGGATGGTCCCCCCATCTTCAGACAGGATTTCACGTGTCCCGCCCTACTTGTCGCACACCTAGTTCCACAAGTCTGTTTTCGCATACAGGGCTATCACCTGCTATGGCCGGGCTTTCCATCCCGTTTTGCTAACAGTCCTGCTAAAGAGTGCAAGGCTCTTCCCATTTCGTTCGCCACTACTTTGGGAATCTCGGTTGATTTCTGTTCCTGCAGCTACTTAGATGTTTCAGTTCGCCGCGTTCGCTTCCCTTGCCTATGTATTCAGCAAGGGATGACCCATACGGGCCGGGTTTCCCCATTCGGACATCTCCGGATCAAAGCTCGTTTGCCAGCTCCCCGAAGCTTTTCGCAGGCTACCGCGTCCTTCATCGCCTGTGATCGCCAAGGCATCCACCACATGCACTTGTTCGCTTGACCCTATAACAAGTGTGTCTCAAGGACACCCTCACTACAGGTTGAGTTCTCGCATTTGTGCCGTATTCCAAGTCATCTTTCGATCACTTTAAAATACATTTGGTTGATACAATCACAACCCGGTATCGCGTTATACAACTGTGCTTCTCATCAAAGCACCGCGACACCTTTACTACATCCCATATTGTTAAAGAACAGCCGATCGTTAGATCGCTTGGCAATGCCAAAGGAAAGCACTCAGCAAGCGCTTTCCTTTGACAACCAATCCAAGGTACCAGGTGATGGTGGAGGATGACGGGATCGAACCGACGACCCCCTGCTTGCAAAGCAGGTGCTCTCCCAGCTGAGCTAATCCCCCTCGGATAACTTGGTGGGTCTGGTAGGACTTGAACCTACGACCCCCGCCTTATCAAGACGGTGCTCTAACCACCTGAGCTACAGACCCTTGGCTGTAACAGCAAACAAACCGATAAGTGTGAACGCTAGGCTTGAGACACAAGCCTCTG